>NZ_AYWU01000005.1:0-354448 GCF_000502375.1 Mesorhizobium sp. L48C026A00 | reverse complement strand
GCCCGCGGCGATCGTCGCGGCCTTGCCGCCAGGCCGGCCGGAGCCGGCTGCTCGCCGCCCGCCGCTGCAGGAACTGCCGGTGTTTGCGGCACTCGATCTTGGCACCAACAATTGCCGGCTGCTGGTGGCGGTGCCGACGCGCCACGGCCAGTTCCGCGTCATCGACGCTTTCTCGCGCATCGTCAGGCTGGGCGAGGGCCTCACCGCCAATGGCCGGCTCGGGCAGCCGGCGATGGACCGTGCGGTCGAGGCGCTGAAGATCTGCGGTGACAAATTGCGCAACCGCAAGATCAGGAAGGCCCGGCTGATCGCCACCGAAGCCTGCCGCACGGCCGCCAACGGCGCCGAGTTCCTCGACCGCGTCGAGCGCGAGGCAGGGTTGAAACTCGAGATCATCGACCGCCAGACCGAGGCGCGGCTGGCGGTGTCGGGCTGCGGCTCGCTGGTCGACCGCGACACGCAAGGCGTCGTCCTGTTCGATATCGGCGGCGGCTCCTCGGAAATCGCGCTGATCGATCTCACCGGCCACCGCTCGCCGAGGCTCGCCAACCACATCGTCTCCTGGACGTCGCTGCCGGTCGGCGTCGTCTCGCTGGCCGAGCGCTTCGGCGGCCGCGCCGTCACCCGTGAGATCTTTGCCGCCATGGTCGAGGATGTGGCTGTGCGCCTGCACGCCTTCGACGGGCGCGACCGGCTGAGCCATGTGCTCGCCAGCCCGAAATTCCACTTGCTCGGCACCTCGGGCACGGTGACGACGCTGGCCGGCGTCCACCTCGACCTCGACCGCTACGACCGCCGCCGCGTCGACGGGCTGTGGATGGATCGCGACAGCGTCGACCGCATGGTCGAAAAACTGGTCGGCTGGGATTTTCAGCAGCGCGTCGCCAATCCTTGCATCGGCGCCGATCGCGCCGATCTGGTGCTGGCCGGCTGCGCCATCCTGGAAGCGATCCGCGCGGTGTGGCCGTCGGAGCGGCTGCGCGTCGCCGACCGCGGCCTGCGCGAGGGCATATTGAGCGAATTGATGGCCGACGACGGTGTCTGGCGCAACAATGGGCGGGGCAGAGCATGATCCCGAAAAGTGGCAGCCGGTTTTCGGAAAAGATCATGCTCAGACCAGAATGCATGATCCCGAACCGCAGGACCGCGTCAGCGAAAAGTGGCAACCGGTTTTCGGAAAATATCATGCTCAAACAAGAAGTCAGGCAATGACCAGGAAACCGGAAAAACCAGGCTCTGCCGGCATTCGCGTGCTGAAGACGCGGATCAAGAAGAAAAGCGGCCTGAAGGAATCGTCGCGCCGCTGGCTGCAGCGCCACATCAACGACCCCTATGTCCAGCGTTCCAAGGCCGACGGCTACCGCTCGCGCGCGGCCTACAAGCTGATCGAGATCGACGACAAGCACCATCTGCTCAAGCCCGGCATGAAAGTCATCGACCTTGGCGCGGCACCCGGCGGCTGGTGCCAGGTCGCCGCCGCGCGCACGAAATCGACGGCCGAACACCCGCATGTCGTCGGCATCGACTATCTGGAAATGGACGCGGTGCCCGGCGCGCCGGTGCTGTTGATGGATTTTCTCGACCCGCAGGCGCCGCAAAAGCTCGCCGAAACGCTCGGCGGCCAACCGGACATCGTTTTGTCCGACATGGCCGCACCCACCACCGGCCATCGCCGGACCGATCACATCCGCACCATGTATCTGTGCGAGGTGGCCGCCGATTTCGCCCTCTCGGTGCTGAAGCCGGGCGGCCATTTCCTCGCCAAGACTTTCCAGGGCGGCGCCGAGAACGAATTGCTCGCCAGGCTCAAGCAGAATTTCCGCTCGGTCCACCACGTCAAACCGCCGGCCTCGCGCGACGAGTCGGTGGAGCTTTATCTGCTGGCGAAGGATTTTAAAGGCGGAAGCGGGGCAGGGTAAAACCGCTCTGTAGCGATCCTTTGCGCCCCCCTCTGTCCTGCCGGACATCTCCCCCACGAGGGGGGAGATTGGCAGCTTCGTCGGCCGCACCTTCTTCCTCAGCGTAGGCGATTGGCGAAAGCCGGGATGACGGCCGATCTCCCCCCAAGTGGGGGAGATGTCCGGCAGGACAGAGGGGGGCGCTGTCCCGCCGGCACCAAAAGGTTCTGCACCGCCCGCCCTCAACCGCCCTGCGGACCAGACACCCCCAGCGTCTTCGGCGCCGTCAGCCCGCCATGTCCCGATACGGCGTTGCCGGCATCGGGCGCCAGCCGCATGAATGACAGCGATGCAGCGGCCGACACCGCCGCGACGATGAAGAACGCGACGTGGAAGTCGCTCAGCGTCAGCGCCCCGCCATGGATTGTCGTCGACACTTCCAGGACGCCGCCGGCCAGCGCCACGCCGAGCGCGATCGACAGTTGCTGGAACACTGCGGCGATCGGCGTTGCCCTGCTGGTGTCGGCGGTCGAAATCTCGGCATAGGCTAGCGCGTTGATGCCGGTGAAGAACATCGAGCGGATGAAGCCGCCGGCGAGCAAGGCGGCGAGGATTAGCAGATATGGCGTCTCGGGCGTCAGCAGGCCGTTGATGGCAATCGACGCCGCCGCGATCAGCGAGCCGAAGATCAGCACGCGGCGGAAGCCGGCGACCCGGAAGATCAGCGCGGTGACGAATTTCATGCCGATGGCGCCGATCGCCGCCACGAAGGTGATCATTCCCGGCTGGAACGGCGTCAGCCCGAAGCCGATCTGGAACATCAGCGGCAAAAGGAAGGGTACGGCGCCGATGCCGATGCGGAACAGCCCGCCGCCGAGGACCGAGGCGCGGAACACCTGGTTGCGGAACAGTTCGAGCGCCAGCAGCGGATTTTTGGCGCGGCGCGCATGCAGGAGGTAAAGCACGGCAGAAACCAGCCCGACAGCCACGGTGAGGAAGCCGGCAATCGGCGGCAAGGCCGGCAGGCTGACCACCGACAGGCCGAAAACGATGCCCGATGCCGCCAGGCCGCTCAGCACGAAGCCGATGAAATCGAGCGGCGGCGTTGGCGCCGCTTCGGTCTCCGGCAGGAAGCGCGTGGCCAGCCAGATGCCGATCAGCCCGATCGGCACATTGATCAGGAAGATCCAGTGCCAGCTGAAATAGGTGGTGATGAAACCGCCGACCGGCGGCCCGACGAGCGGCCCGACCAATGCCGGAACGGTCAGCCACGACATCGCGGCGACGAGCTCGCTCTTCGGCGTGGCGCGCACCAGCACCAGCCGTCCCACCGGCGTCATCATGGCGCCGCCAATGCCTTGCAGGAAGCGTGAGACCACGAAGGCCGGCAGCGAATTCGACACCGCGCAAGCGACCGATCCGACGATGAACACGGCAATCGCGGCGCGAAACACGGTCTTGGCGCCAAAATGATCGGCCATCCAGCCGCTAATCGGAATGAACACCGCCAGCGACACCAGATAGGCGGTCAGCGCCAGCTTGAGCGCCACCGGGCTGGTCTGGAGGTCGACGGCGATCGCCGGCAGCGACGTTGCGATAACGGTCGAATCCATGTTTTCCATGAAAAGGGCGACCGCCAGGATAAGCGGAATGGTGCGGTTCATGGAGCGCGTCCGGATTCGATTGTTGCCGACCGGGCAAGCCGACAGGCAGGGCGGTTACCACGGGTTGCGTTGGATGTCGCCTTAACTTGCTGTCACATTTGAGCGACCTGGCAGCGGGCATGCCCAACAAAACTCCGGAGCAGCGCCGTCGGCGAGGCGGCCGCTTCGGCTTTCGCCAATCACCAGCGGTGAATGCCGGTCGCCATCCGTCACCGCGAAAGGCATCAAGCTGAGTTCGCGGCCCTGTCGTGCACAAGCAATCGGCTTTTCAACGGCGACGGGACGTGTTACGAGCCAGCGCCAATCCTGAAAGGGAAGAAGACGAGTCGGCGCTGTCCATCCGGTCCAGCGCTTTTCATGCATTCCGAGGGCTGGCCATGGCAAAGATTATCGAAACGTCCACGGGCGCATTGGCGCTGACCTTTGACGATGTGCTGCTGCAGCCGGGTCATTCCGAGGTCATGCCCGGCGAAACCGATATCGGCACCCGCATTGCCGGCGACATCGACCTCAACGTGCCGATCCTGTCCGCCGCCATGGATACCGTCACCGAGGCGCGTCTTGCCATCGCCATGGCCCAGGCCGGCGGCATCGGCGTCATCCACCGCAATTTCTCGCCTGCCGAACAGGCCGAGCAGGTGCGGCAAGTCAAAAAATTCGAATCCGGCATGGTGGTGAACCCCGTCACCATCGGCCCCGATGCGACGCTGGCCGACGCCCTGGGGCTGATGCGCAACTACAGCATCTCGGGCATTCCGGTGGTCGAGAATGGCGGCGCTGGCGGGCACACGGTCGGACGGCTGGTCGGCATACTGACCAACCGCGACGTGCGCTTCGCTTCCGACCCGGGCCAGAAAGTCTACGAGTTGATGACCCGTGAGAACCTGATCACAGTCAAGGAAAATGTCGATCAGGACGAGGCCAAGCGGCTCCTGCACCAGCACCGCATCGAAAAGCTGGTCGTGGTCGATAGCGGCGGCAATTGCGTCGGATTGATCACCGTCAAGGACATCGAGAAGTCGCAGCTCAACCCGCACGCCACCAAGGACGTGCAGGGGCGCTTGCGCGCGGCGGCCGCCACCAGCGTCGGCGATGACGGTTTTGAGCGCGCCGAGCGGCTCATCGATGCCGGCGTCGACCTTTTGGTGATCGACACCGCGCATGGTCACTCGCAACGCGTGCTCGATGCGGTGACGCGGGCCAAGAAACTGTCCAATTCGGTCCGCATCCTGGCCGGCAACGTCGCCACTTCAGAAGGCACGCTGGCGCTGATCGATGCCGGCGCCGATGCCGTCAAGGTCGGCATCGGGCCGGGTTCCATCTGCACCACCCGCATCGTCGCCGGCGTCGGCATGCCGCAGCTTTCCGCGATCATGTCGGCGGTCGAGACGGCGCAGAAATCGGGCGTCTCGGTCATCGCCGATGGCGGCATCAAATATTCCGGCGATCTCGCCAAGGCGCTCGCCGCCGGCGCCAGTGCCGCCATGATCGGGTCGCTGCTGGCCGGCACCGACGAGAGCCCGGGCGAAGTCTATCTGCATCAGGGCCGCTCGTTCAAAGCCTATCGCGGCATGGGCTCGGTCGGCGCCATGGCGCGTGGCTCCGCCGACCGCTATTTCCAGGCCGAGGTTCGCGACACGTTGAAACTGGTGCCGGAAGGCATCGAAGGCCAGGTGCCTTACAAAGGACCTGTGTCCGGCGTGCTGCACCAGCTTGCCGGCGGCCTGAAAGCCGCTATGGGTTATGTCGGCGGGCGCGACCTTGCCGATTTCCGCGACCGCGCCACGTTTGTACGCATATCCAACGCCGGACTTCGTGAAAGCCACGCCCATGACGTCACGATCACCCGCGAAAGCCCGAATTACCCCGGCGGAGCCTAACCAGTTCGCACGAAGCCTGACGGCAATGATGCTGCGGCTGTCGCGCCACGCTGCCGCGCTCTGTTTTGTCTGCGCGGGGGTTTTCGTCGCCATGACGGCGATGGAGTTCCTCTATTTCCGCCAGCTGAGCGGCGGCCTGCCGTCGCTCGATTTGCGCTTTGCCGGGTTCACCCCGGACGAGGGCATGGCCTGGCTGACGGCACTCGGGCGTCGCGGCAGCGAGATCATCCTGGTCTGGCATTACCTGACCTTCGACCTGCTATTTCCGGCGCTGCTGTCGCTGACATTGGTCAGCCTGATCCTTGCCGCCGGGCGGCGGCTGAAGAACTTCCGGGCTCTGTCCGCCCAGCTTCAGTCGCTGTTCGCGCTCGTCCTGGTGCTGCCCTACACGCTTGCCGATTATGCGCAGAACATCGCGGTGGCCCGCATGCTCTCCGATTTCCTGTCGGCCAATCCGGACTCGCTGTCCTTCGCCTCTGCGCTGATCGTCATCAAATTCGCGCTTCTGGCGATACCCGTGATCGTCATCGCGGTATTTCACCTGGCCGCTCAGAAACAGCGCTGACTGCCCTTCTCCCCTTTGTGGGAGAAGGTGGCCGAGCCCACGGGTCATGCCTTTGGCAAGCCCGAGGACAGGCTCAACTCGGTCGGATGAGACACATCGCCCGGCGCCGGGCGCCATCGTAGATGAAAGGTGCGCGGGCGCTTTCTCTGATATATCGCTTTGAAATCGAGCCCTTGGCCCAAGCCGCTATCCGATTGAAATGAAACAGAGTTTGAAGTGACATGGCAGGGGTGTTGGAAGGATCGCGGCCATTAAATCGTTAAAATCATTCAATATTTTAACGCGGCGTTTCTTCCAGAACCCCTCATCCGTCTCGGCGCTAACGCGCCGATCCACCTTCTCCACAAGGGGAGAAGGACGTCGCAGACGCTACAAATCGAACAGCGCGATCTTGCGCTTGTCGAACTTGATGGCGAGCTCGCCGCGCACCAGTTTGAGCGCCGCCTCGCCGAACACGGCGCGTCGCCAGCCTTGCAAGGCCGGCACGTCGGCGTCCTCGCCCTCGGCGGCGATGCGGTCGATGTCGTCGCTCGAGGCCAGCACCTTCGAAGCGACGCCCTCCTTTTCGGCGACGATCCGCAACAGCACTTTCAGCAGTTCCGCGGCGGCATTGGAGCCTTCGGGCGGCTGAAAACTCTTCGGCAGCTTCGGCATCTCTTCCCTGGGCAAGGCAAGCGCGCTGTTGACCGCGCCAAGCAGCGCCGTTGCCGTCGCCGAGCGTTCCCAGCCTTTCGGCGTGGTGCGCAGCTTGCCGAGTGCTGCCGCATCGCGCGGCGCCTGCTGCGCCACCTCATAGATGGCGTCGTCCTTGAGCACCCGGCCGCGCGGCACGTCGCGTTCGCGCGCCTCACGCTCGCGCCATGCCGCCACCGCTTGCACGATCGCCAGTTCCTGCGGCTTGCGCAGCCGCATCTTCAGCCGCTTCCAGGCGTCCTCCGGATGCGGATCGTAGGTTTCGCGGGCGGTCAGCACGTCCATCTCCTCGTTCAGCCAGTGGGCGCGGTTTTCCCGCACCAACTCCGCGCTGAGGTGCTGGTAGACCTCGATCAGATGGGTGACGTCGGCAAGCGCGTAGTCGAGCTGTTTTTCGGAAAGCGGCCGGTGGCGCCAGTCGGTGAAACGTGAGGACTTGTCGAGCCGGGCGCCGGTGACCTTCTGGACGAGTTGGTCATAGGAGACGCTGTCGCCGAAGCCGCAAACCATCGCCGCCACCTGAGTGTCGAACACCGGATGCGGCACCAGATCGCCGAGATGAACGATGATTTCGATGTCCTGGCGTGCCGCATGGAAGACTTTGACGACCGCCTCGTTGGCCATCAGCCTGAAGAACGGCTTCAGGTCGATATCGGGTGACAGCGGATCGATCAGCGCTGTCACCCCGGGTGCTGCCATCTGGATCAGGCAGAGAATCGGCCAAAAGGTCGTCTCGCGAATGAATTCGGTGTCGACGGTGACGAAATCCGACTTTTCGAACGCGGCGAGAGCGGTCTCGAGTTCTTTTTGGGTAGTGATGACGTGCATCAAATCGCTTTTGGCAAAGTGTAAGGTCTCCTTCAATTTCAGCCGCGCGGGCTTTCGTCAAGCCGCTGTCCGGGTTTCAAGACCTGGCGGGCCGTCATCATTGCCTGGCAGGCCCGTCGGAATCATCGTTGCGCTTGGCCAGCCGGGCGAACACCGTCGATGTGCGCAAAAGGCCGATGAAACGGCTGCGATGGCCGGCCGGCACGCCCGATCGCACCTGCATCCGGTACAGGATGACCACGACGAAGATGGCGTAGACGGTGGCGGTGAACACGAACAGCGCGCTTGGCCCGAAATACTGCATCGCCGTCGAGGCGGCGAACGGCCCGCCAATGGCGCCGAAGGAATAGAACAGCATCAGCGCCGCGTTGATCAGCACGAACTCGCCCTTGTCGGCGCGGTCGTTCGAGTGCGCCGCCGACAGCGAATAGAGCGGCATGGCGAAGCAGCCGAAGATGAAGACGATCACGAAGTTGAGGGACGGATCGCTGCGCGCCCAGAACACCAGCGCCAGCGACGCCAGCAGCGCGCAGCACGTCGTTATCAGCAGCACCGAACGCCGGTCCCAGCGGTCGGACAGGTAGCCGAGCGGATACTGGATGATGGCGCCGCCGAATATGCCGACGCTGACGAAGGTGACGACGTCGGTGACCGACATGCCGATCTGTTCGGCATAGACCGGCGACAAGGTGCGAAAAGCGCTGTTGGTGACGCCGACGGCAATGCAGCCGAAGCAGCCGAGCGGCGAGATCCGCCAGACGCGGGCGAGGTCGAGCTTGACGTCTTCGGGCGGGGTCGGGTTGGAGCGATCGCCGAGCGACACCGGCACCAGCGAGAGCGTGATCATGATCGACATGACGGCGAAGATGGCGAAACCGCCGGCGCCGACGATCGGGATCAGGAACTGTGCGCCGGTGACCGAACCGATGTCGACCATCCGGTAGATGGCTAGCACCCGCGCGCGGTCCTTGTTGGCGGCCCCGGAATTGAGCCAGGCTTCCATGATGGTGAACAGGCCGGCGAAGCAGAAGCCGCCGGCGAGACGCAACGCGCACCACATGACCGGGTCGACGACCAGCACCAAAAGCAATGTCCCGGCCGAAGCGATCGCCGCCAGCGCGGAAAACGCGCGGACATGGCCGACGGCCTTCATGATGTGGGTGACGGCGAGGCAGCCGAGCAGGAAGCCGGCGAAATAGAACGTCCCCATCAGGCCGATGGTCGAGGCCGAAAACCCCTCCTGCGCCCCGCGCAATGCGATCAAGGTGCTCTGCAGGCCGTTGCCGCCGAGCAGGATGCCGGCGGCAATAAGGAGCGGGATCAGCGGGCGCATGGAGGACATGAAGGAGGGCCTGTCGTTGATCCTTCTTGAACCATCGCCCACGCCAATGCCAGCGGCAATTGCCGGCGGTTAGCAGGCCAGCGCCGGCTATCAACGTATCAGTTTGATTTTAGCTGGGAATCCTTCGCGCTGCCGATGGCGCACTCGGGTGGCTTGCCACCCTACCGAAGAATTCTGTTTTTCATCAGCCATTTGACGGAGCGGGGCCACGCGTAATTCGCACCCATGCGCAGGTCGGTAAACCCCTGCGAAACAGGTTGCCCGGTATCAGCGTCGAGGATGCGAATGAACATCGTATGCTCTGTTCGGCTGACGCGCGTTACGACGCCCAGCAAGGCAAGAGACGCGCCGTGCTCTTTGGCGATCTTGCTTTCACAGCCGCCGCAATTGCGCAATCCGTGCGGCGCCACCGCCTGCTCATCCCCGGCTGGCACATCAAGCACTGTAAAACGCCCTGACTGGGAGAGCATGTCCTTCGCCATTTGTGCCGACTCGGACAGATAGCGCCTATCATGTTCATCCGGCGGAATTATGCCTGCGCCAGCGCTCTTGTCTTCCAATTCGAAAGGAAACACCTCGATGGACATCGGCTTTGTCTGTGCGTGTGCAAATGCGCAGGTGCCGACAAGCAGCATCACCAGGACAGTCAATGTGCGAATGCGCATGGTAGTCCTCCCGCCAATGTGACGGCCATTGTACACGGCTCGGCCACGCTGATCACGATCAGGCGGAGGAAATTCTACACTTTGACTGTGGTGCGGAGTTTTCACACAGCCACGGACGAATGCCGAAGTTCGAATCAAGATGCTGCCCGGGCGACGCCTGCCTTGACAAAGGCGGCCTCTCATGTGCTTTTCGCGCAAATTTTCGGGCCGGGCCATCATGCCTTGGCCGCAATCAGACATCCGGACTTACCCATGACAATGCATCGTTACCGCAGCCATACCTGTGCCCAGTTGAGGAAAAGCGACGTCGGCTCTTCCGTTCGCCTTTCGGGCTGGGTGCATCGCGTACGCGATCATGGCGGCCTGCTGTTCATTGATTTGCGCGACCACTATGGCCTGACGCAGATCGTCGCCGACCCGGATTCGCCGGCTTTCAAGATTGCCGAGACCGTGCGCGGCGAATGGGTCGTCCGCGTCGACGGCGAGGTCAAGGCCCGCCTGGCCGAGACCGCGAACGCCAATTTGCCGACCGGCGAAATCGAGGTTTTCGCGCGCGAGATCGAAGTGCTGTCGGCGGCCAAGGAACTGCCGCTGCCGGTGTTCGGCGAGCCGGACTATCCCGAGGACATCCGTCTCAAATACCGCTTCCTCGATTTGCGCCGCGACACGCTGCACAAGAACATCGTGGCGCGCACGAAGATCATTGCCGAGATGCGCAAGCGCATGGGCGAGGTCGGCTTCACCGAATTCTCGACGCCGATCCTGACCGCGTCGTCGCCCGAAGGCGCGCGTGATTTCCTGGTGCCGTCACGTATCCATCCCGGCACCTTTTACGCGCTGCCGCAGGCGCCGCAGATATACAAGCAATTGATCATGGTGTCGGGCTTCGACCGTTATTTTCAGATCGCGCCTTGCTTCCGCGACGAGGACCCGCGCGCCGACCGCCTGCCGGGCGAATTCTACCAGCTCGATCTGGAAATGAGCTTCGTCGAGCAGGACGACGTTCTGGCAACAATGGAACCGGTGATGCGGGGCGTGTTCGAAACCTTTGCCGCCGGCAAGCCGGTGACGCAGGAGTTTCCGCGCATCGCCTATGACGTCGCCATGCGCAAATACGGCACCGACAAGCCGGACCTGCGCAACCCGATCGAGATGCAGGCTGTCTCCGAACATTTCCGCGAGTCCGGCTTCAAGGTGTTCGCCAACATCCTTGCCAACGACCCGAAGGCCGAGGTCTGGGCCATTCCGGCCAGGACCGGCGGCTCACGCGCTTTCTGCGACCGCATGAATTCCTGGGCGCAAGGCGAAGGCCAGCCGGGTCTCGGCTACATCTTCTGGCGCAAAGAGGGCGAAAAACTCGAAGGCGCCGGTCCGCTCGCCAAGAACATCGGCGAGGAGCGCACCGAGGCAATCCGCCTCCAACTCGGTCTTGCCGATGGCGACGCCGCCTTCTTCGTCGCCGGCGACCCGAAAAAGTTCGTCTCGTTCGCGGGCGCGGCGCGCACCCGCGCCGGCGAGGAGCTGAACCTGGTCGATCGCGACCGTTTCGAACTGTGCTGGATCGTCGACTTTCCCTTCTTCGAATGGAACGAGGACGAGAAAAAGATCGATTTCGCCCACAACCCGTTCTCGATGCCGCAGGGCGGCATCGATGTGCTCAACGGCGAGGATCTGCTCGGCATCAAAGCGTTTCAGTATGACATGGTCTGCAATGGTTTCGAGATCGCGAGCGGAGGCATCCGCAACCATCTGCCGGAAACCATGGTCAAGGCATTCGAGACTGTCGGGCTCAATCGCGAGACGGTCGAGGAGCGCTTCGGCGGCCTCTACCGCGCCTTCCAGTACGGCGCACCGCCGCATGGCGGCATGGCGGCCGGCATCGACCGCGTCGTCATGCTGCTGGTCGGTGCCAGGAACCTTCGTGAAGTGACGATGTTCCCGATGAACCAGCAGGCCTATGATCTGTTGATGAGCGCGCCGTCGGAAGCCAGCCCGCAACAGCTTCGCGAATTGTCGCTGCGCGTCGCAGTGACCAAGAAAGAGGGTTAAAAAACCTCCCGCAACCGACTCTAAACGCTGTCGTTTTGCGCTGCCCTCATCCGCCTGACGGCACCTTCTCCCCGTATAGTGACGGGGAGAAGGACAGATGGCCGCGACGTTGGCACCCGTCTTGCAACGCTGCCAGTTGGCGAAATCATTTGTGACGGTGTCTTTTTCCCCGTCACTATCCGGGGAGAAATGCCCGGCAGGGCAGTGAGGGGCGGCGCTGACGCTCCGAGGCCCCCGCCCCAATCAGTCTTCGTTCGCCTTGACCGTCACGCCAAGCGTCTTCGTCAGGTCCGCCGGGTTGGACATGGCGCCTGCCATGATCAGCGCGAACGGCACCGCTGCCGGCGGCTCGGCCAGGATCTCGATGCTCTGCGGATCGTCGAGATATTTGCCGACCGCAGCCGACACCTGCGCCGTCAATTCCGGATTGTTGAGCTGCGCCATGCCGAAAGGCACGACCGCCTTGGCCTGGTTGGCGACGTCCTTGCCGGACATGCCTTGCTGCTTGCCGACATAGTCCAGCACCTTGTTGGTCAGAGAATCGTCGTCAAAGCGGATCGAAGCGCTGTTGAACGAAAGCTGCTGCAAAACGCCAAGCATGGCCATGCCTTGCGCCGAATTGTCGGCGCCTTCGGGCCGCGCCGCCATCTTCTTCTGCATCTCCTGCAGCGACTTGATGACGTCGAGCGTGTAGCCGCCGAAACCGAAGGTCATGCCGAGCGTTCCGGCATTGTCGACGGAGATGTCGTATTTCGACAGCTCCATCTTGCCGTCCGCAGGCTGCCAGGTGCCCTCCATGGCAAGGTTTCCGGTGATGTTCTGGTAGCCGAGCGCGTTGATCACGTCCTTGGACTTCGGGTCCTCGACCAGCGTCAGGTCGGCATTGAACTTTTCCGTGGTGCCGGAAAACGCCATCGCCTTGCCGTCGGCTGGCGGGGTGATTTCGATGGCGAGCCCGTCCATCGAGAAGGCGGTCTTGTCGGCGACCTTGACCGTCATGTTGTCGAGCTCGGCCGATTCATACATCATCATTGAACCGAGCGGGCCTGTGGCGCCGTCGGCCGGAACCGTCATGTCGTGGATGATGAAGGGGCTGAGGTCGAGCGTGACGCCGTTTTCGCTGTGCTGGAATGCCGAAGTCGAGACGGTTTCGATTTCATAACCGCCATTGGCTTCGGTCACGCCTTCGAGCTTGATGTCGCCGATCTTGAGCGCTTCCTTTTCGGCCGCCGGTTTGAGGGCCACGCCCTGCAGCACCATGCTGGAGGCATCGCCCGTCACCCCGGTCCAGGAGATCTCGACGCCCTGCGCGGCGAGAGCCGCCTTCAGCCGGTCGGCGACCGCCGCATCCTGCGCGAGGGCCGCATTCAGCGGCAGCGTCAGCAGCAAGGTCGAAAAAGCGAGTTTGTTGAGTGTCGAGCGTCTGATCGTCATCGCGGTTCCCTGAGAGTGTGCTGAAGATTTTTCAATTTGTTGCGCCGTCACCCTTCCGTGACGAACTGGACGGGAAAAAGGCGTTCCGCCGCACAATGGTCGAAAACCACGGCGAAAGGCAAATCCGATCCATTGCCATAGAAGCGGGATGTAACCGAGTGATGTTGCTGGCATCCAGTTCGTATTGCGCAAGAGGCTGCCCCATTCAGGCGCCTCTTGCCGCGAATCACCCGCTCGGCTAGTCCCAACCTATGGGAAAAAGGCTTTTGCCGCCTGGCGATGGCGGTGGCGACAACATCGAGCCGGTCGATCTGAAGAAAGCGCTGGAAGAGCGCTATCTCGCCTATGCGCTGTCGACCATCATGCACCGGGCGCTGCCGGATGTGCGCGACGGGCTGAAGCCGGTCCATCGCCGCATCATGCATGCCATGCGGTTGCTCAGGCTCAACCCCGACCAGGGCTTCGCCAAATGCGCCCGCATCGTCGGCGAGGTGATGGGCAAGTTCCATCCGCATGGCGACCAGTCGATCTACGACGCGCTGGTGCGGCTGGCGCAGGATTTTTCGATGCGCTATCCCCTGGTCGACGGCCAGGGCAATTTCGGCAATATCGATGGCGATAACGCTGCCGCCATGCGCTACACCGAAGCGCGCATGACCGACGTGGCGACCGAGCTGCTGTCCGGCATCACCGAGAATGCGGTCGACTACCGACCGACCTACAATGAGGAGGACGAGGAGCCGGTCGTGCTGCCCGGCGCCTTCCCCAACCTGCTCGCCAACGGCTCGTCCGGCATTGCCGTCGGCATGGCGACCTCGATCCCGCCGCACAATGCCGCCGAGCTCTGCGACGCCGCCCTGCATCTGATCGAGCAACCCGATGCGCCGGTGACGACGTTGATGGATTTCGTCCAAGGCCCGGATTTCCCGACCGGCGGCATCATCGTCGACAGCCGCGCCTCGATCCTCGAAGCCTACGAGACCGGTCGCGGTGGTTTCCGCGTCAGGGCGAAATGGAGCCAGGAGGACCAGGGCAGGGGCACCTGGAGCATCGTCGTCACCGAAATCCCCTATGGAGTCCAGAAGGCGCGGCTGATCGAAAAGATCGCCGAGCTGCTGATGGCGCGCAAATTGCCGCTGCTCGAGGACATCCGCGACGAGAGCGCCGAAGACGTCCGCGTCGTGCTGGTGCCGAAGAGCCGTTCGGTCGATCCCGGCATCCTGATGGAATCGCTGTTCAAGCTGACCGAGCTCGAAAGCCGCTTTCCGCTCAACATGAACGTCCTGTCGCGCGGCAAGATACCCAACGTGCTGTCGCTGAAAGGCGTGCTCAAGGAATGGCTGGAGCACCGCCGCGAGGTGCTGATCCGCCGCTCCAGGCATCGCCTCGGCGAGATCGAAAGGCGGCTGGAGATCCTCGCCGGCTATCTGATCGCCTATCTCAACATCGACGAGGTGATCAGGATCATCCGCGAGGAGGACGAGCCCAAGCAAGTGATGATGGCGCGCTGGTCGCTCACCGACAACCAGGCCGAAGCCATCCTCAACATGCGGCTGCGTGCCCTGCGCAAGCTCGAGGAATTCGAGATCCGCAAGGAATTCGACGGTCTCACCACCGAGAAGAAGCAGATCGAGGCGCTGCTCGCGTCCGACGCCCGGCAGTGGTCGATGATCAAGTGGGAGGTCTCCAGCATCCGCGAGAAATTCGGACCGGAAACCGCGCTCGGCAAGCGCCGCACCCAGTTCGCCGACGCACCCGAACATGACCTGACCGACATCGCCCATGCCATGATCGAGCGCGAGCCGGTCACCGTGGTCGTTTCGGAAAAGGGCTGGCTCAGGGCGATGAAAGGTCATCTGACCGACCATTCGTTGCTGACCTTCAAGGAGGGCGACAGCCTCAAGCTGGCCTTCCACGCCCAGACCACCGATAAGGTGCTGGTCTTCACCACCGGCGGCAAGTTCTACACGATCGGCGCCGACCGGCTGCCGGGCGGGCGCGGCCATGGCGAACCGATCCGCATCATCGTCGACATGGACAACGACCAGGACATCGTCACCGCCTTTGCCCATGATCCCAAGCGCAAGCTGCTGTTGGTGTCGCACGACGGTAACGGCTTCATCGTGCCGGAAGAGGAAGTCGTCGCCAACACCCGCAAGGGCAAGCAGGTGATGAATGTCAAGGCGCCCGACGAGGCCCAACGCTGTATGCCGGTCGCCGGTGACCATCTCGCCATCGTCGGCGAGAACCGCAAGATGCTGGTCTTCCCGCTCGCCGAGATCCCTGAAATGGGGCGCGGCAAGGGCGTTCGCCTGCAGAAATACAAGGATGGCGGCGTCCTCGACCTCAAGACCTTCACGCTCGCAAGCGGTCTCTCCTGGCAGGATTCTGCCGACCGCACCTTCATCAAATCACGTGAAGAGCTGGTCGAATGGATCGGCGCCCGAGCCTCGGCTGGACGCATGGTGCCGAAGGGATTCCCGAGGACGGGGAAATTCGGGTAGTTGCTAATCTCCCCCCTAGGGGGGAGATGTCGCCGAAGGCGACAGAGGGGGTCGTCGCGCGTGAAGCTCCAGCCTCCTCTGTTAGGGGCGCGTCTGAACGTTCCGACCCCCTCTGGCCTGCCGGCCATCTCCCCCTCAAGGGGGGAGATTAGCAGCTCCATCCAAACATTTGGAATGTCGTCACGATTGCTGCACTATGTCGGTGCATAAGCATCGCTACATTAGGCGCGGACACACGCGTTTGGGAGAAATGGGCATTTGAAAGAAGCCAGGGTTCGGAAACCGGAAGGGCAGCAACGCCTGTTCGGCCTGTCGACGCCGGTCAGATCCGCCGTGATTCCGCCGCTGTCGGCGGCGCGGTGGCTGCTGGTGCTGATCGTTGCCGCCGGGGTCTATTTCTTTCATGGTTTCCTGGTCCCGGTGCTGGCTGCTCTGGTCATCGCCTTTGCCAGCTGGCCGCTCTATCGGCGGTTGCTTGCTGCCGTCGGCGGCAACCGCACGGTCGCCGCGACATTGGCGATCCTGTTCATCCTCGCCTTCCTGGTGGTGCCGATCGCGCTCGCCGGCGCCTACGCCAGCAACGAAGTCCGCGAATGGGTTGGCTGGGCGATCGAGACCAACCGCCATGGTGCGGTGACGCCGCACTGGATCGCCACGCTGCCGGTGGTCGGCGACTGGCTGAACGAGCAGTGGACGCGCAATCTCGGCCATCCCGGCGGCATCGGCGAGCTGATCCAGCTGATCAGCGGCGCCAACATCGGCAGCATCTACCGCGGCGTGCTGGCCGCCGGCGGCAGCGCCTTCGGCCTTCTGCTGGCGCTGCTGTTCATGATGATCGCGCTGTTCTTTGCCTATCGCGACGGCGAGCATTTCGCCGGGCAGGTCGACCGTCTCGGCGAACGCATCCTGCCGACCAGGTGGGAGCGGATTTCACGCGTCGTGCCGGCGACGATTTCCTCGACGGTGACCGGCATGACCATTATCGCCATCGGCGAGGGGGTGGTGCTGGGCGTGGCCTACTGGCTGGCCGGCGTGCCGTCGCCGGTGACGCTCGGCGCCCTGACCGGCATCATGGCGCTGATCCCCGGCGGCGCACCGCTGTCCTTCACGCTTGTTTCGATCTATCTCGCCGCCAGCGGCTCGCCGATGGCCGGTTTGGCGCTGTTCATCTGGGGAAGCGTCGAACTGTTCATCGTCGACAAGACATTGCGGCCGAAGCTGGTCGGTGGCCCGATAAAGCTGCCGTTCCTGCCGACCTTTTTCGGCCTGGTCGGCGGCGTCAAGACGATGGGCTTTCTTGGCCTGTTCATCGGTCCGGTGCTGATGGCGTTGCTGGTCGCGATCTGGCGCGAATGGCTGCGCGAGGTGGAATTGGCCGACGAGCTTGCCCCCGCAGCGCCGGCGGAACTCGAAGGGGCGCCGCCGCAAATCGAAATCGTTGCCGAGAAGAAGTCTCAGGCCGGGTGACGGACGGCAAGGGTGGCGCGGCGTTTTCGCCCCTCACGCAGCTGCCATAGCGAATGGGCGACCAGCGTGACGATCAGGATCGCACCGCCGATCAGGCTGTTGCGCGACGGCATCTCGGCAAAGATCATCCACATCCAGACCGGCGCCAGCACGGTTTCGAGCAGATAGAACATCGCCACTTCCGGTCCCGAAATATATTTCGGTCCGTTGGCGAGGCAGAAGAACGAGATCGGCATGATGACGGCGCCGTTGAAGATGATCCACCACGGCGCGTTCACCTGGAACCCTTCGCCCGAAACCATGAACACCGCGACGGCCAGGGGCAGGATCACGCCGATCAGCGAAGTGAACCCCATGTCCTTGCCGCTGGCGCGCGAGATGGTGATGGCCAGCGCAATGAAGAAAGCCGAGCACAACGCCATGAGATCACCGAACAGGTGGCCGGTGCCGATCGAATCGCCGACGATGATCGCGACGCCGACGATCATGACCAGCATCGCCATCACGGTGACCAGTCGCGGCTGCTCCTTCAGGAACAGCCAGGACAGCAGCGCCGCGAACACGGCGTTGAAGGCCAGGATGAAGACCAGATTGGCGGTCGTGGTGTGATAGATACTGATGACGAAGGTAACCGAGGTCAGGCCGTAGCACAGGGCGACGACGAGCCCTGACCAGCCGGGGATGAGCTGCGGCGCGTTACGGCTCAGCGAGCGCCACACGGCCCAGATGATCAGCGCCGCGACCAGGGTGGTGCCGGTGCGCAGCAGGAGGATCGTCCATGCGCCGCCGTCGGCGAGCCGGATCAATGGAATGTCGATGGTCAGCGTCAGCCCGCCGATGGCGGTGATGAGAAGGCCTTTTTGATGATCGTTGTGGGACGACATGGCAGTTCCCGCAATGAATTTGGAGGCAGGCGCAAAATTGGCCCAGCGTCTGGCGTTTCAGCCACGCAGCCGAAAACCAGAAGCATCCTCCCTTGAAGCAGTTTAAGGATGGTTGGCGAAAGAGCGGATCAGCGCGAAACCGCTTCGTGGTCGTAGCGTTCCCAGCCTTTCGGGCCGAGATGCTCCTGCGGCATGAAGCGCATCTTATAGTTCATCTTGCGCGAGCCGTTGACCCAGTAGCCAAGATAGACATGGGGCAAGCCCATCGCCCTGGCGCGAGCGATGTGGTCGAGGATCATGAAGGTGCCGAGCGAGCGGTCCTCGAAGTCCGGGTTGAAGTAGGAATAGACCATCGACAGGCCATCGGCCATCTTGTCGGTGAGGGCGACTGCCATCAGCTCGCCCTGGCCCTTGCCGGTAATAAAGCTGTCGGGGCCGCGGCGCCGGTATTCGATGACCTTGGTGTCGACATGCGTGTCCTCGACCATCATGGCGTAGTCGAGCACCGTCATGTCGGACATGCCGCCGCGGCGATGGCGGGCATCGAGATAGCTGCGGAAAAGCGAATACTGCTCGGTCGACGGTTGCGCGTCGTGCATCGCGCCGATGAGGTCTGAATTGTGCTGTATCACCCGCTTCATATTGCGGCTGGCAGTGAATTCCTGCGCCAGGATGCGCACCGAAACGCAGGCGCGGCAGGTCTCGCAGGCCGGCCGGTAAGCGATGTTCTGCGATCGCCGGAAGCCGCCTTGCGTCAACAGGTCGTTCATCTCCGATGCCTTGTCGCCGACCAGATGCGTGAACACCTTGCGCTCGAACTGGCCCTCAAGATACGGGCATGGCGACGGCGCGGTCAGGAAGAACTGCGGCGACTGGGTTGGATGCTGCGTCATCGACCCTTGGAAACACTCCTGCGAATCATCATACCTTTGGCGCGCACGGCGAAAAATTCAACAGGATTGTGAAAGCGTGGCTACCGGACGCCTTCACTTTGCACATAAATGCTCGCTGGGGCTGGTGAAAAGCTGTTTCAGCGGTCACTGCGGCTGACCACCGTGCCGAGCAGCAGGTCGTGCAGCGTGCGCTTGCGGTCGGCAAACAGCGACACCAGAAGGACCAGCGGCGTCAGGATGACGTTGCCGGCCCAGAACAGAACCGAATGCACCACCGCCGTCAGCCCGTCGATGCGGGTGCCGTCCAGACGGTCGAGCCGGATCCCCATCATCTTCATGCCCGTCGTGGCCTGGTCGGCGCTGCCGAGCGTGTTCCAGATGTAAAGGATGGCGACGGCCGGCACGAGGATGGAAAACAGCATCCAGCCAAGGCCAAGCGTCAAAATCCCGAGGAAGAACACCAGGATCGCGAACGGAATGGTGAGCAGCGCGACGATGCAATAATCGATGATGAAGGCGAGGACACGCCGCGTGCGCACGCCATCATAGGCCCTGACATCATCGAGCCTGCTGATTTCGCCGTCGAGAACGCGCGCGTTCATGTCATTTCCTCGCAATCAGGCCCGGCATAGGGTGCGGGCCGCCTGGTGTTGAAATGGTGAAGTCCTGCGGCGGAATCAAGATCGAGCCTTTTTTCGGCCCTGCTACCGGAGGCAACGCCGAATGTAGACTGGATCGGTTGAATTTGCAGCACGGATGACGTTAGTTTGCTGCAGCGCAACAAATACGGCAAAATGCGCCCAAGGGGCGAGGGACAGGGCCAATATGGACTACGACATGCTGGTCATCGGCAGCGGGCCCTCAGGGCGCCGCGCCGCGGTGCAGTCGGCCAAGCTCGGCAAATCCGTGCTGGTGGCCGACAGGGGCCGGCGCCTTGGCGGCGTGTCCGTGCATACCGGCACCATTCCGTCGAAGACCTTGCGGGAAACCGTGCTCAACCTCTCGGGCTGGCGCGAGCGCGGCTTCTACGGGCGCGGCTACCGGGTCAAGCAGGATATATCGGTCGGTGATCTGATCGAACGCCTGCACAAAACGCTCGATCACGAGGTCGAGGTGCTGCAGCACCAGTTCATGCGCAACACGGTCAAAAGCGCGCGCGCCACAGTCAAGTTTCTCGGTCCCAACAGAGCCAGCCTGACGACGGATACCGGCGACTACAGCGAGGTCGGTTTTGCGCATGCGCTGATCGCGGTCGGCACCCGCCCGCACCGGCCGCGCGACGTGCCCTTCGACAAGATCCGTGTCTTCGACAGCGACGAAATGCTGGAACTCGAGCGCCTGCCGCGGACGCTGACGGTGATCGGCGCCGGCGTCATCGGCGTCGAATACGCGACGATCTTTTCGGCGCTCGACGTGCCGGTGACGCTGGTCGAGCCGCGCGACAGCATCCTCGATTTCGTCGACCGTGAGATCGTCGACGATTTCATCCATCAGATGCGCGACCGCGGCATGACGATCCGGCTCGGCAGTGCGATCAAGGAGATCGCCTCGAAACCAGACTATGCCGAGGTGACGCTTGCCGAAGGCCGCAGCATACGCTCGGAGATGGTGCTTTATGCGGCGGGGCGCACCGGCAATGTCGGCGCGCTCGGCCTCGATGTGGTCGGCATCGAGGCCGACTCCCGGGGCCGCATCAAGGTCGACCCGCAGAGCTTCCGGACCAGTGCGCCGAACATCTATGCCGCCGGTGACGTCATCGGCTTTCCGAGCCTCGCCTCGACCTCGATGGAGCAGGGCAGGGTGGCCGCCTGCCATGCCTTCGGCGTGCCGTTGCCACCGCCGCCGGAAACCTTTCCCTACGGCATCTACGCCGTGCCGGAAATCTCGACCGTCGGCCAGTCCGAGGAGCAGGTGCGCGAGGGCGGCGGCGCCTATGAGGTCGGCGTGGCGCGCTTCCGCGAAACGTCGCGCGGCCATATTATGGGCGTCAACACCGGCTTCCTGAAGCTTCTGTTCTCGATCGAAACGCGCCGGCTGCTCGGCGCGCATATCGTCGGCGAGGGCGCAACCGAACTGATCCACATCGGCCAGGCGGTGATCAATCTCGGTGGCACCGTCGATTTTTTCGTAAACAACACCTTCAACTATCCGACGCTGGCCGAAGCCTACAAGATCGCCGGGCTGGATGCCTGGAACCGGATGGGGCGGGGATAGGGCGACGGGCTCATCAATTCGCCAGCGCGATGGCGGCTGCCGGGCCCGCCAGCCACTGCCTGACGATTTCAGCATCCCGGTCGCCGATTTCATGGCCGGAGGCGATGGTGTGGGCCTCGACCGCGGCGCCATGCGATTCGAGCAATGCGACCAACGCCGGGGCGAAGGGCGCGTAGGTCAGGTCATCTGCGCCGGCGATGATCAGCACGCGCGCTTTGGACAGATCGGCCGGGGGCACGTCGTCGAGCACCGGCATCGGGCGCAGCAACGCTGCCCGTTCGATGCGGCCGGAATGCAGCAGCATCACGCTCGAAACCAGATTGGCGCCGTTTGAATAGCCGAGGAAACTCGTCCGGGCGAGATCGAGACCGTGGCGCTTCGCGGCCGCGGTGATGAAGCCGGCGAAAGCGTCCGCCTCGGTGCGGATGCTCTCCTGTTCGAAGCGCGTCGGCGTGATCCGCGCGAACCAGCGGAAACCGTCCTCCTGGGCGATACGGCCGCGCACCGCCACCAGCACGGCGCGCGGTGCGATTTGCCGCGCCAGCGCCACCAGCGTCGTCTCGTCGACGCCGGACCCGTGCAGCAGGAAAAGGCATTCGCCGCTCGCATCCACGGGCCGGTAAAGGCGGTAGAAAAACGGCAGGTCGCGCCGCAAAAAGCCGTCTTCCGGAGGTTTTTCGGCCATATTGCATCCTATTGATTTCGTGTGGTTTTTATTCATTTGCCGGCTTCAAAACGGAATATTTTCGAGCTCCTTCAAAGTTGATTGAACCGGGCGCATTTCAGTCCGTTTGTTTGCCGATATGCTCCTGCGGGAGGAATCGAAGCGGTGCGTCCGGCGGTCGCATCGATCGCGGCATGAACAACCAGCTTTGAGGCCTTTTATCGATGACCATGCCAATTTCACCGGATCGCGGGCCGCGTATCCCGGATCGCGGGCCGCGTATCCCGGATCGCGATACGCGCATCGATGTGTTCCGCGCTCTCGCTCTGCTGATCATATTCGTCGACCATGTCCCGGGCACGGTTTTCGAGACTCTGACCTACAAGAATTTCGGCTTTTCGGATGCCGCCGAGGCCTTCGTGCTGATCTCCGGGATGTCCGTCGCGCTCGCCTACGGCTCAAAATTCCAGTCCGGAGACCGGCTCCTGGCGACACTGAAATTGTGGCGCCGCGCCGGAGTGCTCTATGTTGCCCACATCGTCACGACGATGGCGGTGCTGGCCATCTTCTGCGCGGCGGCGATGTTCGCGAAGCGGCCGGACATGCTGACGCTGATCAACATCGAGCCGTTGATCTGGGACCCGCAACATGTGCTGATCGGCATCGTCACGCTTGGCCATCAGCTTGGCTACAACAATATCCTGCCGGTCTATGCGGTGCTGCTGCTGATGGCGCCAACCTTCCTGCTGTTCATCAGCTACCGGCCTTTCACGGCGCTCGCCCTGTCCGGAACTCTGTGGCTGGTTGCCGGGATCTACCAGATCGCCCCGCCAAATTATCCGGAGCCGGGCTTCTGGTTCCTCAATCCGCTGTCGTGGCAGTTCCTCTTCAACATCGGCCTGGCGAGCATGCTGCACATCCGGCGCGGCGGCGTCATTCCGGTCAATCGCTGGCTGGTCGGCGCGTCGGCGGCCTATGTCGCGACGGCGTTGGTCTGGGTGCACAGCCCGCTATGGGGGCACGTGTCGTGGCTGAACCTGCCGGTGGTGCTGACCGGCTTCGACAAGACCTTCCTGTCGCTGCCGAGGCTGCTGCACATCCTGGCGGTGAGCTATCTGATTGTGGCGTTTCCTTCTGTCTCCAACCTGTTCCGCACCAGCCGCGACCATCCGCTCGCCATATTGGGCAAGCGATCGCTGCCGGTTTTCATCACCGGCACGGTGATTGCCATGGCGGCGCAGGTGATGAAACTGATCAACCCGGGCGGATTTGCCTATGACAGCCTGCTGATCGCCGCCGGCATCGCCGTGCAGTTCGCGCTCGCCTATTATCTCGAATGGCTGTCTTCTATTGGCGGCAACAGCAAGCCGGTCCGCAGCCAGGCGCCGCCGATCCATGCATCCTTCGGCGTGGGGACCATGGCGGCAGGCGTTAATAGGTAGACGCCAGGCTCAGGCTGCCTTGGGCGGCGGTCCCGAAGATGCCCTGACGACAAGCTCGACGCCAAGCGTCTCGCGCCGCACCGTGCCGTCGAAATCGAGGATCGTTCGCGCCGCCCGGCGGCCGATCTCGGCGATTGGCTGCGCGACCGTGGTCAGCGGAGGATCGCAAAGTGCGGCGTCAGGCACGCCGTCGAAGCCGACGACGGAGACGTCGCCGGGAACCGCAATGCCACGCGCGGCCAACCATTCGATCGCGACCATGGCGATCCGGTCCGACATCGCCAGGATGGCGGTCGGCTGCGCTGCCGAGGCGAAGATCGTTTCGAGGCCGGCCCTTGTGCTGGCTTCGTCGTTTTCGGTCTCGTATACCGGTATCCCGGCGGTATCGACGCCATACCGGGAAAACGCCTCGAAATAGCCGACGAGGCGATCGCGCGTGCCGGTGTAAAGGGCCGTCCGGACCTTCTCCGGCGAGACAAGGCCGGTGCTGCCGTCGGCGAAGGGCAGCGCCAGCACGGCAAAGCGCCGATGGCCAAGCTCGGCGAGATGCTGCGCCGCCAGGCGGGCGCCGGCGACATTGTCGACGCCGATTGCCGAAACGGTGTCGTCGTCGAAGCCGAGCTCAAGCGCGACAAAGGGGAGTTTGCGTTCGCGCGTCAGTTCGACAAGCCGTGAACCGCCCTCGATGCAGAACAGGATGAAGCCGTCGACGAGCGCGCTCTGGATGTTCCAGGCAAGTTTTTCCTGGTTGCCGGCCGATACCAGCGCTATTCCCGCGCCGGTGGCGTCACAGGCCTCGGAAATGCCGGCCATCATCGCGCGGGCAAAGGGATCGTCGAAGAAATAGGACAGCGGCTCGGTCGTGGCGACGCCGATCGCGTTGACCTTGCCGGCGCGCAGCAGCCGACCCTTCGGGTCGGGACCGGCATAGCCCATCGCCTCGGCCGCCGCCTTGACCCGTTCGCGGACTTCCTCGCGCACGATCTCGGGACGGCTGAACACGTTGGAGGCGGTGCCGTGCGAAACCCCGGCGGCCTTGGCGATGTCGGCCAGCCGGATGGGTCTAGTATTGCTTTCGCTGGATGATGCCATTTTTCTGCTCCAGCCTGCTATCTAGCACCTTTGTTGGATCGATTCAAATTTTGCTTGACATCAGCGCGGTCCAAGTCTACTTTTGAATCGATCCAATTGAGTATCGTCATTGGATCGATTCAGCAAGGAGCGAGCCATGCACCCCGTCAATTATCTGTTCGAAGACATCTATCGCAACGACTGGAGCATAATTTCGAAGCCGGAGACCCGGACGCGTCGAGGCAGCGCCGGCTGGATCCGCGATCTGCAATTTCTCGTGGAGCGCAAGCGGAGCTGATCGGCAGCGCTTTTTTCATGCCTGTCGATTGGATCGATTCAAACCTCAAGTCGAAGAGGAAACCAAGCCATGCACCCGATCAACCATCTGTTCGAAGAGATCTATCGCAACTATTGGGGCATCTCGCCGGCCATCGACAGGCCGGAGCGGCGGCGCCTGGCCAAGCGGGCGGCACGCAATCGCGACCTGCCGGTCCGGCCCGAGCGCCGGCAAGAGTGGCCATCGTCTGACTGACCGTCGTTTGGCGGAAGCCGAATCCGGCCGCCTCAGGAGCGCGGGCGCCTCAGCGCCGAGGCCGCAACGGCCAGCCAGCCGGCGATGAGCAAGGTGCCGCCGATCGGCGCCGACATCGAAAAAAGCCGCGAGCCGAGGAAGTCGCGGGCAAGGAGATCGCCGCAGAACAAGACAAGCCCGACGAGAAGAATAAGGCTTGCGGTTCGCATGATCCGGTTTGCGCCAACGAGGCCGACGGCAAGGAAGACCGGTGCATGCATGAGCAGGAAGGTCGCGACCGTGCCGACGAAAGCGCCGCCCAGATGTGCCGCCGCGGCAGAAAGCGCCACACCGGCCGCGCCGCACAGGCCGCCGGCGAAAACAAGGATGCGGCCGATGCCGCTTGCTGGGTGGTCGGCTGTGCTCATGGCTTGGACTCCGTGAAGTGGCCCGCAAACGGTGTCAGGATTTGCCCGCCTGCACCAGCATGTCGCGTGCGCGGCGCGACTGGACCAGCCAGTTATACGCCGCTCCGCCCGCCATCAGCACGGATGTGCCGAGAAACACCGTGCGCATGCCGAAATGACCGCCGACGAAGCCGCCGAGCAGCGGGCCGGCAACCTGTCCGACATACTGCGCCGAGATCGACAGACCGAGCACATTGCCGCCGACGCCGTCCGGAACATTATGGCGGATGACACTGGTGATGCAGGGCAAGAGGCCGCCAAGCGCCAGTCCCATCAGAAAACGCAGGCCGACGAGCTGCCAGCCCTGGGTGACGAAAGCCTGCGGGATCAGCAGCAGCGCCGAAACGGCAAGCGCCGCGATGATGACGTTCCAGTGGCCAACGCGGTCGGCGAGCCTGCCGAGACGCGAGGCCGACAGGATGGCGCCAAGTGCCGCCGCCGACATGACCACGCCGGACATCAGCGTGACCCGGCTTTGGTCCTCGATGATCTGTTGCACATAGACAGCGATGATCGGCTCGATCGACATGGTGGCGAAACTCAGCAGCGTGCCGGTCACCAGCATGGCGACGATCGGGCGCTTGTCCGGGACTTGCGACCAGCCGCCTTTCGGCTTCTCGGTCGATGCCGATTTGTCGGTTTCCGGGCGAGGGTTCTCCTTGATGAGAAAGGTCGTTGCCAGGAACGCCAGGAAAATCATGCCGCCGGCGACCAGGAAGGTGGCGCGGATGCCGATCAAGGGCGGCAGCGCGCCGCCGAGCAGGGGACCGACGAGGGCGCCGCCGGTGATGCCGGCCGACAGCACGCCGAGCGCCCAGCCCGACCGCTCCTTCGGCGTCTGCATGGCGACGAGAATGGTCGAGCCCGAGGAATAGCCACCGGCGAAACCGATCAGCAGGCGTAGCAGCACCAATTGCCAGACGGTCTCCACCATGCCGGTCAGCGACATGCAGACGGCCATGCCGAAACTGGCGCGCACCAGCATCAGCTTGCGGCCGTAGCGGTCGCCAAGCCGTCCCCACAGCGGCGCGACCAGCGCGGCGGCGAAGAAGGTCGCGCCATAGGCGATGCCGGACCACTGCACAACAGCCGCGTGGCCCTCGGCGCCCAGCTGCTCGACGTAAAGCGGCAGGAAGGGCAACAGCAGCGTCATGGCGACAAGCGTGCTGAACGAGCCGGCAAAGCACACGGCGAGATTGCGGCGCCAATGGATATTGTGGGCGCCTTGGGTGGCAGGGTCTTGCGGCATGTCTGTCCTGTCCGGCAGTCTCTCGACGGCATCATTGCACAAGAACTGGCGCAGCCTGCCTGCCAGGGGACTAGCCAGCGTCGCGGGGTGATTGCGGTGGCAACCACTTTCGCACTCGCTTCGCGAGCGGCGATGGCGTAAGAGCGGCGATGGAAAACAACCGATTTGAAACACCCGTGACCGTCAAGGGCGCGGCGGGAACCACTCAGCTCTTGCGCACGGCCCGCGAGGCTTCCGACTACCTCCTCAACAACTGGCCCGGCAAGCGCAGTCCAAAGCATCGCGAAGCGCTGCAGGCCTGCCATGATGCGCTGGCCGGCGACAAACCGGCAATGATCGCAAGGCGTGCCTTCATCGCCGCCGCCCGCGAAGTGAACGTTTTCGTCAGCGACAAGGCGCCGGTCTGAAGACGCAGCGAAATCTGATCTGATCCGCCTCGCGGGCCGGGTGCGCTTTTACTAAGGGGCAATCGCTTCAGCTTGCGCTGCCCCTCTTGCCCTGCCCGTCCTCCGCAGCAGCTGCGCTGCAGCTGCGGAGGGTGGACCGGGCATTTCCCACCGGACGGGAGAAAGCGGCCTGCACCAAGGGTTTCGCCAATCTCCGGCGTTGCAGAAAGCGCGCCAAAGTTGCGGCCAGTTCCCTTCTCGCCGTCACTATGAAGCGATTGCCCTGCAGTTTACTCTGCGGTTTCCGTTTCGGTCTCGGACGTGGTCTCGTCTTCCGGCTTCGAACGTTCCTTGGCTGCAACCTTGGCCGCTTGCTTTTCCGCCTTCTTGGCAGCCTTCTGCCGGTCGCGTTCCTTGCGTTCCTGGCCGTAATTCGGTGCTCGCGCCATATCTCTTCCTTTCACAATCCCAAAGGTTCTTAGCCCTGCCTAGGAGCATTGGGCTACAAACACAACACCGCAAAGAGCGATCGGCTCCATGGACAGCCAGGCAGGCCGGCTGAACACGGTTTTGTGGCTTGCAAGATAGCCGGCACAATGGTGTAGGAGGGACCGGGGGGCAAATCACAAGCCGATTTTTCACCAAGTGACCGATGGCCACCCTTCAAAGAAACGCACAGAAGCTATTCTACTATGCGCGCAATGCCGTGCGCGATATCGCACCGCAGGCGCTGTTCCGCCGCAGGCTCGCCGGGTTGCTCGATCAGGCCAGGCTTTCGGACGGATCGGTCCGCGCGCGTCTCAACTGCTATAGCAGATTGCAGGACGCTTTCGCGCCGAGCGGCGGGGCCGTGCCGGTCAGCCGGCTACCGAGAGGCCGGAGCATGTATTACTACGATCTGAAGGAATTTACCCGCTACTTCGATCCCGACTTGCGCATCGATCTCGAATTCGGCGACGTCGTCGACGTGCCTGCGATGCCGTCGATCGTCAAGGATCGGCCGATCGCCGGCGACAACAGCAACGGGGTGCTGTTCAAGCTCAACAAGTTCCGCCACTTCCACATGCCCGCCGACGATGTAGCCTTCGCGGACAAGCTTCCGGTTGCGGTGTGGCGCGGCGAGCTCAACAACCCGATAAGGACCTTGCTTCTGGAGGTTGCGCGCGATCTGCCCTTTTGCGATGTCGGAACGCCCAAACCGACGGCAGCGCCGGAATATCGCAAGCCTTATCTGAGCATCGACCAGCAGCGGCGCTGTCGCTACATCATTTCGCTCGAAGGCAACGATGTGGCGACCAACTTGAAATGGGTCATGAGTTCGAATTCGCTGTGCCTGATGCCACCGTCGACATATGAGACATGGTTCGCCGAAAGCGAACTCGTGGCTGGTGTTCACTATGTGCCGCTCGAACCCGATTTCACGGATCTTGCCGAGCGGGTGCAATATCTCGAACGGCATCCGACTGAGGCCGAACGCATCGTTGCCGCCGCCAACGCTTATTGCCGCAAGTTCGCCGACGAGCGGGCCGAGCAGGCGATCTGCTTGCTCGTGCTCTACAAATATTTCGTGCTCAGCGGCCAGATTGAGCCTGATCCCGAGGTCTGGCGTTTTATTTCAGGATAAGCCCGCGGCGATTTCGACCCTGATCCGGATCGTTGTCAGATGTCCTCCCGGTCAAGAACCAGATCGGCCGGACCAAACCGGTCTTTTGCCGTGAATTGCTGGTGCCAATAGGGGTAGAGAACGGGCGGGCGGCTCACAGCGTCGAGGCGTGCGCGCTCATCGCTGGTCAGCACCAGGCTGGCTGCGGCGATATTGTCCTTGAACTGCGCTTCGGTCCGTCCGCCGATCACCAGCGAACTGACCGCGGGCCGGCCGAGCAGCCAGGCAAGCGCCACCTGCGCCGCCGAAACGCCATGGTTCTCGCCGATATGGGCAAGCACGTCGACGATCCGCCACAGCCGGTCCTCGTCGCGGATCGGCGGTTCGGTCCAGCCGCTGATCTGGCGGGCGGTGGCCTGGTCGCGGTGGTATTTGCCGGACAGCAGTCCACCGGCGAGCGGGCTCCATACCAGCACGCCAAGCCCCTGGTCGACCGAGATCGGCAGCAGTTCATATTCGGCTTCGCGCGCTTCCAGCGTGTAGTGGATCTGCTGGGTGACGAAGCGCGGCTGGTGCTGGCGGTCGCTGATCCCCAGCGCCTTCATCACTTGCCAGCCGGAATAGTTGGAGCAGCCGACATAGCGGATCTTGCCCTGGCTGACGAGCGTGTCGAGCGCGGCGATGGTCTCTTCGAGCGGCGTCGTGCCGTCCCATTCGTGCAGGAAATAGATGTCGATGACGTCGGTCCTGAGGCGCTTCAGGCTCTTCTCGCACTCGCGGATCAGATGATAGCGCGACAGGCCCTCATCGTTGGGACCGCCGCCGATCCGCATGCGCGCCTTGGAGGCGATCAGCACATCGCCCTTGCGTTTGCCGCCGAGCGCTTCGCCGATGATCTCTTCCGAAAGCCCGTTCGAATAGACATTGGCGGTGTCGATGAGATTGATGCCGGCATCGATGCAGAGGTCGATCATCCGGCGTGCCTCGTCGAGATCGGTCTTGCCGACCGCCGAAAATGCGCCAGCGCCGCCAAAAGTCATGGTGCCCATGGTCAGCGTCGAAACCTTCAGCCCGGAACGGCCGAGTGTGCGGTATTCCATGTCAGATCCTCGCGATTGCGTTGAAAAGGGTGCTTTGAAGGTTGCTCGGGGAAACCTGGCATTTGTAGGACAATTCGAGCCGCTTGTCGTGCGTGCCAGGCAGGCTGATCGATCACATCTCGCGGAGTTGGGCGACCGGCGTGCGGGCCGGCTGCAATAAAACCGTCATTGCCGGCCTATATGCAAGTCGGCTCAAGGTGTCCGATCTCGGCCGGCAGGCCGAGGCCGACGCGGGCGTGCACGCGGAGCAGCATAAATGACCGAAGCAAAACAGAATTCTCCCGCCAGGGATTGGCTGGAAGCGGAACTCGCCGACACGCTCGACGAGGACTACGAGCTGGAGATGTCGGAACCGGCGCTGTCGCTGGAAATCGCCAAGATCTACAAGAACGCGCATCCGCCCTCGATGGATCGCCTGCAATATTTTCGCGACCTGATCACGCTGCAATCCGAATTGATCAAGCTGCAGTCCTGGGTGGCTTACACCAGGAAGAAGCTGGTGGTGGTTTTCGAGGGCCGCGATTCGGCCGGCAAGGGGGGCGTCATCAAGCGCATCACCCAGCGGCTCAATCCGCGCATCTGCCGCGTCGTCGCACTTCCGGCGCCGACCGAGCGCGAGAAATCGCAATGGTATTTTCAGCGCTACGTGCCGCATCTGCCGGCAGGCGGCGAGATCGTGCTGTTCGACCGCTCCTGGGTATAACCGCTCCGGCGTCGAACGTGTGATGGGCTTCGCCGAGCCGGACCAGGTCGAGGAGTTTTTTCGCGACGTGCCGGAGTTCGAGCGCATGCTGGTCCGCTCCGGCATCACCCTGGTCAAATACTGGTTCTCCATCACCGACGAGGAGCAGCAGATGCGCTTCCAGATGCGCATCCATGATCCGATGAAGCAGTGGAAGCTGTCGCCGATGGACCTGCAGTCGCGCGTGCGCTGGGAACAGTACACCAAGGCCAAGGAAGAGACCTTCGCCCGCACCAACATTCCCGAAGCCCCCTGGTTCATCGTCGAGGGCAACGACAAGAAGCGGGCGCGGCTGAACTGCATCGATCATCTCCTCAAGCAGATGCCTTACGAGGAAGTGCCGCATGAAGAGATCACGCTGCCCGACCGCGTCTTCAATCCAGAATACGAGCGCCAGGTGCTGCCGCGCGAGCTGTATGTTCCGGAGAAGTATTGATTCATGTCTCCCCTTCTCCCCGTCACTATACGGGGAAAAGGTGCCGGCAGCCGGATGAGGGGCTGCGCCAACCTCGACAATTTGCCCCCCAATGTCACTGCGTGGGGACAAAAATTATTCTGATGCATATTGCGAGAGGGCGTGTTGTCCGGCAGCTTAACCTTTCATCGATTGCGCCGCCCCTCATTGCCCTGCCGGGCATTTCTCCCCGTATAGTGACGGGGAGAAAGGGGCCTGCACCGAGGCTTTCGCCAACAGGGCAGACGAAACTCCCTAATCGCGCTCGATGGTGACATGCATGGCATTCGGCGTGCCCACCTGCTCGCTGCAGCGGTAGCCGAGCTTGACCATGTCGATGCCGGCAAAAAGGTTCTCGCCTGAGCCGAGCAGCATCGGCGATATCGCCAGATGCATGTCGTCGATGAGCTTTTCCCTCAGATATTGCCGGATCGTGGCGACGCCGCCGCCGAGCCGGACATCCTTGCCGTCAGCCGCGGCTTTCGCCTTTTCCAGCGCCGAGTGAATGCCGTCGGTCACGAAATGGAAGGTCGTGCCGCCCTCCATGACGATAGGATCCCGCGGATGGTGGGTGAGCACGAAGACCGGCACATGGTAGGGCGGATTGTCTCCCCACCAGCCCTTCCAGGTGTCATCGGGCCAAGCGCCGCGGATCGGTCCGAACATGTTGCGGCCCATGATCCATGCGCCGGTGTTTTCGAAGCTGCGCGTTACGAACGCGTCGTCGGTATCCGTGGTCCCGCCATCTTCGCCGGACATGTTGCGGAAGGTTCGGGTGCCGAACATCCATGTGTGCAGGGCTTCCCCGCCGACGCCCAGCGGCTCTTTCAGGTCCTGGTCGGGACCGGCGCCGAAGCCGTCGATAGATACGGTGAAAGCGTTGACGCGAAGCTTTGACATGAGGACCTCCCTCTAATCCAGTTGTGAAATGCAAGCAGTTGCTTCTATCTAGACCGATTGCGTTTTGCAAGCGGTATTTCGCTGCCGAGCAGAAAGCGGCTCGTTTGGCTCGCAAAGAAGCGGTAGTTGCAGCAGCTACTTGCGCCGCGACGCCTCGAGTATGCGCTCGACAGCTAGGCGGAGCGGCGACAGACTGTCTGTCACTACGGTTCAGACGATGGCGTCGGAAGTCTTGTGGTATTCGTGACGCAAAACGTTGCCAATTCCACGAATCTGTTTCCAGGGAATTTCTGGAGCAAGAGCGAGCAAATCGTCCGGGATGTGCCGGGTGGCTTCGGAGATAATCTCGATGCCGCGCTCCACGCCATGACGAAGCAGCCAGTCGTCACGAAAGTCGTCCAGAGTCTTGCCGGTGGTGGCAGTGCTGATGCCATCCAAAGCCGCCATGATCTCGGCCAGGATAGGCTCGATCCGGCGGACGGCCATCAGAATACCCGCACGGCCGATCGTTCGATCTCGGCCTACAACATGGGATGAAGGCTGTCAGGCGTGGTGATGTCGATTTCCGTTGACATCTTCTCTTCCAGAAATTGCTTGATCCCGACCAGGTCGATCAGAGAAAAGCGCCGCGCCGGGTCATAGTCGATGAACAGATCAAGATCGCTGTCCGGCTGGGCATCGTCCCGCGCTGCCGACCCGAACAGATACAGCGAAGTCGCGCCCATGCCTTTGATGGCATCTGCGTTTCTCTGCAACCGTTCGATGACCTCGGTTCCTGCTCATGGGTCCATTCTAGCGGATTGCAGCAGAATCCCAAAACGATGCTTACCCCTTCAGCATCGCCGCCACTTCAGGCGCAAAATAGGTGAGAATGCCGTCGCAGCCGGCGCGCTTGAAGGCGAGCAGCGATTCCAGCATCGCCTTGTCGCCGTCAATCCAGCCATTGGCGGCGGCCGCCTTGATCATCGAATATTCGCCCGACACCTGATAGGCGAAGGTCGGCATGCGGAATTCGTCCTTCAGCCTGCGGATGATGTCGAGATAGGGCAGGCCAGGCTTGACCATCAGCATGTCGGCGCCCTCGGCGAGGTCCTGCTCGGCCTCGCGCACGGCCTCGTCGGAATTGGCATGGTCGAGATAGTAGGTCTTCTTATCGCCCTTGAGCAGGCCGGCGGTGCCGACCGCCTCGCGATAGGGTCCGTAGAAGGCGGAGGCGAATTTCGTCGCGTAGGACATGATCGCCACATCCTGAAAACCATTGGCGTCGAGCGCATCGCGGATGGCGCCGATGCGGCCGTCCATCATGTCGGAAGGGGCAATGATATCGGCGCCGGCAGAAGCCTGGATGACGGCAGCCGCCGTCACCTGCTCCACGGTCTGGTCGTTGACGATGATGCCGTCACGCAAGATGCCGTCGTGGCCGTGCGAGGTGAAGGGATCGAGCGCCGCATCGGTGATGATGCCGATCTCGGGCACTGCGCGCTTGATGGCGCGCGTGGCGCGGTTGATGACGTTTTCCGGATCGAGGATGTGCGAGCCGGTCTGGTCGCGCAGGCCGAGCTCGACATTGGGGAAGGTGGCGATCGCCGGAATGCCGAGCTTTGCCGCGCGCTCGGCCTCCTTGACGGCAAGGTCGAGCGACAGGCGGAAGACACCAGGCATGGCGGCGATCGGTTCGCGGATATTGTTCCCATCGACGACGAAGATCGGCCAGATCAGATCGTCGACGGAGAGCCGGTTCTCCTGCACGAGGCGGCGCGACCAGTCGGCCTTGCGCATGCGGCGCAAACGGCGACTGCCGGTGATCTCGTCGACGCTGCGCGCGGCGGCAGGCTTTGCTGGGGTGAATTTGTTCATCGCCAAAACTCCGGATTGGCGGCTTTTAACACGAGCCTCCGCCGCTGACCAATGCGGCACGATAGTGCCAGGCACAAGCTGGATACCGGTATACGAGTTCCCGACCGTTGTTGCCGGACAGGATTGGCGGCTTGGCATTGACGCAGCCATGCGCCACGCTTTAGCACTTCAGTCCTGGCGGCATTGGGCGAGGGATTCTTTAGGCGATGGATTTTGGCGGCGGCAACGAGATCCGCTTCGAACGACTGGGCAGCGCCGGCGTCGTCACGCTGACGCGGCCGCAGGCGCTCAATGCCGTCACCCATCGCATGGTCAAGGCGCTCGACAAGGCGCTGCGCGCCTGGGAGCGCGACGACGGCGTCGATGTTGTCGTCGTCAAGGCCGAGGGCAGGGCGTTTTCGGCCGGCGGCGACATCCTCCACATCTACGAGGCCGGCCGGGTGGGAAAGCCGCCGGTCGATTTCTTCGCCGACGAATACCGGCTGAACGCCCGCATCGCGCGGTTCGAAAAACCCTATGTCGCGCTGATCGACGGCATCGTCATGGGCGGCGGCGTCGGCATCTCGTTCCACGGCTCGCATCGGCTGCTGACCGAGAACGCCCAGTTCGCCATGCCGGAAGTCGGCATCGGCTTTTTCCCGGATGTCGGCGCCAGTCATCTGTTGCCGGGCCTCGGTGGCAGCTTCGGCATGTATCTGGCCCTGACCGGAATCCGCATCCGCTATGGCGACGCTTTGTGGTCGGGCCTGGCGACGAACACGATCAAGGCGCAGGACCAGGCCGGCTTTCTCGACCGGCTGGTTGCGACAGGCGACCCTGAAGCAGCGCTGCGCGGCTTTTCCGTCCCGGCCCGGCGCGAAACGGACAGTCCGACACTGGAAGCCATCGCCCGCCATTTCGCGCAGCCGTCGCTGAGCGACATCATCGGCAGCCTGGAGCGCGCCGCACCCGCAGACGCGTTCGCGGCGAAGACGCTGGCGACGATCCGCACCCGCTCGCCGACCAGCCTGCATGTTGCCTGGCGCGAGATCAGCGCCGGGCTGACGCTGTCGATGGACGAGTGCATGCGGATGGAGTTCCGCATCCTCAACCGCATGCTTGCCGGCCACGATTTCTACGAAGGCATCCGCGCCGCCATCATCGACAAGGGCTCGTCGCCGCAATGGCGGCCGGCTGGTATCGACGACGTCGGTGCTGCCGACGTCGATGCCTATTTCGCTCCGCTCGGCGAACGGGAACTCACGCTGTGAGCGAGGTCACGTCGAGACGCGTCGTGCTCCAGCCCTCGACGGCCGAGGTCATCTTCGCCTGGTTTCAGCGCGTCATCTCAGCCTACTGTCTGTTGTTCGGGATTTTGTACTGGATCCGGCTGATCGGCTTCTATCCCGGATCGTTGTGGCGCTTCGACCTGATGCCGGTGCATTGGCAGTTGGCGGCGGTGACGCTCGCCGTCTTCTTTCCCTTCGCTGCCGCCGGTCTGTGGATGCTGGCCTCCTGGGGGCCGGTGATCTGGTTCATCTGCGCGGCGACCGAGACGGTCATGCATGCCGGCTTTCCCGAGCTCTTCGGTCACCGGCCGCTGATCGTCGCCTCGCATGCGGCGGTGGCGCTGCTCTACATCGTCTTTCGCGTGGTGAACTGGGTGCAGAAGCGCCGGAGCCGGCAATAGAGCATCGGATCGATGCTCAACAAGAATAACCCACGCGTCCGGTTGGACGGGCAAATTACCGCCCGGATTCATTGGCTAAATCTTTAGGTTAATCGTCCTTGTTCGGGTGACCCTTCGTTAAGCCTCTTTCGAAACCTATTACCGGTAAGCTCTTGTTAGCCCTAGCGTTTAAGTCGAATTTTATGAGTATTCGATAGTGTCGCGATCAAGGTGAAAAACAAAAAATCACCAGGCGACAAACGAGAGGCAAAGACAATGATCAATTCCCGTCCGGCGGCGAAGACCGCCAACGTATCCGACGACCGCCGCGAAGCGATCCGTTCGCTGTACATGGAATCGCTGCAGCTGGTGGAACGGCTGCACCGCCGCCTGCTTGACGTGATCAAGGACGAATTCGACCGCAACGGCCGTTCCGATATCAACGCCATCCAGGCGCTGCTGCTCTTCAATATCGGCAATTCGGAACTGACCGCTGGCGAGTTGCGCTCGCGCGGCTATTATCTCGGCTCGAACGTCTCCTACAATCTGAAGAAGCTGGTCGATCTCGGCTTCATCAACCACCAGCGCTCGCGCATCGACCGCCGTTCGGTGCGGGTCTCGCTGACGCCGAAGGGCAGTCAGGTGGCGGAAGTCGTCGCCGGCCTCTACGAGCGCCATGTCGGCTCGATCGAGCAGGTCGGCGGCATCAACACGGAAGAATTCAAGCAAATGAACCGCGCCCTGCAGCGCCTCGACCGCTTCTGGAACGACACCATCGCCTACCGGATGTAAGCATGTCCGTCGCATGAAGGGGCAACTGCGCCACAAGCGCGGTCGGGGAGCGATCCAAAAGACCGGTGCCGAAAAGCATCGGTCTTTGCGTTTCGTGAGGGCCAGCCGATCCAAATCGCGGTCAGGGTCACGTTGCCGCCATATTCCCGGTGGAAGCGAGAACGCGGGTGATGTTGCGGCGCGAGCCAATCCATCTCCCCGCCAACCGCCTCTGTGAAGGCGTCGCGCCCGGTCGCGTTCTCGCACAGAAGCGATTGGGGCATGGTTGGCTAATTGTTAAGGGCGCCACCCTTAGAGTGGGCCAGCCTAGCATGCGGGCGGATCGCCCGGTGAAAAAACTGTTACAGGACTATCTGGAGCGTACATGAGAACCAGTCGCCGTTTCTTCCTTTCCGGAGCCTCCGCATTGGCCGCGACGATGGTTGCCGGTGGCGCCAGCGCGCAGGACGTGATCGCGGACATCCTGAAATCCTCGGGCCGCGGCAACTGGAACGACCAGTTCGACGCCCGCGCCAGCGAGGGCGGCAAGGTGGCCTCGACGCTGCCGATCGTCAGCCTGCAGACCGTTGCGTACACCGAGCAGGCTATCGCGCAGTATCAGAATATTGTCGCGCAGGGCGGCTGGGAGCGGGTCCCGGACACCAAGAAATTGCAACTCGGCGTCATCGATCCCGATGTGGTGCCATTGCGCAGGCGCTTGATGGTTTCGGGCGACCTGGCGCAGAGCGCCGGCCTTTCAGAGGCCTTCGATTCCTATGTCGATGCGGCGGTCAAGCGCTTCCAGGCGCGTCATGGCCTGCCTTCCGACGGCACCCTGGGCCAATATAGCTATGCGGCGATGAATGTCTCGGCGCAGGTCCGGCTTGGCCAGCTGCAGACCAATCTGCAGCGGCTGAACGAACGCGCCGGTACGCTGGGCAACCGCTATGTATTGGTCGATATCCCTGGCGCCCAGATCGAAGCGGTCGAGAACGACCGCGTCGTGCTGCGCCACACCGCCGTTGTCGGCAAGATCGATCGCCAGACGCCGATCGTCGATTCCAAGATCAACGAGATCATCGTCAATCCTTACTGGAACGCGCCGGTCTCGATCGTGCGCAAGGACATCATTCCGCTGATGCGGAAGGACCCCAACTATCTCAAGGACAGCAAGATCCGGCTGTTCGCACCGGATGGCAGCGAGGTCGATCCACTGACCGTCGACTGGTCGACCGACGACGCGGAGAAATACCGCTTTCGCCAGGATCCGGGCGCCGGCAATGCGATGGCCTCGGTCAAGATCAATTTCCCGAGTCCGGACGGCGTCTACATGCACGACACGCCGCAGCAGAGCCTGTTCGGCAAAATGATGCGCTTCGATTCCTCAGGCTGCGTGCGCGTCCAGAACGTGCGCGACCTCGTCACCTGGATCCTGCGCGACACGCCGGGCTGGAGCCGCCAGCATTTCGAGGCGTCGATCAAGAGCGGCGAGAACATCCCGGTGCAGGTCACCAATCCGGTGCCGGTCTTTTTCCTCTACATCTCGGCCTGGTCGACGGGGCCTGGCGTCGTGCAGTTCCGCGACGACATCTACGGGCTCGACGGAGCCAACGAGCTGCAGATCACCTCTGCGCTCTAAGCCACTGATTTTTTAGCTGAAAAGGCCGCCTCTGAGGGCGGCCTTTTTGTATCGTCCGCCACGCATGGCGCGTGGTGGGCAAGCACCGTTTGGCCGGGATGGCAGCCGGTCGATGACTTGGGGGTGAAAGTCCTCTGCGGGCCCTGGTGATGGAAACCGTTAGCCGAACAGCAAGGGCGTCGCCAAGCCTTGCTGAACGGCCGGCAGGAATGGAAAATAGGTGGCTCTTCGCCTCGCTGCCGCAATCCGACCAGCAAATTTCGCGCCGCAAACGTGGCAGGGCGAAAGCAACTGTGTTAATGGCGCGGCAGGCCCCCCGGACGACAAGGATTTCAAGCATGGCAACAGCAGCGGCAGTGTCGAACAAATTCGAATCCTTCTTCGAAACCACGCTTGCCGATGCCGATCCGGAGATTTTCGGCGCGATCCGCAACGAACTCGGCCGCCAGCGCCACGAGATCGAGCTGATCGCTTCGGAAAACATCGTCTCCCGCGCCGTGCTGGAAGCGCAGGGGTCGGTCATGACCAACAAATACGCCGAGGGCTATCCCGGCAAGCGCTACTATGGCGGCTGCCAGTTCGTCGACGTGGCCGAGGAACTGGCCATCGAGCGCGCCAAAAAGCTGTTCGGCTGCAACTTCGCCAATGTCCAGCCGAATTCCGGCAGCCAGATGAACCAGGCGGTCTTTTTGGCGCTGCTGCAGCCCGGCGACACCTTCATGGGGCTCGACCTGAATTCCGGTGGCCACCTGACGCACGGTTCGCCGGTCAACATGAGCGGCAAATGGTTCAAGGTCGTTTCCTACGGCGTCCGCAGGGACGATCACCTGCTCGACATGGACGCGATCGAGAAGACCGCCCACGAGACCAGGCCGAAGCTGATCCTGGCCGGCGGCACTGCCTATTCGCGCGTCTGGGACTGGAAGCGTTTTCGCGAGATCGCCGACTCGATCGGCGCCTATCTGATGGTCGACATGGCCCACATCGCCGGCCTGGTCGCCGGCGGCGTGCATCCGTCGCCGCTGCCATACGCCCATGTGGTCACCACCACCACGCACAAGTCGCTGCGCGGCCCGCGCGGCGGCATGATCCTGTGCAATGACGAGGACATCGCCAAGAAGATGAACTCGGCGGTGTTTCCAGGCCTGCAGGGTGGTCCGCTGATGCATGTCATCGCCGCCAAGGCGGTGGCCTTCGGCGAAGCGCTGAAGCCAAGCTTCAAGATCTATGCCGAGGGCGTTGCCGCCAATGCCAAGGCGCTGGCCTCCAGCCTGCAGGAAACCGGCCTCGACATCGTCTCCGGTGGCACCGACAACCATCTGATGCTGGTTGACCTCAGGCCGAAGAACGCCACCGGCAAGCGTGCCGAGGCAGCGCTTGGCCGCGCCAACATCACCTGCAACAAGAACGGCATCCCTTTCGATCCCGAAAAGCCGTTCGTCACCTCGGGCGTGCGCCTCGGCACGCCGGCCGGCACCACGCGCGGTTTCGGCCAGGCCGAGTTCCGCGAGATCGGCAAGCTGATCGCCGAGGTGCTGGACGGGCTCAAGGCCGCGAATTCCGACGACGGCAATGCAGCCGTCGAAGCAGCGGTGAAGGCGAAGGTGGCCGCGTTGACGGATCGTTTTCCGCTCTATCCCTATCTCGGTTGAACTCACGCAAAGTGTCGTCCCTTATCGCCGGACGAGAAGCACTTTTTCAGCGGGGACGGAGTCCGGACAGGAGCCTTGACGATGATGCAGATTTTCGGTGTCGCTGGCTTTGGCGCGCTTGGCGTGTTGTTGGTCACATTGACCACCTTGTCGTCCGCCGCCCTGGCACAGTCTGCGCCCACCCCAGCCGCACCGAAGACCGAAACCTTCGGCAACTGGTCCACCACTGTCGACGAGATCGATACCGGTGAGGATCTGCGCAAAACCTGCGTCGCCTCGACCGCCTTTCTCGACGCGAGCGGTACCAGCGGCACGCTCACGCTTGCCATCTCGAACGGGGATGCACTGCCGCCCAATGGCTATCCGACCCTCGTCATCGCCATGAAGAACAAGGACTTGCCGACTGGCGAGAACATTCCGGCGGTGTTCGGCGATGGCAACGGCAAGGTCAAGGCGACCGTCGATGCCATGGCCGGTGCCGGCGGAAAATGGATGTTGAACAACAAGCCCGAGATCAGCCTGGCGCTGCTGCGTGCCATGCGCCGCGCCAGCGCCCTCGATATTGTCTTCTCCGATACGCCGGTCGCGACCGTATCGATGGACGGCTTCACCAAGGCCTATCGCAGCCTCGGCGTGTCATGTGGGTTCCCGACTGCTGACGTCGCGCCGTAATCGGCCGGTATTGCCGTTGATGCTGGCAATTTTCCTCGCGCCTCGCTATCTCTGAGGCGCGACCCGATACTTTGCCATCGCGGCAAAAACCTCTAAGCCTTCGCTCCACGAGAATCGCGAACACAAGGCTGCCCATGCGCTGTCCCTACTGCCAGTCCGAAGATACGCAGGTGAAGGATTCGCGCCCCGCCGAAGACGGCGCGGCGATCCGCAGGCGGCGCGTCTGCCCCGATTGCGGCGGCCGCTTCACCACCTTCGAACGTGTGCAGTTGCGCGACCTCGTGGTGGTGAAGAAATCCGGACGCAAGGTGCCGTTCGACCGCGACAAGCTGCTGCGCTCGGTCGAGATCGCCGTGCGCAAGCGCAATGTCGATCCCGAGCGCATCGACCGCGCCGTGACCGGCATCGTGCGCCAGCTCGAAAGCTCCGGCGAGACCGAGGTCGCCTCGGGCGAGGTCGGCCGCCTGGTGATGGAGGCACTGAAGTCGCTCGACGACGTCGCCTATGTGCGCTTCGCCTCGGTCTATCGCAATTTCCGCGAGGCCAAGGATTTTCACGACGTGCTGGGTGAGCTCAAAGGTGACGAGCTCAAGGAAGAGGACGCCGGCTGAGCATGGCAAGGCGCAGCCAGGCCGAGCAAGAGGTTCTTGATCGCCGCTTCATGGCGGCAGCACTGAGGCTGTCGCGGAAAAACGCCGGGCGAACCTCGACCAACCCTTCCGTCGGCACGCTGATCGTGCGCGACGACGGCACCGGGCCGATGATCGTCGGCACCGGCGTCACCGCTGTCGGCGGCCGGCCGCATGCCGAGACCGAGGCGCTGGCGGAGGCCGGCGAGCTCGCACGCGGCGCCACCGCCTATGTCACATTGGAGCCCTGCGCCCACCATGGCCGCACCCCGCCTTGCGCCAGAGCACTGGTCAATGCCGGCGTCGCGCGGCTGGTTGGCGCTGCGAGCGACCCCGATCCACGCGTGTCCGGCAACGGCTATGCGATCCTGCGTGCCGCCGGTGTCGAAGTGGTCGAAAAGGTGCTCGTGGCAGAAGCCGCCGAGCAGATGGCCGGCTATCTCATTCGATCCCTGAAAAAACGTCCGGAAGTAATCCTGAAACTTGCGCTTTCCAGCGACGGCAAGATCGGCATGGGAGGCGCGGGGCAGGTCTCGATCACCGGCGACATCGCCCGGCGCGAAGTCTATCTGATGCGCGCCGAAGCCGACGGCGTACTGATCGGCATCGGCACGGCGCTGGAGGACGATCCGGCGCTGACGGTGCGGTTGCCGGGGCTGGAGAACCGCTCGCCGGCGCGCATTGTGCTCGACCGCCAGATCAGGCTGCCGGAGACGTCGAAACTGATAGCCGGCGTCGACCGGGTTCCGCTTTACGTCGCCGCCTGTGCCGAAGCCGACCCGCATCGGCGCGCCGCGCTCGAACGCGCCGGCGTGCGCTTCATCGGCACTGAGACGTATGAAGGCGATATTGCGCTGCCGGAGTTGCTCGAGGATCTGGCCGCACTCGGCATGGCGAGCGTGCTGGTCGAGGGCGGCGCCAAGGTGGCCAAGGCCTTCCTCGCCGAAGGGCTGGTCGACCGCATCGTGCTGTTCCAGGGACAGGAGCCGATCGGCAGGAGCGGCATTGTATCGCCCATCGACGCCGACCATATCCCGGCAGGATTTCGCAAATTGCGCGACATGCGTTTCGGCGAAGACAGCTATGCCGAGTGGATAAGGCCATGATCCCAAAAAGTGGGAACCGGTTTTTGGACAACAACATGGTCAAACTGAAAGACATGATCCCGAAAAGTGGGAACCGGTTTTTGGAAAAGATCATGGCCAACCAAGAAACCAGAGTCTGATGTTTACCGGGATTGTCACCGATGTCGGCACCGTCGCTGCCGTCAAGCCGCTGAGAGAGGGCGTCGGCTTGCGCATCGACACGGCCTATGACCCGCAGACGATCGCCATTGGGGCTTCGATTTCCTGCGGCGGCGTCTGCCTGACGGTGACGGCGCTGCCGGAAAGCGGCGCCAACGCGCGCTGGTTCGAGGTCGAGGCCTGGGAAGAGGCACTCAGGCTGACGACGGCCATGGGCTGGAAATCCGGCACCAGGATCAATCTGGAGCGGCCGCTGAAGATCGGCGACGAACTCGGTGGCCACATCGTTTCAGGCCATGTCGACGGCATGGCCGAGATCGTTGCGCGCAAGGAGGAGGGCGATGCCGTGCGCTTTACGCTGGAAGCGCCGCGCGATCTGGCCAGATTCATCGCACCCAAGGGTTCCGTCGCGCTCGACGGCACCTCGCTCACCGTCAACAAGGTCGACGGCACACGCTTCGACGTGCTCTTGATCCATCACTCGCTGACCGTGACCACCTGGGGCGAACGCCAGGTCGGCGACCGCGTCAATCTGGAGATCGACACCATGGCCCGCTACGCGGCCCGCCTGGCCGTGGCCGCGAAAGAGGGACTTTGATGGCCCTGCCGGAGAGCGGCGTGGATTCATACGGTTGTCCGAACAGGACGAGCACCTCGGATCTGATTAGCGCCTTGTTCCGTTCCGTTGGCGCTGCCCCTCACCCGCCTGCCGGCGACCTCTCCCCGTAAACGGGGCGAGGGGCGCTGTGATCGATGGTTTCGCCAATCACCAGCGTTCCAAAAAGGGCGCCGGCGATGCGGCCAGCCTCTTTCGCCCCGTTTACGGGGAGAAATGCCCGGCAGGGTAATGAGGGGCAGCGCCGGCTTCGGAGGAAACCATGAAACCAATAATCAGGCACGTCCGCATCTCCACCAATCTTCTGCTTGCGATCAAACCGGCTTCGGCCTAAGTCACCGGCGATCCCGGAGACATCTATGGCTGGCACATCCCAACACGGCAAAGCGTTCATTCGCCCGAAGAAGAAGGCCCACCTTCTTGTCATCGAGGCACGCTTCCATGACGACCTTGCCGACGCGCTGCTCGAAGGCGCGACAAGCGCGCTCGAGGAAGCTGGCGCGACATACGACGTCGTCACCGTTCCGGGCTCGCTCGAAATTCCCGCAGTGATTTCCTTCGCCCTCGACGGCGCCGCCGAAGGCGGGTCGAGGTATGACGGCTTTGTCGCCCTCGGCACCATCGTGCGCGGCGACACCTATCATTTCGACATCGTCGCAAATGAATCGAGCCGTGCCCTGATGGACCTGTCCGTCCAGGAAGCGGTCTGCATCGGCAACGGCATCCTGACCACCGAAAATGACGAGCAGGCCTGGACGCGGGCCAGGCGTTCGGAAGGCGACAAGGGTGGCTTTGCCGCGCGTGCGGCGCTGACCATGATTGCCCTCAAGCAACAGTTGGGAGAGCGATCGTGAGCGAGCCCGCATCGCCCGGCCAGCCCGCGGTGCGCCACGCCAACAAGCGCGGTGCAGCCCGTCTGGCTGCCGTGCAGGCGCTCTACCAGATGGATGTGGCCGGCAGCGGCGTCTTCGAGATCACCGCCGAATATGAGGCGTTCAGGCTCGGCAAGGAAGTCGACGGCGCGCTCTATCGCGAGGCCGACGCGCAATGGTTTCGCGCCATCCTCGCCGGCGTCGTCGAGAACCAGAAGACCATCGACCCGATCATCCGCCAGGCGCTGACCGAGGACTGGCCGTTGTCCAGGCTCGATTCGACGCTGCGCGCCATATTGCGCGCCGGCGTCTACGAACTGATGAAGCGCGAGGACGTGCCGGTGGCTGTCATCGTCTCGGAATATGTCGATATCGCCAAGGCGTTTTACGAAGAAGATGAGCCGAAGCTGGTCAACGCAGTGCTCGATCGCGTGTCGCGCCGGGTGCGCGGCGAAGGGCGTGGCAAGGACGCTTCATGACGGCCGTCGCTATCGCCGAGGCCGGCAGGGAAGCGCGCCGCACGGCGCTCATCCTTGCCGCTTCGCAGGCGATCATCGGCTCGGCCGCACCTATCGCCATTTCCGTGGGTGGATTGGCCGGATATTATCTGCTCGGCTCCGACAAGTCGCTGGCGACGGCGCCGATCACCGGCTTCAACGTCGGCGTGGCGCTCGGCGCCCTGCCGGCCGCAGCCATCATCCGCCGGCTCGGCCAGCGCGACGGCTTCATGACCGGGACGATCGTCACTGCGCTCGGCGGTCTGGTCGCCACGCTGGCGCTATTTTACGCCAGCTTCTGGCTGTTCGCCTTCGGCCTGCTGGTGATCGGCATCGGCGGTGCCTTCGTCCAGCAATTCCGCTTCGCCGCCGCCGACAACGCACCGGCTGAATTCAAGGCGCGCGCCATCTCCTTCGTGCTGGCCGGCGGCATCGTCACCGCCATTCTCGGGCCGCAGATCGTCATCTTCACCCGCGAATTGTTTGCGCCGGTGATGTTTGCCGGCTCGTTTGCCTCCATCCTGGTGCTGGCGGCGGTCGGCGCCGCCATCCTGTCGTTGCTGCGCATCCCGGCCAAGGCGACGGGCAAAGCGGAAATCGCCGACAGCGACGCGCGGCCGCTCGCCGAGATCGTCACCAGGCCGCGTTTCGTTGCGGCGCTGTTTTGCGCCGTCGGCAGCTACGCGCTGATGAGCTTCGTCATGACCGGCGCGCCGCTCGCCATGGTCGGCTGCGGCCTGTCGACGGACGACGCCACGCTCGGCATTTCCTGGCATGTCATGGCGATGTTCGCGCCGAGCTTCTTCACCGGCTCGCTGATCTATCGCTTCGGCGCCGAACGGATTGTCGCAACCGGCCTTGTGCTGCTGATCGGCTGCGCCGTGGTGGCGCTGTCGGGCCTGGCGCTGTGGCAATTCTGGACGGCGCTGATCCTGCTCGGCCTTGGCTGGAATTTCGGCTTCATCGGCGCCACCGCCATGGTCGCCGACAGCTACCGCCCATCGGAAAAGGCCAAGGTCCAGGGTTTTCACGACTTCGTCCTGTTCGGCTCCGTCGCCTTCGCCTCGCTGATGTCGGGCGCGGTCTACAACGCCTGGGGCTGGGAGATGCTGAACTGGATCATCTTCCCGGTGACGGTGTTGTGCTTCGTGGCGCTGGGCGTGCTGAAGATGACCGCGCGGCCGACCAGCGCATGACCCCGATCCGAAGGTTCGGAAAGGACCATGCGCAAATCAATAGTGCTACAGCGTCCTTTGCGCGTCCAAACGGACGCGACGCGCTGTAGTGACATGACGCTGTCGGGATCGGACAGCAGCGGATTCACCCGCATCCGAACAAAATTATTGCCCCCATCCCCCTTCTTATGAAACCGTGTGCCCCGACGGGGCATTGAAGCCATGCTCATATGCGGCAGCCGCAGTCCGGTTCTCAGCAAGGGATTTGTGAAATGTTTTCAGTCAAGGTTCTGGCCGGCGCGGCACTGGCGCTCGGCATCACCGCAGCCTCGGCGAGCGCTCAGGTGGTCGTGTCGTCGAAGATCGACACCGAAGGCGGCGTGCTCGGCAACATCATCCAGCTGGTGCTGAACGCCAACAACATCCAGACCACCGACCGCATCCAACTCGGCGGCACCCCTGTGGTGCGCAAGGCGATCACCGCCGGCGAGATCGACATCTATCCGGAATACACCGGCAATGCCGCCTTCTTCTTCGAAAAGGCCGACGATCCGGTGTGGAAGGATGCCGCCAAGGGCTATGAAACGGCCAAGAAGCTAGACTACGACGCCAACAAGATCGTCTGGCTGTCGCCGTCGCCGGCCAACAACACCTGGGCGATTGCGCTGCGCAAGGATGTCGCCGAGACCAACAAGCTGGCGACTCTGTCCGACTTCGGCAAATATGTCTCCGGCGGCGGCCAGGTGGTGCTGGCGGCCTCGGCCGAATTCGTCAATTCGGCTGCCGCGCTGCCGGCTTTCCAGACCACCTATGGTTTCACGCTTAAGCCGGACCAGCTGATCACGCTCTCCGGCGGCGACACGGCGGCGACCATCGCCGCTGCGGCGAACCAGACCAACGGTGCCAACGCCGCCATGGTCTACGGCACCGATGGCGGCATCGCGCCGTCCGGCCTGGTCGTGCTCGAAGACGACAAGGGCGTGCAGCCGGTCTACCAGCCGGCGCCGATCATCCGCGAGGCGGTGCTGAAGGAGCATCCCGAAATCGAGACGCTGCTGAAGCCGGTCTTCGCCAAGCTCGACCTCGTCACCCTGCAGGAACTGAACGGCCGCGTTCAGGTCGGCGGCGAGCCGGTCAAGGGCGTCGCCGAAGACTTTTTGAAGAAGAACGGGTTCTTGAAGTAGGCCGTTCCCTGTCGTGACGCCGGTGCGAGGCGCGCCATGACTCTCCGCTTCGACAAGCTCGGCGTGGTCATCGCCGCGATCGTTGCCTATGCCGCCTTCGCCGCGCCCTTTGCCACCTTGCGCGCCAATCGCATCGTGCCGGGCGAGGCGCGCTCGATTGTTGAAGCGCTGCCGCCGACGCTGGGGCCGCTGCTGCTTGCAGTCGTCGTCGTTGCGGCGGTCGTCGCCTTGCTGAAAACGCCGCTGGTCCTGCGGCTGGCCGCCAGCGTGGTCGCGCTTGCCGCACTGGCGCTGCTGATCGGCGTCGCCGGCAGCTTCCTGACGCCTGAGGGCAACAGCTTTGCCCGCATCTCGCCGGCTTCGGGTTTCTGGCTGCTCATCTTCGCCTTTACGCTGTTGCTCGCCGATGGGCTGACGAGGCTGAACCTGTCGCCATCGGCGCGGATCGGCGTGCTCGTCGTCGCGGCAGCGGCGATCGGCCTGCTGCTGGTCTCGGGCAGCTGGAACAGTCTGTCGATCCTCAAGGAATACGCCAACCGTGCCGACAGTTTTTGGGCCGAAGGCTCCAAGCATGTGACGCTGGCGCTGGGCTCGCTGGCGGCGGCGGTGATAGCAGGCTTGCCGCTTGGCATCCTCTGCCACCGCGTCGAAAAATTGCGGGCCGGCGTGCTCAACGTGCTGAACATTATCCAGACCATTCCCTCGATCGCGCTGTTCGGCCTGTTGATCGCGCCGCTCGGCTGGGTCGCCACGCATGTGCCCGGCGCGGCCTCCCTCGGCATTCGCGGCATCGGCACCGCGCCCGCCTTCGTCGCCCTGTTCCTCTATTCGCTGCTGCCGGTGGTGGCCAACACCGTGGTCGGCCTTGCCGGTGTGCCGCGCGCCGCCAACGACGCCGCGCGCGGCATGGGCATGACCGAGCGCCAGCGCCTGTTCGGCGTCGAATTTCCACTGGCCTTCCCGGTGATCCTCACCGGCATCCGCATCGTGCTGGTGCAGAACATCGGCCTTGCCACCATTGCCGCGCTGATCGGCGGCGGCGGTTTCGGCGTGTTCGTGTTCCAGGGCGTTGGCCAGACGGCGATGGACCTGGTGCTGCTCGGCGCCGTGCCGACGGTGGCGCTGGCCTTTGCTGCCGCCATCATTCTCGACGCATTGATCGAAATGACCTCCACCCGGCGACGCGAGGCACAACCGGCATGATCGAGATCGAAGGCATTACCAAGCGCTATGACGCGATGATCGTCGTCGACGACGTGTCGATGGTGATCGAGCCGCGCACCATCGCCGTCATCGTCGGCACCTCCGGCTCCGGCAAGACGACGCTGCTGCGCATGATCAACCGGCTGGTCGAGCCGACCGCCGGCGTGATCAGGCTCGACGGCGCCGACAACCGCTCGTTGCCCGGCTACGAGCTGCGCCGCAGCATCGGTTACGCCATTCAGGGCCATGGGCTGTTTCCGCATCGCACCGTGGCACAGAACATCGCCACCGTGCCGGTGCTGCTTGGCTGGGACGCGGCCCGCACCAAGCGCCGTGTCGACGAGTTGATGACGCTCTACCAGCTCGATCCCCAGGCGTTCGGGCCACGCTATCCACACGAGCTCTCCGGCGGCCAGCAGCAGCGCGTCGGCGTCGCCAGGGCACTTGCCGCGGAGCCGAACGTGCTGTTGATGGACGAGCCGTTCGGCGCGCTCGACCCGATCATCCGCAACAAGGCGCAGGAGGACCTTCTGGCGATCCAGAAGCGCTTCGGCACCACCATCATCCTCGTCACCCATGACATGGAGGAGGCGGTGCGTATGGGCGACAAGATCGCGGTGATGGATGCCGGCAAGCTGGTGCAATATGCCAGGCCCGCCGAGATCCTGGCGAAGCCGGCCAGCGCCTTCGTCGAGACCCTGGTCGGCGCCAGCGAAAAACCGTTCAGGCTGCTGTCGCTCGGCCGGGTGCGCGACGCCGTGGAGACGGGCATCGCCGAAGGCGAGGCGATCCCCGCCGACGCCAGCCAGCGCGATGCGCTGGCCGAACTGTTGTGGTCGGGACGCCCGGCGCTGCCGGTGACAGGCGCGGATGGCAAGCCGCTCGGCCGCGTGACTGTGGATGGGCTGGTGAAACGCGCGGCGAGGCCGGCATGAAAGAGGCCGGTGTAAAAGCCTGGCTTCCGTCACTGCTCAGGCTTGCCCTGGTGGTGCTGCTCATTGCGTTCGTGACCAATCCGGGTTGGTTCGAGCCGCTGCTGAAGCCGCTGACCGAGAGCAACGCGCCGGCAATCTACAACCAGGGCAGCCTGTTGACGCTGACGCTGCTGCACCTGAGGACCGTGCTGATCGCGACGGTGGCGGCAACCATCGTTGCCGTGGCGCTCGCCATCCTGGTCACCCGGCCGGCCGGCGTCGAATTCCTGCCGCTGTCGCGCAGCCTGGTCAATATCGGCCAGACCTTTCCGCCGGTGGCGGTGCTGGCGCTGGCCGTGCCGGCCGTCGGCTTTGGCGAGAAGCCGACACTGATCGCGCTGTTTCTCTACGGCCTGCTGCCGATCTTCGAGAACGCGCTGACCGGGCTGACGACGCTGCCGGCCAATGTGGTCGAGGCGGCGCGCGGCGCCGGCATGACCGGCTGGCAAAGGCTGGTCAAGGTCGAGCTGCCGCTCACCGCGCCGATCATTCTCGGCGGTATCCGGCTTTCGGTGGTCATCAGCCTCGCCACCGCGACGATCGGCTCGACCGTGGCGGCCAGGACGCTCGGCGAGGTGATCATCGCCGGCCTGTTGTCCAACAATCTCGCCTTCGTCCTGCAGGGCGGGCTGATCGTCGCCGCGCTTGCCGTGCTGATCTATGACGGGCTGTCGGCGATCGAGCGCTATACCGCACGCCGCATGGGGCAGGAGACGGCGTAATTAGCAAAACTCAGATATCGCCTTCGCTCATCTCGGCCAGCGCCAAGAGATGTCGCAAGAGTCCTGTTTTGAGCGGCCTGTTGCCATGAACCGGGATCGAAAGGCGCACGATGCCTTCCTTGCCGTAGATGTGATGACTGCCGGCAACACGCAAAAGCTTCCAGCCTTGCCGCTCGATGGCACGCGCAAGCTCCTTGCCGGAAATGGACTTCAAACAGCGATTTCCATGACCCGGCCGGGTTCTGAAGTGAAAGATAGCGGCTCTACCGAGAGGCAGCCTTCGATTGCTTCACGCAAGTTCTCGACAAGTTCGTCCAAGGTTTCACCCTGGGTCGCGCAGCCGGGAATTGCCGGCACTTCGGCCCAGTAGCCACCTTCTTCGGCTTCGTGAATGATCGCCTTGAACTTCATCGGTCATCTCCAACTCCACCCTGAAGATAGGCTGCGCCGCCGATATTTGCAAAGCTGCATGAGCGCTGTCTATCTGCAAGTTCTGCCTGCCTGATCAGGCTCGCGACGGGTGTGGCAGTCCAACGTCTGCAACGGCCAGCAGAAGACTTTCATGTTCTACATGACCACGCTGGCGGTGCCGATCTTCGCCGTCAGGCTGGACTGCGACCTGCGCAAAGGCTGACAACCGCCAGCCGATTTCAATCGATCTGATCGGGTGGCGGCGCTGGCGAGCGTGTTGCCGCCCATTGCTTTTGGGCGAAGGCCGGGGCTTTTGAGCGAAAGCCGGGCAAAAACCGAACAATATCTTGACGTTCGCAGCCCTGTTTCGCATAAGCCGATGCGAGGGGAGCGGATTCGGCGCGCGGAATCCGCTCCCTGTCTCAACGGCCCAGGGAGGGGTTCTTTTGGGTCATCAATCGAGGAAAATCCGGCAATGACCATAATTTTAGCTGTCATCGCCTGCGGTCTGCTTTCAGTCCTTTACGCCATCTGGGCGACAAAATCGGTCCTCGCGGCCGATCAGGGCAATGCACGCATGCAGGAAATTTCCGCGGCCATCCGCGAAGGCGCGCAGGCCTATCTGGCGCGCCAGTACACCACCATCGCCATCGTCGGCGTCGTGGTCCTGCTGCTCGCCTGGTGGCTGCTTTCGATCACCGCCGCCATCGGCTTCCTGATCGGCGCCGTTCTGTCGGGCGCCGCCGGCTTCATCGGCATGCACGTCTCGGTGCGCGCCAATGTGCGCACCGCGCAGGCGGCCTCCAACAGCCTCGCAGCCGGCCTCGAGATCGCCTTCAAGTCGGGCGCCATCACCGGCATGCTGGTCGCTGGCCTGGCCCTGCTCGGCGTCTCGATCTATTATCTGATCCTCACCCAATTCATCGGCCTCCAGCCCAACGACCGCGTCGTCATCGACTCGCTGGTTTCGCTCGGCTTCGGCGCCTCGCTGATCTCGATCTTCGCCCGTCTCGGCGGCGGCATCTTCACCAAGGGCGCCGACGTCGGCGGCGATCTCGTCGGCAAGGTCGAAGCCGGCATTCCCGAAGACGATCCGCGCAACCCGGCCACCATCGCCGACAATGTCGGCGACAATGTCGGCGACTGCGCCGGCATGGCCGCCGACCTGTTCGAGACCTATGCGGTGACCGTGGTCGCCACCATGGTCCTCGCCGCCATCTTCTTCGGCGGCACCGCCGTTCTCAGCGCCACGATGCTCTATCCGCTGGCCATCTGCGGCGCCTGCATCCTGACCTCCATCGTCGGCACCTTCTTCGTCAAGCTCGGCTCCAACGGCTCGATCATGGGCGCGCTCTATAAGGGCCTGATCGTCACCGGCCTGCTGTCGATCGTCGGCCTCGGCATCGCCACCTCGGCAACGCTGGGCTGGGGCGAGATCGGCACGGTCGCCGGCATGGCCATCACCGGCGCGAACCTGTTCATGTGCGGCCTGATCGGTCTCGCGGTGACCGGCCTCATCGTGGTGATCACCGAATACTACACCGGCACCGACAAACGCCCGGTGAACTCCATCGCCCAGGCCTCGGTCACCGGTCACGGCACCAACGTCATCCAGGGCCTTGCGGTCTCGCTGGAATCGACGGCACTTCCGGCGATCGTCATCGTCGGCGGCATCATATCGACCTACCAGCTCGCCGGCCTCTACGGCACGGCGATCGCGGTCACCACGATGCTCGGCCTTGCCGGCATGATCGTTGCGCTCGACGCCTTCGGCCCGGTCACCGACAATGCCGGCGGCATTGCCGAAATGGCCGGCCTGCCCAAGGAAGTACGCCAGTCGACCGATGCGCTCGATGCCGTCGGCAACACCACCAAGGCGGTGACCAAGGGTTACGCCATCGGTTCGGCCGGTCTCGGCGCGCTGGTGCTGTTTGCGGCTTACTCCAACGACCTGAAGTTCTTTGCCGCCAATGGCGACAAATACCCTTACTTCCAGGGCATGGGCGACGTCTCTTTCGACCTCTCCAACCCTTATGTCGTCGCCGGTCTGATCTTCGGCGGTCTGATTCCGTATCTGTTCGGCGGCATCGCCATGACGGCTGTCGGCCGTGCGGCGGGCGCCATCGTCGAGGAGGTGCGCAAGCAGTTCCGCGAGGATCCGGGCATCATGGCCGGCACCTCGAAGCCGAACTATGCGCGTGCGGTCGATCTTCTGACCAAGGCGGCGATCCGGGAAATGATCATTCCATCGCTGCTGCCGGTGCTGGCGCCGCTGGTCGTCTATTTCGGCGTGCTGCTGATCTCGGGCTCGAAGGCGTCCGCCTTTGCAGCACTTGGCGCCTCGCTGCTCGGCGTCATCGTCAACGGCCTGTTCGTCGCCATCTCGATGACCTCTGGCGGCGGCGCCTGGGACAATGCAAAAAAATCGTTCGAGGACGGCTTTACCGACAAGGACGGCGTCAAGCATCTCAAGGGCTCCGAGGCGCACAAGGCCTCGGTGACCGGCGACACGGTTGGCGATCCCTACAAGGACACCGCCGGTCCGGCAGTCAACCCGGCGATCAAGATCACCAACATCGTCGCCCTGCTGCTGCTGGCCGTGCTCGCGCACGGCTGAGGCGGCTTGGCCTTCCGAGGCCGAGATCCACAACCGAACCCGCGGGAGCGATCCCGCGGGTTCGTCTATTTTGGACGCCCAGCATCAGGGAATTGACGCCCGTGACAGCTCCAAAAGCTCGCGTTCAAGTCGTCTGCGGCCCGCAGCCTGCGACAATGGCTTTCTGTCTCAAAACAAAAACCCGCAGGATCGCTCCCGCGGGTTTTCGGTCGCCTGAGATGTTGCTGCTTCCCCTCGAAGTTAATAAGAAGGGAAGCAAAAAAAGGATGAGAAGCCGATTCTGCCGGGATTGATCAGGTGCCGGGCGAGGCGCCGCCGCCGCCGCCGGGGAGGCCAGGCGCCAGCTTGCTGGCGCCGCCCATGATCTGGCTGAGGAAGTTCTGGTCCTTGCCGCCGGTCGGCGTGGTCCGCGAGATGAAGTCGAACACCTTGCCGTCCTTCAGGCCGTAATTGGCGATCTGGGTAACGCGCCCGTCCTCGCCGAAATAGACGGCCAGCACCTTCTGGTCGACCAGCCTCGGCTTGTCGAAGGCGACGTAACGCTTGCGCGTCTGTGAGATGTAGTAGAAGGCCTCGTTGTCGAAAGTCGCCTTGGTCGACGGGGTGCCGAGCGCCAGAAGCACCTGTTCGCGGCTCGAGCCGACCGGCACCAGGTCGATTGCCTGCTGGTCGATGACGTAGCCCTGCGTCAGCGTCTCGCTCGGATTGAGATCACCGATCATCTTCGACGAGTTGCAGCCGCAAAGCGCCGAAGCGACCACCAGCAGCGAGATCGCGCCGGCGGATCTCGGAAAAGCGGACCTGGGCAGAAAAGTCGACTTGATTTTCAGCGCGCGCAACTACAACTCCATTAGCTGGCCGCAACTTGCGCTGGGCCGCAAAACCGGTAAACCAGCTTGCTCGCCGATGCAACAAGGCCAATTCAACAAACGGTCCCCGGGAGACCACCCTCAATGTTCCAGCGCCTTTTTGGTCGCGAACGTCACGCCAACCGCGCTATCACCGAGGCGCTTTACGCACAAATCGTGGCAGCGGCGCGGCAAACCGTGTTTTATTCCGACTGGGATGTCCCGGACACGCCGCTTGGCCGCTTCGAGATGCTGTCGCTGCACATGTTCCTGTTCCAGCACCGGCTGCGCGGCGAGGGTGGTGTTGCCGGGGAGGTCGCGCAGGTGCTGATCGACGAGTTCTTCATGGATGTCGAGCATTCGCTGCGCGAACTCGGTATCGGCGACGTCGGCGTGCCGAAGCGCATGAAGAAACTGGCAAAGATGTTTTATGGCCGCACCGCCGCCTATGACGATGCGCTGGAACGAAACGACCATGACGCACTCGTCGCGGCGCTTGCCCGCAATGTCAGGCCCGATGCCGGCATCTGGCCGCAGGCGACGCGTCTGGCCGGCTACGTCGCCGATGTCTCCAGGCGACTCGCGGAACAGCCGACCGAATCGATTGTTTCCGGCACTGTGGCATTCCCCGCGGCCAAACCTATTTAAGAAAACAAGCCTATTTAAAGGAAAATATGAAACACGCCGATTCCCAGAGCCCCGATCGCCAGAGCCCCGTGTCCTTCGTGGCCAACGTCGCCCGGCTGCCGCAAAAGGGACTGCCGGTGCTAATCGAGGCCGACGCCGCGCAGCGCGCCGCGCTGGCAGGCGAGCACGAGTTGCTGTCGGTCGAGAACTATCGCGCCGAACTGCTGGTGGCGCCATGGAAGCGCAACGGCGTCAAGGTCAGCGGCCGCGTCGAGGCCGATATCACCCAGGCCTGCATCGTCACCCTGGACCCGATCGAGGCGCATATCGACGAGGCGGTCGACGCACTGTTCCTGCCGGAGCAGTCGAAGCTCGGGCGGCAGGGTTTCGAGGGCGGTGGCGAGATAATGCTCGATGCCGAAGGGCCGGACAGCCCGGAAACATTTTCCGGCAATTCAATCGATGTCGGGGCGCTCGCCGAACAGTTCTTTGGACTGGCGATCGATCCCTATCCGCGCAAGCAAGGCGTTTCGATGGAGGCTGCCGACGATGCCGGGACTGCGGAAAGCGAATTTCAGCAAAAGCTGCGTTCCCTGCTGGGGAAATCCTGAAAACCCGACCCAATCGGAGAAAGCCGGTTGTGCGGCAGCCCAAAAACGCTATTTTCGCCGAACCCTCGCGAGCCCCAAACCCGTTGCCAGCGCCAGGCGCTCGCTCAAGCAAACTGTGAGATGAACACCGCGTGATCAGGATTTCCATCGATGCCATGGGCGGCGATCACGGACCAAGCGTGGTCATCCCGGCGCTCATGACGGTCGCGACCCGGCGTCCCGACATCCGCTTCGTCATCTATGGTCGCGAGGAGGCAGTGCGCCCCGAACTCGCAAAGCTGCCCAAGCTGGCGGAAGTGAGCGAGTTCATCCACTGCGAGATAGCAGTCCGGATGGACGACAAGCCGAGCCAGGCGCTGCGCCATGGCCGCTGGAAGTCGTCGATGTGGAAAGCGGTCGAGGCGGTCAAGGCAGGCACTGCCGACGCCTGCATCTCGGCCGGCAACACCGGCGCGCTGATGGCGATGTCGAGATTCTGCCTCCGCACCATGGCGACCATCGACCGTCCGGCGATCGCGGCGCTGTGGCCGACATTGCGTGGGGAAAGCGTGGTGCTGGACGTCGGCGCCACCATCGGCGCGGATGCGCATCAACTGGTTGATTTTGCCATTCTGGGCACTGGCATGGCGCGCTCGGTTTTCGGCATCGAACGGCCGAGCGTCGGTCTGCTCAATGTCGGCGTCGAGGAGATCAAGGGCCAGGAAGAGGTCAAGGAGGCGGGCCGCATGTTGCGCGAGGCCAACATGGCCTCGATGAACTACCATGGTTTCGTCGAGGGCGACGACATCGGCAAGGGCACGGTCGACGTGGTCGTCACCGAAGGATTTGCCGGCAACATCGCGCTGAAGACGGCGGAAGGCACGGTACGGCAGATCGCCGGTTACCTGCGCGCCGCGATGGACCGCACGCTGATGGCCAGGATCGGCTATGTATTCGCCAAGGGCGCCTTCGATCGCCTGCGCGAAAAGATGGATGTCGGCCGCTCCAACGGCGGGGTTTTCCTGGGTCTGAACGGCGTCGTGGTGAAAAGCCATGGCGGCGCCGATTCGGACGGCTTCGCGGCGGCGATCGAGCTTGGCTACGACATGGTGCGCAACAATCTGCTCGATCGCATCGAAGCCGATCTTGATCTGTTCCATGCGCGCAATCCGCATGCCCAGACATCCAGGAAATCCGACGTCGTTGCCGACGCAGAGGAATAGGAAAGAGCCTTGATCAGATCAGTCGTGCGCGGCACAGGCTCCGCGCTGCCCCGCCGCATCATGAAGAATGCCGATTTCGAAGGCATGGTCGAGACGTCAGACGCATGGATTGCCCAGCGCACCGGCATCCGCCAGCGCCATATCGCGGCCGACGACGAGACGACGGCTTCGCTCGGCGAGGCGGCGGCGCGCGCAGCCCTCGACAATGCCGGCCTGACGCCGGCCGATATCGACCTGATCGTGCTGGCGACCTCGACGCCCAACAACACCTTTCCGGCGACCGCCGTCGACATCCAGAACCGGCTCGGCATGCATCACGGCTTCGCCTTTGACATGCAGGCGGTGTGCTCGGGCTTCGTCTACGCGGTGACGACGGCCGACCTCTATATCCGCGGCGGCCTGGCCAAACGCGTGCTGGTGATCGGCTCCGAAACCTTTTCGCGCATCCTCGACTGGAGCGATCGCTCGACCTGCGTGCTGTTTGGCGACGGCGCCGGCGCGATGGTGCTGGAAGCAGGCGAGGGGGCGGGCGGCATTGCCGACCACGGCGTGCTGGCTGCCAGCCTGCGCTCCGACGGGGCTCACAAGGACAAGCTGTTCGTCGACGGTGGAGCGTCAACCACCGGAACGGTGGGCCATCTCAGGATGGAAGGCCGCGAAGTGTTCAAGCACGCGGTCGGCATGATCACCGACGTCATCGAAGCGACGTTCTCAGCTGCCGGGATCACCGCTGAAGATCTCGACTGGTTCGTCCCGCATCAGGCCAACAAGCGGATTATCGACGCTTCCGCCAGGAAGCTCGGGATAGCGGAACAAAAGGTGGTGGTTACCGTCGATTTGCACGGTAACACCTCGGCTGCTTCGGTGCCGCTGGCGCTGTCGGTGGCGGTCGCCGACGGCCGCATCAAGAAGGGTGATCTGGTGCTGATCGAGGCGATGGGCGGCGGCTTCACCTGGGGCGCGGTCCTGGTTCGCTGGTAAGTGCCGAACGGACCGGTTCGGTCCTTGACCTTGCCGGATCAATTACTTAGGCTCTATCTTTGCTTATATAGAGTTATGTTTTTTGAGCTGATGGGGACGGTTCGCATGGGGGGAAAGACACTTACGCGCGCCGATCTTGCTGAAGCCGTTTATCGCAAGGTTGGCCTGTCGCGTACTGAATCGGCCGAGCTCGTCGAAGCGGTTCTGGACGAGATCTGCGAGGCGATCGTTCGCGGCGAGACGGTGAAATTGTCGTCGTTCGCAACCTTCCATGTCCGCTCCAAGAACGAGCGCATCGGGCGCAACCCCAAAACCGGCGAGGAAGTGCCGATCCTGCCGCGCCGCGTGATGACCTTCAAATCGTCGAATGTGCTAAAGAACCGCATCCTGCGCGCGCACCAGATCAGCAAGGCCAAGGGCAGCAAATAGCACCTGCGCTTCAAAGCCCGGTTGAAAACGGTCGCCTGCTTTGACGCCGGGCTTGAATATTGTTTCATAAACCGCTGAAATAAGGCTCGATTCGGCACAACAAGCCGGATCGGAATGACTCTTTGTTGAGCATGATCCTGGCCGAAAACCGTTTTCCCACTTTTCGGGACCATGCTCCAGCGTGAGGATTTCGCCCATGGACAAGAGCCCCGACGCTTTCCGCACCATCAGCGAGGTCGCAGAAGATCTCGACCTGCCGCAGCATGTGCTGCGTTTTTGGGAAACGCGCTTCAACCAGATCAAGCCGATGAAGCGCGGCGGTGGCCGCCGCTACTACCGGCCGCAGGATGTCGAACTGATCAAGGGCATCCGCCACATGCTCTACGATCAGGGATACACGATCAAGGGTGTGCAGAAGCTGTTGCGCGAGAACGGCAATCATTTCCTGGTCGCCATCGGCAATGGCGACATGGCGGCCGTCGAGGCGATCTCGCAGCGCCGGCAGGCCGATGCGGTGCCGTTGACGCCGGCGGCCCAGCCGCGCGGCGCCGATGACGAGATGCTGGTCGGCGAGCCCAAGGTGAAACCCAGCCGGCGCTTTTTCGGCCTGGGCAAGACCGAGGAAGAAGGCCCGGTGCAGCCGGGCACGTCGAAACTCTCGCGCGACAATCGCGCTTTGCTGCAGGAGGCGCTGTTCGACCTTCTGGAATGCAAGCGCCTGCTCGATCAGGTGCGCTAGTCTAGCGCATGGCCCCGAAAAATGCGCAAAAAATGCTGCAGACACCTTGCGCCTCCGATAGGACGCGCCGCGCTGTAGTGCATGTTGGGATAGCGACTGCATAGAACTTCACGCGGGTCGCATGAATCCCTTCTGACGCGACGCGCTCTGGGCCCCGATCGGTCGCGGCAAAAACCGGAACCGGTTTTGCGATCGTGCGTTCCTTCGCAAAAGAAGGAAGCCTGTCATGGTATCATTTTCGACCCTCTCCGACATCGATCTTGAAAAACAGGTCGCGGCTCTCTCCAGGGAACTGGCGGCGTTGAGGAAAGCCGTTTCCAGGCGCGGCAGCGCCTATTACGAGGACGGGCGTGACACCGCGTCGGACTATTACTCGGACCTCGCCGAGCGTTTCAGTGACGCTCTGCCTGCGATCAGGAGGCATGGCAGGGTGATAGAGAAGACAGCCCGCGATCATCCCGCGACAGCCGCCGCAGTCGGTCTGGTTGTGGTCGGGCTCGTCGCCAGCCTGTTCCTCAGCCGCCAGCAGAAAACGTCGCGGACGAGATCGAGATCGGCACGTTGAGCCAAGAAAATGGCGGCGCGGACGGTCGCCATTTTCGTTGACCAAAAGGTCGATCAGCGCGCGAGCTTGAGCTTGTTCTTCGGGCTGACCTGCGCGGTCTGGCTGCATTTGCCGTAGACGGTGCCGTTGGAGTCGGTGGCGTCCGTATAAGTACCCTTGCAGTCGAGCTGCAGCACCAGGCAGTGACCCGCGCCCTTGCAAACCGCGCCGCCGCCGCTCGGATGCGTGCCGTTGGCGAAGGCCGAGCCCGGCAGTGAAATCGAGCCGAAGGCCGAGACGACGATGGCAGCGGCGAGCGACAGGCGCTTGAAGTTCGAGATGTTGGTCATTTGAGCATTTCCTTCTCTTGATCGAGGATCGCCGTCAGGGCGTCCTTCCGGTTGGGACCGCCTTTGTGGCGTCCATGCCGTGTTGGTGCGGCCCGGAGAGAAAAGGTTCACGCGTCGGTTCAAGAAAATTCGCAGCCCCCTGACGCGTTCAGCGTGCTCCTGCCGCTGAGGTTCGATCCGCTCAAAACGGCTGACGGGCCAGCGACAGCCGCTTGACAAGGGAGCGGCTCAGAACCGTCGAACAATTCGGCGATCGGCCAGTCAAAGACCCCGATCGAGATGACGGTCCCGTGCCGCTGCCGCCGAGGCCTGTGCCGGGCTGCGCCGATCGGAATCACGATGCCGTGACGGCGTTTTTGGCGCTTGGCAAATCACCATCGAGAGGGCATTCTCTGCGCCGTCTCAGGCAACTTCTTGATTTGATCAAACTCTTTAAATCCACGGAGTTGCCAAATGCCCCAAATAGCAACAAGCGAAGCTTTTTCCGAACTGTCGGCGACCGAAGCTGCGCCCGACCACAGCGCCCTTAAGGCCATCCGAGAAACCAGGGGATACAGCATGGAAGAGCTGTCCCTGACGTGCGGACTGTCGGTCGATGAGATCGCCGACATCGAGAACGGCAGGAATGCCGATTTGTCGAAGCTCAGGCGAATAGCCTCTGCGCTCCGGCTTCCGGAAAGCGCGCTGATCGATACGGCCGCGCTGACACAATCCGTGGAAAATCCAAGACCCGTCTCATAGCAGCGACGCCAGAGGATCAAGCCAACAAGCGAGGTGTGTTCTGGATTTGAAGTTCCTGAATGCTGACGACATCCACCAGAGCAGGAACTTCAAATCCACCATGCCGGGCATCGGCGTGATGGCCGCCGAATTCGGTTGACCCGAACCGCGTTATCACGATACATCGCGACCGGTCCGGAGTGTAGCGCAGCCCGGTAGCGCACTTGACTGGGGGTCAAGGGGTCGTCGGTTCGAATCCGGCCACTCCGACCAAATAAGCCCTTAGAACCCTAAGGCTTATTTGAAATCCGGGGAAACTAGCTGAGCCGCGAAAACGAGAAATTGGGGCCTTTCTGGCCCCTTTCCTTTTCTGGGCCGTGCCAGTCTAGGGCCATGCCGCCCGAATCGCGCCGTGAACGGGCCGACGATCGGCGGCCAAGCGCTGATCGACAGGCTCGAATCAGATCACGGATCGATGCATCAGGATCTGGTCGGGCTGTTTGGCTGCTCAAATGCAAGGCCGAAGGCCGCGACCGCCGCCCGGTGTTCTTCACGTTCATTCCCGACGACAAAGGCCAGCAGCGAGAGCGGAACCGCACCTGGAAGCCGACCTTCGAAAGTGAAGGGCTTCGAAACGCGGGAACCTTTCATCCGGGAGCCGCTTTGTGTGCATGTCCCAAGCCGTGCAACCACCCATATTGCCAAAGGGTAGCCCAGATCGGGACGTCAACTGTGAAGTCGCCTTGGAAGCCGCATTTGCAGCCTTGGTGACTGCCTCGGAAGCGAAGGGGTGGACGCCGCGCGAAACGGCTGCAGCCCTACTGAAAATCGCAACGGAGCATGCCCAGCGGTTCAGGCTTGTGCCGGCTGAGCCGCCAAGGTGGCGAACGCGAAGAGGTATGTTCATCGCGTGTGCCATGCTCGTGTTTTTGCTGTGTGCAGCCATCGTTTGGTGGGGTGCTTAGATGACGATCAACGTTTCGCCCCCGGATACGGCCGTTGCCGCGGTCGTAGTGATGGCGTTGCCGGCTATACGTTAGATTGCGCAACGCTCGCCTAAGTTCATCCGGCCAGCGCCATGCCGACGGCTATGCCTATGCCCATCACCAGCCCTGCAGCGAGTTCCCGCCATATTCGACGGCAATGGCTAAGACCACCACTCGCTGCCCCCAGTGCTGGACTCCGACCATTTTCAAGACTTAGACTTGCCCCAGAAATTCATCATGCCTTAGCCGCCGGCCGAAATTGCCGCTGATGGCGGTACTCGAGCGCGATGGCGCCCCAGATCAGCCCGAGCAGCAGATAGACGTGGCGCCAGTGATCGATGTCGATGAAGGTGCCCAGCGCGATATTGCCGATAAAGGCGACATAGGCGCACAGAAGGTAGGGCTGCCACGGCCTGTCGCGCAGGAGAATGCGGAATCCGGCCGCTATCGTCCAGCAGGTCAGCGTCAGGAACGAGACGAAGCCGAGCCAGCCATAGTCCAGCAGCATTTTCAGCCAGATGTTGTGCGTGTCCTCGCCGAAAATCGTGCCGAAGACGAGCGGGCCGATGCCGAGCGGATGCTCCAGCGCCATCTGGAAACCGAAGATATAGCGGGCGAAACGGCCGAGGCGGGCGGTATCGTAGCTCTGTTCCAGCTGGGCGCGGCTGGAGAACATTTCCGAGACGCCCGGCAGCTGCAGGATGACGAGCATCGCGATGACCAGCAGCGAAATGGCGGCGATGGTCATGACGACGACACGCAGCCGGAATTTTCCGCTGGCGCTCTGCAGGAACAGGGCGCCGGTGAGCAGGATCGCCGAAACGCCGAACATGCCCCAGGCGCCGCGCGAAAACGAGAAGAAAATCCCGGCGGTGATGATCAGCAGCGGCATCGCCAGCAACGGCATGCGGGAGACGGGGCCGGTCAGCAGGAGATGGAGCAGGTAGATGCCGGGCAGCACCAGGAACGGCCCGAACACGTTCGGATCCTGGAAGGCGCCGGTGGCGCGGTCGTATCTGGTGAAGATCTCCGCCCCCGGGAAGGCATGGAAATAGCCGGCGATCCCGAGCAGCGAGGTCAGCACCGCCGACATCACATAGGCCCGGAAGATCACCCGGTAGAGATTTGGCTGGACCGATGTCACCGAGGCGAAGAACACCGCGGTAAACGCCAGGAACAGCGACACGGCGAGATAGAGCGGGGTGCCGGCAATATCCGACATCTGGGTCATCGCGATCATGCCGCCGATGTTCATGACCACCAGCAGCACCAGCAGCGGCGCCGCCGCGCGCGATATGCGCAGGCCGAACAGGGCCCACACCGCCATCAGCGCGACCATATAGAGGTCGTATGGCGCCGGCTCGGCGATGACGAAGCCGGACAGGAAGACGCCGAGGAAAACCGCGCCCGACGCAATCAGCGCGATCAGCTTGGCGTTGACCGCGGCCGGCGACAGTTCATGCGCGACTGCGCTCAATAGGCATTTTCCGTATTGAGCAGTCGGATCGGTGTCAGGAACAGGATCCTCAGATCGAACAGCAGCGACCAGTTCTCGATATAATAGAGGTCGTATTCCGTCCGCATGCGGATCTTCTCGTTGGTATCCATCTCGCCGCGCCAGCCATTGATCTGCGCCCAGCCGGTGACGCCGGGCTTGACCTTGTGGCGTGCGAAATAGCCGTCGACCACCTCATTGTAGAGAAGGTTGTGCGACTGGGCGGCAATGGCGTGCGGGCGCGGGCCAACCAGCGACAGCGAACCGAAAAGCGAATTGAAGAACTGCGGCAACTCGTCGATCGAGGTCTTGCGGATGAAGCGGCCGACGCGGGTGACGCGCGGGTCGTTCCTGGTCACCGTCTGCTTGGCCGTCGGGTCGGCCTTGTCGGTGTACATCGAACGGAACTTGTAGACCTCGATGATCTCGTTGTTGAAGCCATGCCGCTTCTGGTGGAACAGCACCGGTCCCTTGCTGTCGAGCTTGATGGCGATCGCGGTCGCCAGCATGACCGGCGAGAACACGATGATGCCGATGATCGAGAAGACGATGTCGAAGGCGCGCTTGGCGACCGAATCCCAGTCGTTGATCGGCCTGTCGAAGATGTCGAGCATCGGCACCGAGCCGATGTAGGAATAGGCGCGCGGCCGGAATTGCAGCGCGTTCGAATGCGCCGAGAGCCGGATGTCGACAGGCAGTACCCACAGCTTCTTCAAAAGCTGCAGGACGCGCGTTTCGGCGGTCAGCGGCAGCGATACGATCAGCATGTCGATACGGGCGATGCGGGCGAACTCGATGAGCTCGGAAACGGTGCCGAGTTTTGGATAGCCGGCGACGATGGGCGGCGAGCGCTTGTCGCCGCGGTCGTCGAAGATGCCGCAGATGCGGATGTCGTTGTAGGGCTGCTTTTCGACGGAGCGGATCAGGACTTCCGCCGTCGTGCCGCCGCCCACGATGACGGCGCGGCGCTCCATGCGCCCGTCGCGCGCCCAGCGCCGGATCAGCTTCGACATCAGCAGCCTTAGGCCGAAGATCAGCATGAAGCCGACGACGAACCAGGTGCCGAAAACCAGGCGCGAATAATCTTGCGACATCTTCACGGCGAATGCTGTCAGCGCCATCAGGGCGAAGGTGCCGGCCCAGACCATCAGCAGTCGGCCGAAATTGGCGAGCGGCCGCATAAACGAGACGATCTGGTAGCAGTCGGTGACATCGAGCAGCACCACGGCGAGCGACGAAGCGGCGGCGATCGCCAGCGGATATTGCCAGGCGAGATGGTTGAAGAAGCCGACATAGTAAAAATAGATGCACAGGCCCGACAGGAACAGCAGTGCGAATTCGACCATCCGCAAGACGCCGCTGACCATGATCGGCGACATGGTGTCGCGCCGGTATTGCGACGCCACCTGACGGGCGACGTCGTTCATGCCGCCGGGGCTATCGTCGCCGGCCGGGCCGTTGAAATTGCGCACCGCGTCTTTCGAAAAGCGGCGTTTGGGATCGAAGTCGCTCATGATGCATCCGCAAAGCTTCACGCAAGTGAATAGCGAAAGAGAGCTAAGAAACCCTTGAAACAACAAATAGGTTTTGGAGAAGCTTTGAAGTCAGCGCCGTTTTGGGGTTAGCGCCCATTTCGGGTTAGCGCTTGAGCGCGGCGAAATAGGCCGTCTCGATCGCGGCGGCCATCACGTCGGCGCCGAATCGCGCCTTGAGGTCGGCGGTATCGGGCATCAGCCTACCATAGGCATCGGGGTCGGCCAGCGCCGCGCTCATCTTGTCGGCAAGCTCGCGCGGATCGGGCCGGATCAGGGCAGGGGAGCCGGCGCCAAAAATTTCCGGGATGCCGCCGACGCCGGTGGCGATCATCGATTTGCCGGCGGCGAGCGTCTCCAGCACGATGTAGGGCATGGCTTCCGCGCGCGAGGGCACGACGACCAGTTCGGCCAACTCGAAGGCCTTGCGCGCCGGCATCGGCGGCAGGAAGCGCATATGGCCTTCGAGCCCGAGCCGCTTCACTTGCGCATGGTAGCGCGGCAGGTCGTCGCCGTCGCCGACCATCACCGCATTCACCGGGCGGCCGAGCCGCGTTCCGGCAAGAACCAGCGCATCGATGAAGATGTCCGGTCCCTTGAGGTCGCGCATCATGCCGATATAGAGGGCATCGGCCGCATTCGGCTCGGCTCGCACCGGCTCGAACTCGGCGGCGCTCAGTCCATTGTAGACAAGGTTGTTCGGGATCGGCGGTTCGCCGACCTTCCTGCGATAGGTCTGCCTTTCATAGTCGGAGACAAACAGAAGATAGTCGGTGAAGCGCGCCATAAACCGCTCGAGCGCGAAGAACAGCTTCCCCGTGGCGGTGGTCTCGTCATAGTGAAGAGAGCCGCCGTGCGGCGAATAAAGGCGGGCTACGCGAGACCTTGATGCCCGCAACAATGAGCCGAACAGGCGGGCATAGGCGCCACCCTTGGCGCCGTGCCCGTGGAGCACGTCCGGCCGCAATTCCTTGATGATCTCAAATGTGCGCCAGGCCGAGGCGAGGTCGCCCGGTCCGACATGCCGCTGCATCGGCGTGCGATGGATGCCGAGCGCCATTATGCCCTTCATCTGTTCGAACAGATGTTCCTCGAAGTCGCCGCCCGTCGTCGAATCGCAGACGATGCCGACGGCATGCCCGGCGGCGACCTGCGCCTCGGTCAGGTCGCGCACGTGACGAAAAATCCCTCCGACAGGTGAGCGAAAGCAGTGGACGATCCTGAGTGTGTCCGCCACGTGGTCTAGAACAGGCGTTCGCGAACATAGACCGTGTCGCCGGGCAGAAGCGGGTCGGAGGTGGCAACGCGGCCGGTCATGACCTTGCCGTTGATGTCACGGGTGATGTCGACGCTTTGCTGGTTGGCACGCGGGCTGAAACCGCCGGCGATGGCAATCGCCTTTTGCACGGTCAGGCCGGGAACATAGGAGTACTGGCCCGCAGCACCGACTTCGCCCATGATGAAGATCGGCCGGTAGCGGTCGATCTCGACCGAAACGTCCGGATCACGGAGATAACCCTGGCGTAATTTATCGGCGATTTCGCCTTCGAGTTGCTGTGCGGTGTGGCCGCGCGCCGGCACGGCGCCGACCAGCGGGATGGACAGATAGCCGGATTGGTCGACACTGTAGACGTTGGTCAATCCTTCCTGCTCGAACACGGTGACGCGGACCCGGTCGCCGGCGCCGAGGCGATAGGGCTGATCGAGCATTTTATGAAAGGCGGCCGGCGCCGGCCGGTAGCTGGAGCAACCGGCAAGCAATGACACGGCGAGCAGCGCACGGAACAGGAGAGCAGTGGGTTTCATGACCGGACTTGTACCTTCGACTGGCCGCCGCAACACCGCGGCAAACGCTGGAGATCGAGGCCCGTTATCATCCGGTTAGGGTTAATGGCCGGTAAAGGCGGGCGGCCGAAGCGACGGCAACCGACGGGAGGCGGCCGGTTCCGGTGCTTTTAGCTGCCCGCGTGCGCGTAAAACCTGACAGGTGCTTACCGCAATATTAACGGCTGAGTTACCATATTTGTTTACGGTGTATACTGACTAAAATACCGGAGCAGGATGCATGTCCGTTCAATCCGCGGCCGCAGATGTCGACGTCGATCTCAGGCAGCTCTTCGCCAGCCTTGCGAGGAATTGGCTGCGCATTCTTGTCGTCGCGCTTGTCGTAACCGGCCTGGCGTTCGCGCTCACCTGGCTCGCCACGCCGCATTACCGGGCTGAAACCCGGCTTTTGATCGAAACGCGCGAATCGGTCTACACGCGCCCCGACGGCACCAATGACAACGACAAGCCTATACTCGACGAGGAAGGCGTGACCAGCCAGGTGGAGGTCATTTCCTCGACCGACATCCTCAAGCAGGTGGCGCAGAAGCTTGATTTGTCGCGGCTGCCCGAGTTCGACGAGACGGCGGATATGCCGGCGTTGAGCCGTCTGCTTGTCGTCGCCGGCCTGAAAAGCGACCCCAACGAGATTCCGCCGGAAGAACGCGTGCTGACGAAGATGCGTGAGAAGCTCAACGTCTATCGCGTTGAAAAATCTCGCGTTATCGTCATCGAATTCTCCTCGGAAGATCCCCGGCTCGCCGCCGCAATCCCGAACGCCATCGCCGACGCCTACATCTCCGTCCAGGGCAATGCCAACATCGAATCGAATTCCGCCGCAACCGACTGGCTGGCGCCGGAGATCGCCGACCTGTCGAAGCGGGTGAAGGATGCCGAGGCCAAGGTGGCAAGCTACCGCGCCCAGTCCGATCTTCTGATGGGCGGCAACAATTCGGTGCTCGCCACGCAACAGCTTTCCGAACTGTCCAGCGAATTGTCGCGGGTGCGGGCCAATCGCGCCTCGGCGGCAGCGACTGCCGACAGCGTGCGCAGGGCGCTGCAGAATGGCGGCTCGCTGGATGCGGTACCGGAGGTGCTGTCGTCCGGACTGATCCAGCGGCTGCGCGAGCGGCAGGTCGAGCTCAAGACCAACATCGCCGACCTTTCCACCTCCTTGCTCGACAATCATCCGCGTATCCGGGCGCTGAGGTCGCAGCTTGCCGATCTCGACCGCCAGATCCGCAACGAGGCGGAAAAGATCATGACAGGGCTGATGACGCAGGCGCAGACCGCCCAGGCCCGCGAAAACCAGCTTGTCGCCGACGTCAACACGCTAAAGGCCGCATCGGCGCGCGCCGGCGACCAGCAGGTCGAACTGGACGCGCTGCAGCGCGAAGCGACCGCCCAGCGCCAGCTGCTCGAATCCTACCTGACCCGTTATCGTGAGGCGTCCTCGCGCAAGGACAGCAACTATCCGCCGGTCGACGCCCGTGTCTTTTCCAGCGCGGTGGCGCCGTCCCAACCCTATTATCCAAAAATCCTGCCGATCATCGGTGCGGCCTTCGTCGGCTCGCTGCTGGTCATGGCGATCGTGACGCTTCTGCAAGAGCTGTTTTCGGGTCGCGCCATGCGGCCGGCCGCCGGCGCCCGCTTCGAGCGGATCGAACAGGTCGCGATGCCGGTTGCCCGCGAACCGCCCAATCACGAACCGTCCGATCACGAACCGCCCGATCACGAGCCACCCAATCAGGAATCGGCCGATATCGAAGACCTTGGGGATCGGATGGCGGAAGTCCAGGCAGAGCCGCAAGCGGCTGCCGCGGCGCCAGCAACTGGCCCCGCAACTGGTGACGACGTCGGGCCGGCGCGCCGCAGCCTTGGCGAGGTCGAAATCGACAAGGCGGTGGAGAAACTGATCACAAGCGGTGCGGCACGCGCCATATTCGTGTCGCCGGAAGGCGACGAGGCGGCCGCCTCGGCGGTGCTGGTGGCGCGTGAGGTTTCCGACACCGGCCTGCGCGTGCTCCTGCTCGATCTCACCGCTTCGGGCGCCGCTTCGCGGCCGACGCTGGACAGCAGGCTTTTCCCGGGCATCACCGATCTGCTCGCCTCCGAAGCGCAGTTCAGCGACGTGATCCATGCCGATCTCTATTCGGACTGCCACGTCATTCCCGTCGGCAACGCCGATCCGGTTCGCGCCATGCGCGCCGCCGACCGGCTGCCGATCATCATGCAGTCGCTGACCACCGCCTACGATCTGGTCGTGGTCGAATGCGGACCCACCGACGCGCAAGGCATCAGCCGCCTTGTCGGCGAGGGCACAGAAGTCTTCCTGTCGCTGCTGGAGCCGAACGACGAGGTGGCGCAGGCCGCGGTCGAACTGATCGAGAGCGGCTATCCCGACCTGACGCTGGTGACGCCGGTCGGCCATCAGACGCCAGGGACGCCGCTACCCGGACGGCGCTCCGCCGCCTGAGACAGTTCGATAATTCTCTTGAACGTTGTCGACCAGAGTTTGCAGCCGTGGCGGCAATAGCGTGCTCTTGCCTTCTCCCCTTGTGGGAGAACGTGGATCGGCGCGCAGCGCCGAGACGGTTGAGGGGTGTTGGCCGGATCGCTGTTGGTGCCAAGCTGGAACACCCCTCATCCGACCGAGCTTCGCTCGGCCACCTTCTCCCACAAGGGGAGAAGGGGGAGCCAATCGCGAACGTCAGCATTTGCGTGACGATGGTGCTGGACGCGCAGGCCGGGTAATCTCGCCCGATGCCGCATCAGCCCGTCGCTCCGACCAAACGTCGTTTCGCCCGCTCGATGCGCCGCGAGTCAACGGAGGCGGAGGACCGCCTGTGGCACGAACTGCGCGGACGCAGGCTCGACCGCATCAAATTCCGGCGTCAGGTTCCTATCGGCAGATTCATCGCCGATTTCGTTTGCGCCGAGGCCAGGCTGATCGTCGAGATCGACGGCAGCCAGCATGCGGATTCAAACTATGATCGGGAGCGAGACGCCGAATTGAAGGCGAGGGGCTTTCGTGTGCTGCGCTTCTGGAACGACGACGTGCTGCGCGATTTGAACGCCGTCTGCGACACCATCATCGCTTATGTCGGCGACCAGAGTTTGCAGCCGTGGCGGTAATAGGGGAGCCAAATCACTTACGTCCCGGAATCTCGGCAGCGTTCAGCTGTCGTCTTCGCCCTTGCTGGCACAGCCTGTCCGGCCGTCTTGCGGCGCAGCATCTTGGTCAGCTTCCAGATCGTAGGGCTGTTCTTGACGAAGGCTTTCAGGCGCGCGCCCTGCCGCAGGACAAACACCAGCGCGCGGCCTTTTGCCGTCAGCGGAATCAGGACCTCGAAATGCCGGGTCTCGATATTGCACCACAGCCGCTTGTAGGGTTCGTCGCCGACCGAGAAATCATAGACATCGAACCCGCTCTCGCAGGCTTCCTCGATGTTGTCGAAGAACAGGAAGTCGCCGGGGCTGGCATGGGCAAGGTCGTCGTCGGCGATCGCTCCGAATTCGCAGATCAGGCGTTTTCCCGAGCGGCTCGATCCGGTGACGGCGCGAAGCTTGCCGGCGACTTCGAGCCCATGCAGCACGAAGGACGGCTTTTCGTCGGAAAGCGCTTCGACGAACAAGGCGCGGAAGAAAGCGCGAACCTGTGGCTCGCCGAAGACGTTGGCGATGCCCATCTTGCGGAAGCGGAACTCCTTCATCTCGAAAAACGCATCGAGCAGCCTGTTCACCTCGTCCGCCGTCCGGGCCTCGATGCGGCGGTGGCTGCCGACGGCCCCAAACTTGCGCGCCTGCGAGCGGTGCCTCTTGCGCCTGCGCTTGCCGCTCGCGCGCGAGAGCAGCGCATCAAAACCTCCCGCCAGGTCGACGGCCAGCGACAGGTTGGGGCTGGGAAAATGCGGGAGGGACAGAAGCGGATTGGCAACGCGGTCGAGATCGGGCAGCAGCCGTTCCAGCGAGACGAGGTCGATGTCCGGCCGCGCCCTGGCGATCGCCGCCAGCATCGAGCGGATCGCCGCGCCATCCGCCCTGGTCAGCCAGGACGGGTCGGCGGCGGCGAAATTGCCGTTGGCATGGCGGCCGCCCATGAAACGGGCGACGCGTAACGGACCGCGGCTGGTGACTTCCAGCGCCAACCAAAAAACCGGCCGGCCGTCAGCGCTCAGCGTCGCCAAGACGGTGTCCGCTTCGGCATGTCTGGCCCAGTTCAGGATCCAGGCCGGGCTCTGCGCCGGCGCGAACAGCGCTGAACCGCAGAACTCGGCATAGGCCGCAAGTGCCGCACCGTCGGCGACCGACACCGACAGGCCGCCATGATCCGCAGGTACCGCGCGCGGCGCCGCCTGCATGGCCTCGAGCCGATTGCCGTCAAATGACGCGGTGGCGTCAACCATACCTCAATCCTTTAGGGCGTATTCACCGCGATTGGGGGCGCACATAGGCGCATTCCGTGCTTGGATGAGCCTAGGCGCAAAAGGTGAATGAATGATCGACGGGGGCGAGGCAATCCGGAAACTGGCGCTCAACGTCGTGCGCTATACCGGTCTTGCCCCGCTGGCCAAGCCGTTCGTCGGCGGCATCGGCGCCATCCTGATGCTGCACCGGGTCACCGCCACGCCGGAAAAGCCTGATAGCGTCAACCGGCATCTCAACATCGCGCCTGAGTTCCTCGACGCTGTCATCGCCGACATGAAGGCGCACGGCTATGCATTCGTCACCCTGGACGAGGCGATCGAGCGCATCAAGGCCGGCGGCAAGGGTGGCCAGTTCGCGGCGATCACCGCCGACGACGCCTATCGCGACAACAAGACCGAGGCGCTGCCGGTGCTGGAAAAGCACGGCGCGCCAATCACCATCTATGTCGCGCCGGGGCTGATAAACGGCGCCGCCGATCTATGGTGGGAGGTGGTCGAGGACATCGTCAGCGCGCGCAACCGGCTGGTTTTGACGACACCGAACGGTCCGGTGACGATCGACTGCTCGACCCCGGGCAAGAAAATCCAGGCCTTTGCGCGCCTGCACGATTATCTGACGCTGGAGGTCCGCGAGGAGGACCAGCGCGCGGTGCTGCGCGAATTGGCGCGGTCGAACGGTATCGAGTTGGGCGACCGCCAGAGCCTGTTGATGAACTGGGACGAGATCCGCGCCATGGCAGGGCATCCGCTGGTGACGATCGGCGCGCACACCGTCAATCATCGCAATCTGAAGCGGCTTTCCGAAGCCGATGCGCGGCACGAGGTCGACGGCGTCAGCGGCATATTGCAGGCCGAGCTTGGCGAGGCGCCGCGCCATTTCGCCTATCCCTATGGCTATGCCAGCGCCGTTGGTGACCGCGAAGTCGGCTTTGCCCGCGACGCCGGCTATGTCTCGGCGGTGACGACACGCCACGGCGTGCTGCGCGCCAAACATGCCGGCTTCCTGCACGCGCTGCCGCGTATTTCGGTCAACGGTCGCTATCAGAGCGTTGCCCATATCCGCACGATGCTGTCGGGCGTGACGACGCCGCTGGCCAACGCCGGCAAGATGCTCGTCACCATCTAGCGGTGAGACACTCCGGTGGAGGGCAAACCCTTTGCGGACCATCCCTGATGGGAGGTCAAGGGAACGTCGTGACCCAAGGCGGTCATTCCCGAACCGTCCGCCCAAGGTCTGAATCGACTATCAGGGCGGACGTTCAACGCCCTATTGTCGAAGGTCTCTTTGCAAGAAGAGACTGTGCCAGCGCGAGGTCGCGACCGGTAGGCTGACAGATGGGCTAGTCTGGCGGAGCTGCGGCAGCGTAAAGGATAATCGTTTGAGGCTGAGTGAGCTTTACCCTCGCTACGCGGGCCAATCGGGAGTATAGTTGCGTATCGCTGGCTGGGACCTCACGGGGCCGGCGACTGAGAGCGCAAGACTCCCGCATCAGACTAGGCGCGCTCCAACCTGCAGCTGTTCGGCGCGCCCACGAGACTATCTGCCTCTGCCGGAACCTCTTTTTGCTCGGTTCCGACCGGAATTGTCGTTTGCAGTTCGGGAGAGGGAGCGATCCCATGCAGATCATTCAAAATCGCCGCACGTTCCTGGCCGGCTTGACGGCGGCCGGCGGAGCCCAACTCTTCAACATTCGTCCATCCAAAGCTGCGGGGGAGCCACCGCCGGAAACGACTTCCGTCCGTCTGGGGCGGTGGATCGATGGCTCCTATTGCTGGGCGTCGCTCTATCTCGCGGGCGAGTTGATGCGCGCCGACGGATTGACCGATGTCCGCTACGTGCAAGGCGACACCAACGTCGACAACACCGAGTGGCTTACCGCCGGCGTCACGGATTTCGATTTCAACATGCCGTCGATGCACATCCGGAGCATCGAATCAGGGGCAAGTATCAAAATCCTGACCGGCGTGCACACAGGCTGCTGGGAACTGCGGGGCAATGACAGCGTCAACGGCATTGCCGACCTAAAGGGCAAACGGGTCGGGATTTGGGCGTTCAACGACCACCCGCATGTCTTTCTCAGCTTGATGATCAACTATGTTGGGCTTGATCCCGTTCACGAGATCGAATGGGTGTTGGGCATCTCTCCGATGCAGGATTTCATCGAAGGCAAGGTCGACGCCTTCCTCGCCGGCATCACCGAGTTGCCCGGCCTGCGCGCGAAGAAGATCGGCCACACGATCATCAGCAACGCCGTCGACCGGCCCTGGTCACAATATTACTGCTGCATGGTCGCCGGCAGGACTGATTACGTGGACAAGTACCCTGCTGCGACCAAGCGCATATTGCGCGCCATCCTGAAGTCCATCGATTTCTGCGCGTCGGATCCGGCATCGGCTGCGCGCGAACTCGTCGATCGAGGCTTTCTGCCCAGCTATGACCTCGCTCTGATAACGCTGAAAGAGGCCCAGCACGACAGGTGGCGAGGTTACGATTCCGAGGATTCGGTCCGCTTCTATGCGCTGCGAATGCAGGAGACGGGCATGATCAAGTCGAGCCCGCAACAGATTATCGCCCAGGGAACAGACTGGCGCTTCCTCGACGAGTTGAAGCACGAGCTGAAACTGTGAGCGTGTGGCCGGCACGCAGTGCCGTATCCACGGAAGGGAGCGCCCAAATGCAGGTCATCCAGAACCGCCGCCGCTTCTTAGCCGGTATGAGTGCAATCGGCGCCGTTGGACTTGCCGGCGGTCGCAATTCATCCGCCGAGAATGCCCTGCTCGATACGACCACCGTCCGCTTCACCCATACCCCCGCCACCTGCAACGCACCTCTCTACCTCGCCGAGGAACTGTTGCGCGCCGACGGCTTTACCGGCCTCACCTATGTGGACGTGGATGCGGGCGTCAATACGCCGATGAAAATGACAAACGGCGAAGCGGATTTCGGGTTTGAGTTCGCCAGTGCCATCGTCATCGCAATCGATGCCGGCACAGCAACTCGCTCCAACAACAGCGTCCAACTGAAGGGGCGGCCGAGTGGATGCGCGTTCAGTGATTCAGTCCGACATCAGATTTGACCCGCGGATGACTCGACTGCCCGTTGGCCGAAGCTAACGATGGAGATATCCATGCAGAAGGTCCAAAGCAGACGCCGCTTCTTGGCCAATATGGCGGCGGCAGGAGTCGCCGGAGTTGTCGGCACCCGAAATTCACGTGCCGAAGAGGGCGGTCTCGAAACGACCACGGTCCGGCTCGCAAAACTCCCTGCCATCTGCATGGCGCCACAGTACGCCGCCAAGGAGTTGCTGCACGCAGAGGGCTTTACCGAAGTTCGCTATGTTGCAGTTGAGCTAGGTGACGCAACGACGAAGAGTATTGCAGCAGGCGAGGTGGATTTTAGCCTGAACTACGCGGGAAATCTCATCGTGCCGATGGATCTTGGAATACCGATCACGGTGGTTTCCGGCGTGCACACGGGATGCTTCGAGCTCTTCGGGAGCGAAGGGATCCACCGCATCACAGACCTGAAGGGCAGGACCGTAGGCGTGCCAAGTATAGGATCAGGGCCCCACCTGTTCTTGGCAAGTATGGCCACTTATGTCGGGCTTGACCCTGTGAGGGACATCAACTGGGTTGCCAGTCCATCCATCAAGCCAAAGGAGCTCTTTGTTGAGGGCAAAATCGATGCATTCCTTGGCCTTCCACCCGATCCGCAGGAGTTGCGCGACCGCAAAATCGGTCACGTCATCGTCAATAGCGCTGTGGACCGTCCATGGTCGCAGTACTTCTGCTGCTTGTTGGCTGGCAATGCGGAGTTCGTTCGGAACAACCCTGTCGCCACCAAGCGCGTCTTGCGCGCCATTCTCAAGGCGGCAGACCTCTGCGTCGCAGAGCCGCAGCGCGTCGCGCAACAGATCGTCGATAACGGGTTCACCGCCAACTATGACTATGCCCTGCAGACGATGAATGAAGTGCCTTATGGCAAGTGGCGCGAATACGAGCCCGAGGACACCGTACGGTTTTACGCCTTGCGCCTGCATGAGGCCGGCATGATCAAGACGAGCCCCCACCAGATTATCGCCAACGGAACGGACTGGCGCTTCCTCAACGAGGTGAAACGTGAGCTGAAGACGTGAGCGGGGGGCGGGCACTCAGTGCCTTTCCAGGGAAGGAGAGCACCATGCAAATCATCCAGAACCGCCGTCGCTTCTTGGCGGGCGCGGCTGCAGCCAGCGCCGCGGGGCTCATCGGGACCGCGACACAGGCATGGGCCGAGCCACCCCCGGAAACGACCTCCGTCCGCTTGCCGCGGTGGATCGATGGCGCCTACTGCTGGGCCGGCTTGTATATCGCCGGAGAGCTGCTGCGCGCGGAGGGCTTCACCGACGTCCGTTATGTGCAAGGCGACAAGAGCGTCGACCAGTGGAAGTGGATTGCGCGCGGCGAGACGGATTTCAGTGTGAACTACGCGCCGATCCATATCGCCTCGATCGAGGCCGGCGTGCCGATCAAGGTCCTTACCGGACTGCATTCCGGATGCCTCGAACTGATCGCCAACGACAGGATCAAAGACATCACGGACCTGCGCGGCAAACGGGTGGGCACGAAGACCTTCGATACGCCGTCATACGTCTATGTTGCCCTGATGGCCGCCTATGTCGGGCTCGATCCCGTCAACGATATCGAGTGGGTCATCGAGCAAGGCGATCCGGCGAAGAGCTTCGCCGAAGGAAAGTTCGACGCGTACCTCTTCACGCCGCCGCAGCCGCAGAAACTGCGCGCCAAGAAGATTGGCCACACGATCCTCAACACGACCCTCGACCGCCCCTGGTCGCAGCATTTCTGCTGCATGGTTTCCGGCACTGACGATTATGTGAACAGGTACCCGGTGGCAACCAAGCGTGTGCTGCGGGCCATCTTGAAGGGCGCCGATCTTTGCGCGTCCGATCCGTCATGGAGTGCCAGTCAGCTAGTCGATCGAGGTTTCCTGCCCAGTTATGACTACGCGCTGCAAACGCTGAGCGACACCCGGTACGACACTTGGCGGGACTACGATGCCGAAGCGTCAATCCGCTTCTTCGCGCTCCGCATGCAGGAGACGGGCATGATCAAGTCAAATCCGCAGAGGATCATCGCCGCAGGCACGGACTGGCGCTTCCTTGACGAGCTGAAGCGCGAGTTGAAGATGTAAGGGCGTGGCCCGCATGCAGTGCCGTTTTCCAAGGGAAGGAGAGCCCCATGCAAATCATCCAAAACCGCCGCCGCTTCCTGGCCGGCGCCGCGGCGGTCGGCGCCGCGGGCCTTATCGGCACCGCGACGCGAGCCCAGGCCGAGCCGCCACCCGAGACGACCACTATCCGCCTCGCGATGCCTGCTGCCGCCTGTATCGCTCCGCTAGTGATGGCCGAGGAGTTTCTTCACGAGGAGGGTTTCAGGGAAGTTCAGTATGTGCCGATGCCCCTCACTGGGGCTGCCATGCTGACGGACGGCGAGGTCGATTTCGACATGCCTGCCTGGTCCGACTACCTGCCCCTGGCGGACGCTGGAAGGCCATTGACGGTGCTCTCCGGCGTCCAGGTGGGATGCTACGAACTGCGTGCCAATCAGAGCATCCAGAGTGTTGCGGATTTGCGCGGGAAGAGGGTAGCCATAAACGACTTCGGTACTACCGACCATATGCTGGTCAGCATGATGGCAGCCTATGTCGGGCTCAAACCTGCCTCCGACATCAACTGGGTCGTGAACGCGTCGGTCAGCCAGGCCGAGCTCTTCATCGCCGGTGAGGTCGATGCATTCATCGGCTTTCCGCTCGGGCCCGAGAAGCCGTGCCCGCGAAATGTCGGTCATGTCGTCGTCAACATCGCCCATGATCGCCCGTGGTCGAATTATTTCTGCTGCATGGCTGCCGCCAATGCCGATTTCATGCGGGCTAATCCGGTGGCGACGAAGCGCGCTTTGCGTGCCATCCTCAAGGCGACCGACATCTGTCACCAGCAGCCTGAACAGGTGGCGCAGCGGATGGCTGCCCTCGGTTTCTCGCACGAGTGCGTGCTGATGACTTTGAACGATAGCCGCTATGGGCTTTGGCGAGAGTACGATCCGGAAGACTCGGTCCGCTTCTTTGCGCTTCGGCTGAACGAGCTGGGCATGATCAAGAAGACCCCGAAGGAAGTCATCTCCGGATTCACCGACTGGCGCTTCCTCGAGGAGATCAAGCGCGAGTTGAAGACGTGAGCGCGTGGCCGGCGGGTGTCCTGGTGCTGGCCGTGCTCGTCTTTCCAACGCAGGGGCTTTCACACGACTCGATGCACAACGAACGGTTGCCGGTGATCGGCCCCGCGCCCGACTTCGTGCTCACCTCTCAGGACAATCGGCCAGTAGCGCTTGCCGATTATCGCAGTAGGGTCGTCGCCGTCACCTTCATCTTTGCCTCCTGCACAGATACCTGCCCGATCCTGACCGCCTTGATGGTGCGGGTTCAGGACGAGCTGGGATCTGCGTTCGGCAACAAGATCGCTTTCGTTTCCATTACCGTCGATCCGGAGCGGGACACACCCGAGGTCTTGAGGCAGTATGCCGAAAATTTCGGCGCCGATCTCAAGGGCTGGGCGTTCCTTACCGGAGAGCCCGCCGCCATCCGCGAAGTGGTTCGCAAATATGGCGTTTTCGCGAGGAAGACGACGGGGGGAGACGTCGACCACACCTTCCTGACGTCACTCGTAGACCCGGATGGCATCTTGCGTGTACAGTATCTTGGCGTTCGGTTCGACCTGGAGGAGTTCCGGGGTGACCTTCTCAGCCTCTTGGACGAATCCAAATAAAATCACGAACCGGCTGGTCGGCTGGGTTGCGCGGCTGCCGGCGCGCGTCCAGACCAAGCTGTTGATCGCATTCCTGTCGATCGTCGGGCTGCTGATCGTGCTCGGGGCTGTCGGGTTACAGGTGCTGAGTGGGGTGAACGATCAGACGACCGAGCTGATCAAGCTGCAGCGCAGGATCGCAGCCTATCGCCAGGTGCAGCACGATACGACGAACCAACTCTATGGCATCTCGACCGCACTTTTGCTTCAGGACGACCGGATGCTGGATGCGGCGCTGCGCCAGCTCAATCAGTTTGGCTACGACCTCGACCGCATGGAGTTCGTCGCCGAAAGTGAGGCGGAAGTACTCGGCGAAGTCCGGCAGGAGTACGAACGGGTTACGGCCGGCGTGACACATGTCGCGGAGCTCTTCCGTGCCGGCCGCACGGAGGAGGCGCGTACGGTTCAGCAGGCTGAGATCATGCCCTCGGCCGACCGCCTGGAGCGGCTGACCAATCAACTGGTCAATATGGCCGAAGCCGACATGGTGGCGGCAATCGAAACGACCGAGGGGGCGTACGGGACCTCCCGACTGATTGTGCTCTCCTTTGCGGTGGGCAGCATCCTGCTGGCGCTGGGGCTGGGCTACATCATCTCCTGGTCGTTGATCGAGCCGGTCAAGAAGATTGAGACGCGTCTGCGCCAGATAGCGGCCGGCGACTTTGCCCAACAGGTTGCCGTCACCAACCGGGACGAGCTCGGAGTGCTTGCCGGCAATGTCAACCAGACGTCCGAACAGCTGGGGCGGCTTTATCAAGAGGTGCAGGCGCGCACGGCCGAGCTTGCGCGCTCGGTCGGCGAACTGGAGGCGCTCGGGGAAGTCAGCAAGGCGGTCAATTCGACGCTCGATCTCGACACGGTGCTACAGACGATCGTTGCGAAGGCGGTTCAATTGTCGGACACGGATGCGGGCACCATCTATGTGTTCAGCAGCACCAGGCAACAATTTCGCCCGCGCGCAACCTATGGGATGAGCGACGAACTCATCGCCGCGATTTCCGACCAGGCCATCGGGCTGAACGATCCCGGAATTGGCGACGCGGCACGGCGCTGTGCACCTGTCCAGGTACCGGATCTCAGCGAAGGAACGCCGTCTCCCGCTCAGAAGATCGTCCTCGACGCCGGATATCGCAGCGTTTTGGTGGTTCCGCTGCTCAGGCCGAACAAGCTCGTCGGCGCGCTCGTCGTCAGGCGCCGCAAGCCAGGTGAATTCGACCAGCAAATCATTCATCTGCTGGAGACGTTCGCAGCGCAATCGGTGCTCGCAATCCAGAATGCCAAGCTGTTCCGCGAGATCGAGGAAAAAGGCCGGGAGCTGGAGACGGCCAGCCGCCACAAGTCTCAGTTCCTCGCGAATATGAGCCACGAACTCAGGACGCCGCTCAATTCAGTTCTGGGCTTCACCGAATTGCTGGTCGACGGGATTTACGGCGAGCTCCCGGACAAGGCCAAGACGACTATTGCGCGCGTGCAAGCAAACGGCCGTCATCTCTTGGGGCTCATCAACGACGTGCTCGATCTTTCAAAGATCGAAGCGGGCCAGCTCACGCTGGCGCTGGAGGATTATTCCGTTGGGCAAATTGTTCGATCGACCGTTACAGCTGTGGAGCCGCTGGCGCGTTCAAAAGGGCTTTCGCTCGCTGCGACCGTCGCCGAAAATCTTCCGCTGGGTCGCGGGGACGAACGCCGCCTGACCCAAGTCCTGCTCAATCTTGCCGGCAATGCCGTCAAGTTCACCGAGAGGGGCGCGATCGACATTCTTGCCGATGCGGTCGACGGGCACTTTGAGATCATCGTGCGCGACACGGGTCCCGGCATTGCACCCACAGACCAGGCGCTCATCTTCGACGAATTCCAACAGGTCGACAGCAGCAGCACCAGGCAGAAGGGTGGCACGGGCCTCGGCCTAGCGATCTCGAAGCGTATCGTGGAAATGCACGGTGGAACCATAGGCGTCGAATCCGTGCCCGGTTCAGGCTCGACATTCCGCATGGCGATACCGATCCGGGTGGGAGAGGATGTGAAGGCAACATGAGCAAGAGAATCCTGATGGTGGAAGACACCGAGGACAACCGGCAGATCGTACGCGATCTCATCGCCACCACCGAATACGAACTGATCGAGGCCGCGGACGGTGCTGCCGGTGTCGCTGCCGCTGCAGCTGAGAAGCCAGACCTGATCCTGATGGACATTCAGCTTCCGGTGATCGACGGATATGAAGCTGCCCGCCGCATAAAGGCTGACCCGGCGCTCCGGCACATTCCGATAGTCGCCGTCACCTCCTACGCATTGTCGGGCGATGAGGCGAAAGCCCTTGCTGCCGGGTGCGATGGCTACATTGCCAAGCCATTCAGTCCGCGCCAGCTGCTTGCCAAGATCCGGGAGTTGCTTTCCTAGAGGAGACAGGGCCTTGCACGATCCGCCTCGCATTCTCGCCGTCGACGATACCCCGGAAAACCTCGAAATCCTGCGTATGCGCCTCGAGGCGAATGGCTACGAAGTGGTAACAGCAGCCGACGGCGAAGAGGGGCTTGCGAAGGTGCGCAGCCTCAGGCCGGACCTCATCCTCCTCGACATCATGATGCCGAAGCTCGACGGGATAAGCGTCGTGCGGATGCTCAAGGCAGACGTTTCGCTGCGATCGATCCCGGTTATCCTTGTCACCGCAAAAGCCGATACGCGGGATGTAGTCGAGGGATTGGATGCCGGCGGCGACGACTATCTAACCAAGCCGTTCGAGCACAGAGCGCTAGTGGCGCGCGTGCGGTCGATGCTACGCCAGAAGGCGCTTTACGACACCGTGGAGAGCCAGACGCGGCTCCTCGAGGGTCAGGCAGCACAATTGGCTGCATGGAATCGCTCTCTTGAACAAACAGTTGCGGAGCAGGTTACGGAGATCGAGCGAATGGGCCGGCTCCGACGGTTTCTTCCCGCGCAGGTCGCCGACCTTGTCGTTGCGGCAGGCAATGGCGACGCGCTTCTTCAAAGCCATCGTCGCGAGGTGACCGTCGTTTTCTGCGATTTGCGCGGCTTTACAGCCTTCGCCGAGACTGCCGAGCCCGAGGAGGTAATGACGGTTCTTGGCGAGTACCATTCCTGTCTCGGCGAACAGATCGTCCGTCACGAGGGGACTTTGGAGCGGTTCGTGGGCGACGGTATCGTTGTTGTTTTCAACGATCCGCTGCCCTGTGCCGATCACACCGAGAGGGCTGTCTCAATGGCTGCGGCGATGCGTGACGCAATTGACGAGCATTCAGAGCGATGGCGTAAACGGGACTACTTGCTTGGCTTCGGCATCGGTATCGCCCGGGGACACGCCACCATCGGGCGGATCGGTTTCGATCAGCGCGCGGACTATGCGGTCATCGGCACTGTGTCGAACCATGCGGCCCGATTGTGCGAGGAGGCCAAGTCTCGCCAGATTCTCGTCAGCCAACGGGTTCTTGGCGCCGTCGAATCATTGGTCGAATCCGTTCCAGTTGGCGAACTGACACTGAAGGGGTTTCGCCGCCCTATGCTGGCTTACGAAATTGTCCGGTGGCTTGGCCGGTCAAGTTTATGAACGCAGCCCAATGAGTGACCCGCGGGCGGACCAAGCCGTCGGCATGAATGACCGCAACGGTGGAAAGCGGTCGTTCCGTGGGCAGCAAGCGAACGACAACAATTGGTGCCGCCGGCGCGTTCCGATCGGCGACACGGAAGGCAGAAAACCACCCTGAGCTGCCCTACACCTCGGGTAGCAAGCGTCAGGCTTTCACCGCGGCGGCGAGCGAGCTTCAATTCTTCGGCCGCGGCGGCTCCAGGATCAGCCATTTGATGATGCCCATGGCCGGCAGCACCCAGAGCATGCCGCTGAGCAGGAAGAACAGGAAATGCGCCCACGGTCCCGATTCCGCCAGTTGCGCAACCGCCACGATCGATGCGACCAGCGCATAGACGATGACCAGCGCCACCAGCAGGATTGTTCCGATCAGCTTTTTCAGGCGAATGGGCATTTCGCGATCCGGTTGATCCCTATCGCTTAGGCCCAACGGAAGAGGCACGCAACAGCCAAGAAGCGGCGCGACGGCGTGCCGCGCTGTCCGGTCTTGCCAGTTGGATTGCGATGGTTCACCAATCCGCGACTGCAACCTGCCGGGACAAGACCATGGCTGCCATAGCTGCCGCGCCTTTCGTGACCCGCGACCGCGACCTGCGCAACCGGGCGCTGGTGCGCGGCTGGCTCTACGTCGTGCTCCTGGTGCTGTTTGTGCTGGTGCTGGTCGGCGGCGCCACCAGGCTCACCGAATCCGGCCTTTCGATCACCGAATGGAAGCCGATCCACGGCATCATCCCGCCGCTCAACGACGCCGAATGGCAGGAGGAATTCCAGCGCTACCAGCAGATCCCGCAATATGCCGAGCTCAACAAGGGCATGAGCCTCGAAGCGTTCAAGTCGATCTTCTGGTGGGAATGGTTGCACCGGATCCTAGCGCGCGGTGTCGGCGTGGTTTTCGCCGTGCCGCTGGTGTTTTTCTGGGCGACGCGCCGCATCGAACGCGGTCTTGGTCCGAAATTATTGGGCATTCTTCTTCTCGGCGGCCTGCAGGGCGCGATCGGCTGGTGGATGGTGGCGTCCGGGCTGGTCGACCGCGTCTCCGTCAGCCAATACCGGCTGGCGACGCATCTGACGCTGGCGGCGCTGATCTTCACCGCGACCATGGTGGTCGCGCGTGGATTGGCCCCGCATTCCGAGCCCGCGGCCGACCGCTCGACCCAGCGTCTGGCCGGCTTTCTGGTGCTGCTGGCGCTGATCCAGATCTATTTCGGCGGGCTGGTCGCCGGGCTCGATGCCGGCCTGAGCTACAACACCTGGCCGCTGATGGACGGCAAGCTCATCCCCGGCGACCTGTTGATCCTCGAGCCGGCATGGCGCAACTTCTTCGAGAGCCCGAAGACGGTCCAGTTCATCCACCGGCTCGGCGCCTACGCTATTTTCGTCGCAGCACTTTGGCACATGATCGCGACGCACCGGCGCCAGCCCGGCACCACCCATGCGCGCCGCGCGACGCTGCTGTTTCTGCTGGTGCTGGTGCAGGCGCTGATCGGCATCGGCACGCTGCTGATGCAGGTACCGCTGCACATGGCGCTGACGCATCAGGTTTTCGCGCTTGTCCTGTTGGGCTTTGCCGCAGCGCATTGGCGCGGCACCAAGGGCGCTTATCCCATGCCCAACCAGATCGCCGTCAGAGGCTGAGCCGCACCGTCCTGATCGCCGTGGCAATGGACAATTCGCGGCTTTCCTCGACCGCATTGCCGTCTTCATGATGCCATGATGCCGACAGGCAGCCATAGGCGATGGCGTGATCCAGAATGGCTGGCGGCGTCTGGCCGAGCGTTCTGGCGAAGATTTCGGCCGTGTCGGCAATCCGGCGGGGATCACGGCAAAGGTCGTCGCGGTCGAGCGGATTGTAGAACATGTTCGCCGCATCGAAGCCGGGATCGCCGAGAACGCCCTTCGGGTCGATCGCCAGCCAGCCACGCGCTCCCAGCATGATGTTGTCGTGATGCAGGTCGCCATGCAGCGGCAGCACCTCGACAGGATTGGCCAACAGCCGTTCCGCAGTCGCAGCCGCTTCGACGTAAAAGCTCTTTTCGCCGGCGTCGCGATCGATCTTCGCCTTGTTGAACAGACAGGAAAACCGCACCCGCAGCGGCTGAAGGTCTGGTGGGGCAGGGTGGTCGGATGGCGAGAACAGTCTTGCCATTACTTCGGCCGCGATTGCTGTAGCGGCATTGTCGCCCTGCTCGGCGAGAACCTGTGACAGCAAGGTTTCACCGGCATGTTCGAGCAGCATGCAGTGGCCGTCGCGGCCGAGCAGCCGCACCGCGCCTTCGCCGCGCCGCCAGGCGAGAAAATGCTCGCCGCGCAACTCGTCTTCGACGTCGTCGAAAGCCTTGAGAGCCTTGACGATCGCCGGCGAGCCGTCCTCGCGAACAACCTTCCAGATGCGGCTGCTGAACGTCTCGGCAATCAGTTCTGGCGCGCTGACCTTCCAGCGGCCTGGGAATGCCGGAGCGTCCATTCAGTGCTTGAGGCCGAGCATCAGATCCATGTTCTGCACGGCAGCACCCGAGGCGCCCTTGCCGAGATTGTCGTAGACGGCGAACAGCAGCGCCTGGGCCCTGTCGTCGTTGGCGAAGACATGGAGCATCATCCGGTTGGTGCCATTGTAGGTTTCCGGATCGATATCCGGCACGCGCTCCAGATGGGAATAGGGCGCCACCTCGACCACGCCGCCATCGATGGCGGCGAAATGGTCGGCGATCGCCGCATGAAGCTCGGCGCCGGTCGGCACATAGTCGAGGCCGCCGAGTTGCAGCGGCACCACGGTGATCATGCCTTGCGCGAAATTGCCGACCGCCGGCTGCATGATCGGATCATGTGACAGCTTCGCATAGGTCCTGAGCTCCGGCACATGCTTGTGCTGCAGGGTCAGCCCGTAGGGCAGGAATTCCGACGCCTCCTCGCCCTTGGCGACATAGTCCTCGATCATCGGCCGGCCGCCGCCCGAATAGCCCGTAATGCCGTTGACGGTGACCGGAAAATCCGGCGGCAACAGCCCGGCCGCGACCAGCGGCCTCAGCGTCGCGATCGGCCCTTGCGGCCAGCAGCCTGGATTGGTAACGCGCTTCGCCGAAGCGATCTTGCGCGCCTGAGCCTTGTCCATTTCGGCAAAACCATATTCCCAGCCTTCTGCCACGCGATGCGCGGTCGAGGCGTCGATAACCCTTGTCGTGTCGTTGCTGATCAGCGAGACGCTTTCTTTCGCGGCTGCGTCCGGCAGGCACAGGATCGCGACATCGGCGGCGTTGAGGAACTCGGCTCTGGCTGCCGGTTCCTTGCGGCGCTCGGTCGGAATCGAGATGATCTCCAGGTCGCCGCGCTCGGCAAGCAGCGCCCTGATCTGGAGACCGGTGGTGCCGTGTTCGCCATCGATGAAGATTTTCGGTTTCATTTGCCTGCCTGAATTCCCTGATAGTTCGAAATTATATGCCACTTGCCTGGTTCAATCCGGCAACAATGTGATTGCCGTTGTTCATCTCTTCGAGCCGGGCCTTTCGTTCCGCCAGCAGCCCGAGATAGTGCATGGCCACCGTCGACCCGGCAATTGCCGTTATATCGGCGTGATCATAGGCCGGCGCAACCTCAACGACATCGGCGCCGACGATGTCGAGCTGATTGATCTGGCGCAGCACCGACAGGATTTTTGCCGAGGACGGCCCGCCGGCGACCGGTGTGCCGGTGCCGGGGGCGAAGGCCGGGTCGAGGCAATCAATGTCGAAGGTGACGTAGGCCTTCTTGCCGCCGGTGCGGTCGACGATGGCATAGGCGATATCGGACGCGCGCATGTCCTCGATTTCGTGGCCGTACAGGATCTTGATGCCGAAGGTGTCGGGCGCATGGGTGCGGATGCCGATCTGGATCGAACGGTCGGGATCGATAATCCCCTCCTTGACCGCACGGCCGACGAAGGAGCCGTGATCGATGCGCTTGCCGTCGTCCGGCCAAGTGTCCTGGTGGGCGTCGAACTGCACCAGGGCCAGCGGACCGTGGATGGCGGCATGCGCCTTGAGTAGCGGCCAGGTGACGAAATGGTCGCCGCCGAGCGATAGCAGGAAGGCGCCGGATTTCAGGATCTTTGCCGCCTCGCGCTCGATCGTCCCCGGCGTCTTCTGGTGGTTGCCGCTGTCAAGCAGGCAATCGCCATAGTCGACCACGGCGAGATGTTCGAACAGATCGCGCGAGAACGGGTATTGCGGGTCGTTGTCGAGGATGGTCGAGGCGCGGCGAATCGCCTGCGGTCCGAAACGCGCGCCCGGCCGGTTGGTGACGGCGGCGTCGAAGGGGATGCCCCACACCACCGCGTCCGCGCCCTTCACGTCCTTCGAGTATTTGCGTCGCATGAACGACAGCGCGCCGGCATAGGTCGGCTCGAAGGACGCACCCGTCCTGGCCCGGGCGGTGAAGGCGTGGTCGATGTTGGTGTTCGGCATGAAGCGGTCTCCTGTGCGTCGAGCGCCACCTTATTGGATATAATTCCAGGAAATGCGACCCCTTCCGAGGGCCATGGCCGTTCGAACTCGGTCACAACTTCTTGCTTGCCAGGTGAGCCCGCATGGCCAACCCGGAATTTGCGTAGATATGCATGAATACAACCGAAAGTAGCCAGCCGTCCTTGCGCGGGATGGTTGTCAGCCGGGGAACGCAGCAGATTTCAGGACGCCAAGCCGGCCACCGACCGCCAGGACGGCGGTACTTGATCTCGGCAAGTCGATTGCGTCGTTCGAATTGAAGAACAGGCGCTTCAGCCGGCATTGACCTCACTTTCCGGCATTTGCGAAGCCGGCTTCGTTCACTGGGCTGTCACGCGCGTCGCTTATCCGGGTTTGCATCCGGTAGGAGCGATTCTCATGCGAACGACCTGGCTGAAACTTGTGCTTGCCGCCGCCTCGGTGCTGCTCACTGGCTCGGCATTGGCTGGCGAAACACGCGCCAGGCAGATTCTCGACCGTTTCGAACACGCCAACCAGTGGCGCGACCATGTCATGGTGGCGGCACACCGCGCCGGCAGCCTGCAGGCCCGCAAGACGCTGTTTGCGGAGAACTCGATCGCCGCCCTCGAGGCATCGATCGCGCTTGGCGCCGAAATCGTCGAGGTCGATGTCAGGCGCTCGAAGGACGGCCAGTTCGTCGTCATGCATGACAGCTGGCTCGACCGCACGACGAACTGCACGGGCGAGGTGGTCAAGCGCACGCTGGCCGAACTCAAAACCTGCAGGCTGGTGATCGAAGGCACCGGCGCCGTCACCGACGAGCCGGTTTCGACGCTGCGCGAGATGCTGATGGCGACCAGGGACAGAATCCTCGTCAACATCGACAACAAGCTCGACGTCGACAGCCTGGCCGGCATGATCGCGGTGGCGCGTGACCTTGGCATGGCCGAACAGGTGATCGTCAAGGAGAACCTGTGGAACCCGGCCAGGATCACCACTGTCAAGGCCGCCATGGGCGCGATCGGCAGCGGTTTCCAATTCATGCCGATCATTGCCGACGACGCGGTTCGCGACGCCGGTTTTGCCGAGAAGGTCAGCGGCGCCTTTTCGCCGCGCGCGGTCGAGATGATCAACTGGCGGGACGGCGCGGAGACGCTGACCGAGACCGGCGGTCCGCTGTTCAGCCCGCGCATGCGCGCCGCGGCGATAAGGGGCGACTGGCACATCTGGGCCAATACCTACGCCATCGTCAACAAGCCGGGCGGCTTCCTTGCCGGCGGTCGCGGCGATGAACTGGCGGTGTTCGCCAGCCTGCCGCGCGAGACCTACGGCTTCTGGGCCGAGCGCGGCGCCACCATCATCCAGACCGACGAGCCGAAAGCGGCGATCGACTGGCTGGCGGCAAACGGCTATCGCGTGCCCTATTCGGATGCGGCGCGGCCGGCGGAGCCGGCGAATACGGCGAGCATCAACTAGTTCCTCTGCGCCGTGGATTTGGTTCTTTGACCGGCGGTCGCGCTGCCGGCCGGCCTGCAACCACCATCTCTGACGCTGGGGATTAGCCACAGGCCACCATGCCTTCGTCATCCCAGGGCGGAGCAAGGAGCGAAGCGACGCGCCGCAGACCCTGGGATCCATTCCGTGACATCCGCCGAAGAATGCAGCGGCTCAGAATAAAAGCGCTCTGTAGCGATCCTTCGCGCCCCCCTCTGCCCTGCCGGGCATCTCCCCCACTTGGGGGGAAATTGGCCTTCATCACTGATTTCGCCAACCACCAACCTTGCAAAAAGGACGCTGTCCGCGAAGCTGCCAATCTCCCCCCTTGTGGGGGAGATGCCCGGCAGGGCAGAGGGGGGCGCTGTCCCGCCAGCCTGTCGATCATGGCGAGATTGGCTCGTTGCCGCTTTCGCCAATCCTCATACCGCCATCGCCACGCCGTCCAACTCCCTCGCGGCATCCTCCGGCAGTTCAAGTTCGGCCGCGGCAAGATTCTCCCGCAAATGCGCAACGGAAGACGTGCCGGGGATGAGCAGGATATTGGGCGCGCGACCGAGCAGCCAGGCGAGCGCGACCTGCATCGGCGTGGCGCCCAGGCGCTGAGCGACGCCGGACAGGGTAGACGACTGCAGCGGGTTGAAGCCGCCGAGCGGAAAGAACGGCACATAAGCGATACCGTCGCGGGCGAGTTTGTCGATCAAGACATCATCGCCCCGGTGCGCCAGATTGTATTGGTTCTGGACGCAGACGATCCTGGCGATCCGTTGCGCCTCTTCGATCTGTGCCGGCGTGACATTGCTGAGCCCGATATGACGCACCAGGCCCTGTCGCTGAAGCTCGGCCAGCACAGTGAACGGCGCCTCGATCGAGCCTTCGGCGGGGCCATGCGCGTCGAACATGATCCTGAGATTGACGACGTCCAGCACGTCGAGCCCGAGATTGCGCAGATTGTCGTGCACCGCCTCCGTCAGCGCTTCGGGCGAGAAGGCCGGGAGCCACGAGCCATCCGCGCCGCGACGGGCACCGATCTTGGTGACGATCGTCAGATCGTCGGAATAGGGCGCGAGCGCTTCACGGATGAGTAGATTGGTGACGTGCGGGCCGTAGAAATCGCTGGTGTCTATGTGATTGACCCCGCGCGCAACAGCTCCGCGCAGCACGGCCAATGCCGCGCCATGGTTCTTGGGCGGACCAAAGACGCCGGGTCCTGCGAGCTGCATGGCGCCGTAGCCGAGCCGCTTCACGGTGCGGTCGCCGAGAGTGAACGTGCCGGAAAGGTCAATGCTGGACATGGTCTATCTCCGTTCAGTTGAGGTTGAGATAGGCGCTGTCCGATCTCACGATAATTGGGTACATTCCGCACGGGCTGTACGGAATGTCGAACAATGAAGATCGACCTCGGAGACCTCAACGCTTTCGTGGCGTAGCGCGGGCCAAGGGTTTTCGCGGTGGCGCCCGCGCCAGCGGCGGCAGTGCGTCGGGTTTGAGCGAGGCGGTGCGCCGCCTCGAGACGCAGCTCGGTGTCAGGCTGCTCAACAGGACGACCCGCAGCGTCGTGCTGACCGAAGCGGGCGCGAGCTTGCTGGCTCGGCTCGGCCCAGCCTTGACCGAGGTGGAATCGGCCGTCGACGTTGTGAATGGCTTCCGCGACAGGCCGGCAGGTACGTTGCGCCTCAATGTGCCGGTCAGCGCAGCGCGGCTGGTGCTGCCCGGCATCGTTCCGGGGTTTCTCGCTGCCTATCCCGGCATCCGGCTGGAGGTGATTGCCGAGGAGAGCTTTGTCGACGTCCTGGCGGCAGGCTGCGATGCCGGCATCCGTTACGACGAGCGGCTGGAACAGGACATGATCGCGGTGCCGATCGGACCGCGCCTGCAGTGCTTTGCCACCGCCGCCAGCCCTGCCTACCTTGATCGCCATGGCCGGCCGCAACACCCGCGCGACCTGCTCGGCCACGCCTGCCTGCGCGGCCGCTTCGCCAGCGGGGCAATGCCGCCATGGGAATTCGAGCGCGACGGCGAGGTGGTGCGGGTCGATCCGAAGGGGCCGCTTCTCGTGACCCTGGGCGGAGCGGCCGATCTCGCCGTCGCTGCAGCCATCGCCGGTACCGGCATTGTCAGCCTGTTCGAGGACTGGCTTCGCCCTCACTTTGAGAGCGGTGCGCTCGAACCCGTCCTCGAACCTTGGTGGCAGAGCTTCCCCGGGCCGTTCCTCTATTATCCCGGCCGGCGTCTCGTGCCGGCGCCGTTGCGGGCGTTTATCGACTTCATCAAGGTACCGGCCGATCGTTCCTAAATTTGGGCCAGGTTCACCAAAAGAAAAGGCCGCCCGGAGGCGGCCGTTTCGACTGTCTGGAGCTGAAGCAGTGCTTAGCGCTTCGAGAACTGGAACGAGCGGCGGGCCTTCGCCTTCCCGTACTTCTTGCGCTCGACGACGCGGCTGTCGCGGGTCAGGAAGCCGCCCTTCTTGAGCACGGGACGCAGCGCCGGCTCGTAATAGGTCAGCGCCTTGGAGATGCCGTGGCGCACCGCACCGGCCTGGCCGGAAAGGCCGCCGCCGATGACGGTGGCGACGATGTCGTACTGGCCGGCGCGGTTGGCAGCGATGATCGGCTGGTTGAGGATCATCTGCAGGACCGGGCGCGCGAAATATTCGGCGAACACCTTGTCGTTGACGACGATCTTGCCGGAGCCGGGCTTCACCCAGACACGCGCGATGGCGTTCTTGCGCTTGCCGGTGGCATAGGCGCGGCCCGACTTGTCGAGCTTCTGGACATGGACGGGTGCAGCCGGCTGCGTGTTGGTGTTGCCGGTGGCAGTTCCGAGTTCTGCGAGCGAGGAAAGCTCAGCCATTTTACGAAACCTTCTTGTTCTTGGCGTTCAGCTTGGCCACGTCGAGCGTGACGGGCTGCTGGGCGACATGCGGATGTTCCGTGCCTGCATAGACGCGGAGATTCTTCATTTGGCGACGGCCGAGCGGACCACGCGGGATCATGCGTTCGACGGCCTTCTCGACGACACGCTCGGGGAAACGGCCCTCGAGCAGTTGGCGCGCGGTGCGCTCCTTGATGCCGCCGGGGTGGCCGGTGTGCCAGTAATAGACCTTGTCGGTGAATTTCTTGCCGGTGAACACCACCTTGTCGGCATTGATGACGATGACGTTGTCGCCGTCGTCGACATGCGGGGTGAAGGTGGGCTTGTGTTTGCCGCGAAGATGGTTGGCGATGACAGTGGCGAGACGGCCGACGACGAGACCCTCGGCGTCGATCAGCACCCACTTCTTCACCACATCCGCAGGCTTCTGCGAAAAGGTTGCCATGGATTGTTGCTTTCGGTTCGGACCTTCCCCATCGACGAACGACAAGGAAAGGCGTTTCTTGTTGCTTGGATTGACGCCGAGCGCTCGCCCGCCGCCAATAACAAAACGGCGGCCTTTGCGGGCCGCTGTTCCGTGAGGGCTTATAGGCGAGGGGGAGGTATCACGTCAAGGCTGATGAAAACCAACAGGGCGGAGAAAACACAGTAAAAACAAAGGTTTGAGATAAAGGTATTATTTTACCACATGATCAAACCGCTTCGGCGGGATTGAATAGGTTCCCGTGGCGTGCGCTACCGTGTGTCCGTCCGGTCCGGCGACGATGTCGATTTCGAACACCATCAGGCTCTTGCCAAGCTTCAGGATGCGGCAATGACCATCGATCGGTCCGGCCTCGGCCTTGCGGACAAAATTGATGGTGAGATTGGTGGTGACCGAAAGCGCGTCCGGCCCGGCATGCGAAAGCACGCAGACATAGCCGCCTATGTCGGCCAGCGTGAACAGCGACGGGCCCGACACGGTTCCGCCGGGGCGCAAATGCCGCTCGTCGGCATTCAGGCGTACCGTGCAGCCGCCCGCAAACACCTCGATCGCTTCGTAGAAGGTGAACTGGTCGTTGAGCTGCGGATAGACGGTCTCCATCAGCGCATTGACCTGCGCCGCGGTCAGCACCGGCTTGAGATTTTTTTGCGCAGGCATAGGCGGTTTCCTGTATGTGCCGTGGCCTGAGAAAACACGCCTTAAGCCTGTTCTTCAATCGACAGCGTGCTAGTTCTTTTGTTCCATGGCCCCGCGAACCCGATGCCGCTGGCCAATGATGAGGTTGGAGACATGGGAAGAGGTTTGAAAAATGGCTGAAATCGTCGCCATCAAGCCGGCTGTTGCCGAAGGTCCTGTTGTCACGAGGCTGGACAAGGGCGTGCTCCGCCTGACGCTCGCCAATCCGCCGGCCAATGCGCTGTCGCTGGCGGTGATGGCGGCGCTGACGGCGGAACTCGACCGCGCCAAATCCGACAGATCCGTCCGCGTCATCGTCCTGGCGGCCGCCGGAAAAATGTTCTGCGCCGGACACGACCTCAAGGAAATGACCGCGCGCCGCACCGATGCCGATCGCGGCAAGGCGTTCTTCGAGGAGACGTTTTCCGCCTGCGGGGCACTGATGCAGGCGATCGTGCGCCATCCCAGGCCGGTGATCGCCGAGGTCGATGGCCTGGCGACGGCGGCCGGGGCACAACTGGTCGCGAGCTGCGATCTGGCGATCGCCTCGCACGAGGCGACCTTCTGCACGCCGGGCGTAAATATCGGGCTGTTCTGCTCGACGCCGATGGTGGCGCTGTCGCGCAACGTTTCGCGCAAGCAGGCGATGGAGATGCTTTTGACCGGCGAGACCATCGATGCGGCGACGGCCAAGGAATTCGGCCTGATCAACCGCGTCGTGCCGCGCGAATATCTCAATCAGATTGTCACCAAATACGCGCAAACCATTGCTGCAAAATCGGCCTTGGTCGTCAAGACCGGCAAGGAAGCCTTTTACGCGCAGGCCGAAATGGGGCTGGCCGACGCCTATGCCTATACCGGCCGCGTCATGGTCGAGAACATGCTGGCGCGCGACGCTGAAGAGGGCATCGGCGCCTTCATCGGCAAGCGCAAGCCGGAATGGACGGAGGAATAGGGACGGAGAATAGACATGGAGCCTCGCATCTCCATCATCACCATTGCCGTCGATGATCTCGAGCGCGCCACGCGCTTCTACGAGGCGATGGGCCTGACCCGCCATGCCGGGATCACCGAGGGCGTCGCCTTCTTCCAGATGGGCGGCGTCATTCTCGGGCTGTTCCCGCGCGAAAGCGCCGAAGCCGATTCAGGCGTTACGTTCGGTAGGGCGCCGTCGGCGATCTACCTCGCCTACAACACGCGCTCCGACGCGGAGGTCGATGACGTGCTGACGATGGCCGAGAAGGCCGGCGGCCGGATCGTCAAGCCGGCCGGCCGCGCCTTCTGGGGCGGCTGGTATGGCTATTTCGCCGACACCGAAGGGCATATCTGGGAAGTGGCGCATAATCCGGCTTTTCCGATCGCGGAAGACGGCAGCATCTCGCTGCCGGGTTGACCGCGTTTCCCACGGCTTTCCACGATACGACCATTTCCGCATGATGCGCAGTTTCTGCTACGGTCCGGATGGTTTTCTCGCCGAAGCTCTGTATGAGGACGCCGCATGAACCATGACGCCTACGACAATGCCTATATCGCCGGCATCCTCAATTCGGTGAAGACCATCGCCATGGTCGGTGCGTCCGCCAACGATGTGCGGCCGAGCTATTTCGTGCTGAAATACCTGCTGGGCAAGGGGTTTTCGGTGTTCCCGATCAACCCCGGCCAGGCCGGCAAGGAAATCCTTGGCCGGATGACCTACGCCAGGCTCGCCGATATTCCCGAGCCGATCGACATGGTCGACGTTTTTCGCGGCTCCGCGGCGGTGCCGGGCGTCGTCGACGAGGTCTTGCGGCTCGATCCGTTGCCGAACGTCATCTGGATGCAGCTTGGCGTGCGCCATGACGAGGCGGCTGCACGCGCCGAGGCCGCCGGCATCAAGGTGGTGATGAACCGCTGCCCCAAGATCGAATATGGCAAGCTGTCAGGCGAGATCGGCTGGACCGGCGTCAACTCAGGCGTGCTGTCGTCGAAGAAGCCGCTGATGCGGCCGGGATTCCAGAGTTTTGGCGTCCGCCGGAAGTAGGTGGTGAATGGTGAATAGTGAATGGTGAATAGAAGGATTTTTCGGGAAGGCGGCCACAGCGGCATATGAGCCGCTTGCAATCAGGATGGGGCTGGCCGACGTTGTCTTCACCATTCACCATTCACCATTCACCATTCACCATTCACCATTCAGCATTCAGGGGAGGTAATCCATGACCCGCACGCCCGGTTTCAACACGCTCGCCGTCCATGCCGGCGCCAAGCCCGATCCGGCGACTGGCGCGCGTGCCACGCCGATTTACCAGACGACCTCCTTTGTCTTCGATGATGCCGACCATGCCGCCTCGCTGTTCGGGCTAAAAGCCTTCGGCAACATCTACACCCGGATCATGAACCCGACGCAGGCGGTGCTGGAAGAGCGTATCGCGGCACTCGAAGGCGGCACCGCGGGTTTGGCCGTCGCGTCGGGCCATGCCGCGCAGGTGCTTGTGTTCCACAACTTGATGCAGCCGGGCGACAATTTCGTCGCCGCGACAAGGCTTTACGGCGGCTCGATCAACCAGTTCGGCCACGCCTTCAAGAATTTCGGCTGGCAGGTGCGATGGGCCGACACCAACGACATCTCGACCTTCGAAAGCCAGATCGACGACAGGACCAAGGCGATCTTCATCGAGAGCCTGGCCAATCCGGGCGGCGTCTTCGTCGACATCGAAAAGATCGGCGACATCGCCCGCAAGCATGGCCTGCCGCTGATCGTCGACAACACGCTGGCCTCGCCCTATCTGGTGCGGCCGATCGAGCATGGCGCCGACATTGTCGTGCATTCGCTGACCAAGTTCATCGGCGGCCACGGCAATTCGATCGGCGGCGCCATTGTCGACGGCGGTACCTTCGACTGGTCGAAATCCGGCAAATATCCGATGCTGTCGGAGCCGCGCCCCGAATATGGCGGCCTCGTCCTGCACGAAACATTTGGCAATTTCGCTTTCGCCATTGCCGCGCGCGTGCTCGGCCTGCGCGACATGGGCCCGGCGATCTCGCCCTTCAATGCGTTCTTGATCCTGACCGGCCTGGAAACCCTGCCGCTCAGGATGCAGCGCCATTGCGACAATGCGGTCACCGTCGCCGCGTGGCTGTCCAACCACCCAAAAATCGCCTGGGTGTCCTATCCCGGCCTGCCCAGCGACAACAACAATGCGCTGCAGAAGAAGTACTCGCCGCTTGGCGCCGGCGCGGTGTTCACCTTCGGCCTGAAGGGCGGCTATGCGGCGGGCATCAAATTCGTCGAGGCGCTCGAACTGTTCTCGCACCTCGCCAATGTCGGCGACACCAAGTCGCTGGTCATCCATCCGGCATCGACCACGCATCGGCAATTGTCCGACGAACAGAAGGTCGCCGCCGGCGCTGGGCCGGATACGGTCAGGCTCTCGGTCGGCATCGAGGATGTCAACGACATCGTCGCCGATCTGGAACAGGCTCTCGCCAAGGTCTGACCCCTGCTGCAAGGAGTTTCCATGACCGCGCCAAAATTCCTCTCCGTCGATGTTGAAAGCGTTGACCCGGAACCTGGCGCGCCGGCGCCGGATCGCCTGATTTCAGGCGATCCAAAGTTCCGCACCTGGAATGTCGAGGAACGCGACGGCGGCCTCTATGCCGGCATCTGGGAGGCGACGCCAGGCAAATGGCGCATCGAATACGACGAGTGGGAGTTTTGCCACATCCTGTCGGGCGTTTCGGTGATTTCAGAGGAGGGCGGCGAGGCGCGCACCGTCAGCGCCGGCGACAGTTTCGTGCTCAGGCCGGGCTTTAAGGGAAGCTGGGAAGTGCTTGAAACGACACGCAAGGAGTATGTGATCAAGCTTTGATCATTGCCCGGTGTGCACGACGAGTCTTTCCAGCCCGTGGAAATGATAGGTGTCGCGAAAACGCGGCTGTTCGGCCAGATGCAGCCGCGGCAGCCGGTCGAACAAGGTTTTCAGCGATAGCTGCAATTCGAGCCGGGCGAGCGGCGCGCCGATGCAGAAATGAATGCCGGCGCCGAACGAGACGTTTTTCTGGTCGGCGCGATCCGGCCGGAAGGCGAAGGGTTCGGCAAAGGCCGCCGGGTCGTGATTGGCCATGCCGAGCAGCAGGCCGATCGTCTCGCCCGGCCGCACCAGAATGCCTGGAACGACCTCGATCTCTTCATAGGCATAGCGCGTGAACATGTGCAGCGGCGCGTCGAAGCGCAGGCATTCCTCGACCGTGGCGGTGGTCGTTTGCGGCGAGGTGAAGAAGCGGCGCGGGTCGCCGCCTTGCGCGAGGATCGCGCGCACCGCATTGCCGGTCTGGTGGACGGTCGCCTCGTGGCCGGCATTGAGCAGCAGGATCGCCGAGGACACCAGTTCGTCCTCCGAGAGTTTTTGGCCATCATCTTGCGCCGAGGTCAGCAGCGACAGCAGATCGTCGCCGGGTTTCTTCCGTCGTTCAGCGACATAGCCGCGCAGAAAATTCGAAAAATCATGTGCTGCGCGATTGGCCGTCTCTTCCGTTTCGCGTGTGCGGCCGTGCATGTACATGGCGACCATCTGATGCGACCAGTCGAGGAGTTGCGGTCCCATCTCGACCGGCACGCCGAGCATCTCGGCAATGATGGTGATCGGCAAAGGCGATGCGAAGGCTGGCAGCAGGTCGACCTGCCCCGGTTCGAAACGGTCGATCAGCTCGTTGGCCAACGCCTCGACGCGCGGCCTCAGCCGCTCGACCTGACGCGAGACGAAGGCGCGGTTGACCAGCGTTCTGAGCCTGGTGTGAACGGGCGGTTCCAGCTCCAGCATCGAATTGGCCTCGATGCCGTCGAAGCTGCCGAGATGGGTGCGGTCCTCGCCGACGCCGCTTCTGTCAGGGATGCCGGCCGGGTTGTGGCGGCCGAAGCGCCGGTCGCGCAGCAGCCGGCTGACGTCGTCGAAGCCGCCAAAGCACCATAAGCCGAACTCTTCCCAGAAGAAGACATTCGATGCGCCATGCATGAAAGCATAGGCCGCGTACGGGTTCTGGAAGAAAGCCGCCTCGTGTGGATCGAGCCGCACATGACGGGTGGCCGGATCGAAGGCCAGGTAAGTTGGTGGCACCAAATCGGTCATTGTGGATCATTAGCGCATGACCCCAAAAACCGGAATCGGTTTTCGGAAAGGATCATGCGCAGATTCAAAAGTGTTGGAGCGTCCTTTGCGCGCCCCAACGACACGCGGCGCTCCAAGGCTTGCCAGCCTGGCGCCAGACATGCACAAAAGCGCATTTAGCCAGCCGGCGCGGCTGCGGAAAGACTGACTTGATGAATGTGATCGTGGTTGGCGCAGGCATTGCGGGGCTGTCGACGGCCTGGTCGCTGGTCAAGGCCGGGCACCGGGTCTCGATCGTCGAGCAGGGACCGATTCCCAATCCGCTTGCCGCCTCGGGCGACCATCACCGCATCATCGGCCGCGCCTATGGCGCAGCCTCGGGTTATGGCCGGCTGATAACCGAAGCCTACGAGGCCTGGGACGAGATGTGGGCCGATCTCGGCGAGAACCATCTCGACCCGCGCGGCTTCATCTGCATTTCACGCGAGCCGGGAGACGAAGCCGAGGAATACCGCGAGGGCATGGAGGCCGGGAACTACCCGATCGAGCTGTTCGAGCCGGACGCCGCGGCCAAGCGCTGGCGGTTCCTGCAGCCCGGCTCGTTCCGCTACGCGTATTTTTCGCCGGAGGGTGGTGCGCTGCATTGTCGCAAGATTGCCTCCCGCCTCGCCGAATGGCTGCGGAGAACCGGCGCCAATGTCTACGACAACAGCAAGGTGGTGGAGGTCGACGCCGAGGCTGGCCGCCTTGTGCTTGAAAGCGGCGAGACGATGCAGGCCGACCGCATCGTCGTCACCGCTGGCGCCTGGGTGCTGAAAGTGTTTCCGGAGCTGGGCGGCGAGCTGAAGGCCTGGCGCACCGCGCTCGCCTATGTCGAACCGCCGGCGGATCTGAAAGCGGCGTGGCATTCGGCCCCGGTCATCCTCGATGTCGGCGGCGCCGTCGACGGCTACGTGATCCCGCCGTCCGGCGGCGCCGGCATGAAATTCGGCTCAGGGCTGCACAGGGTGCCGACCAGCGATGCCGACTGGAACCGCCAGCCGGTGGCGGGCGAGGGCGAGGCGATCCGCGACCTGTTTTCGCCGCCGATCGCCCGTGTCGAAGAATACAAGGTCACCGAGGTCGTCACCTGCGCCTACACCTTCACCGCCGACGAAAAGTTCCTGGCGCATGAGAAGGGCAAATGCCTTGTCGTTTCGGCCTGCTCCGGCCACGGCTACAAGTTCGGCGCGGCGGTCGGCAGGCGTGTCGCAGCGACCGTCGGCAATGGCGATGTCGGCGGCTTGAAAGCGTGGCTGCGGGCCGAAGCGGTCTGACCTAATACCGGCAGTGCCGCGGAATTCGCACCTGCCGCCAGCGCGACGAGCCCTCGCGGACCAGAATCCGGCGCGCCACTGTCTGGTAGGTGGCGGGAAAATTGACGATCCGCCGCTGCTCCGGCTGCACCAGAACCTCTTCGGCGACGCTCTCGTACTCGGCGGGACTGACGATGCGCCGCTGGCGCTCCGGCTGCACCACCACGGTTTCGGCCAGCCGTTGATAGCGCGCCTTGTGCCTGATCTTGCACAGCACCTTGCGGCCGTTGATGACGCGCCATTCCCAGGAGTAGCCGCCATCGACCTTCACCGTGCGGTAGACGGTGCGGGTAATGGCAGGCACCATCTCGTAGCTGACACGCGCCGGTGCGATCTGCACCACCCGCTCGCGCGTCCCGTAGATCGCCGGAACGGATTCCACCTGCTGACCGGCCGGGCTGACGAGCACGTTTTCGTAGACCGTCTCGTAGACGGATGTTGACCTGCTCGTAGCATTCGACGGCGCGCCCGCCGGCAGCCGTTTCGGACACCATGCCGAGGACGGCGAGGCTGGCGATGGCCGAGGAAGCAGTTTTCCCGATCATTGCACTCCCCCAGTTTGAACTTTCCACGCAAGCTCAACGTTGAATTGTAGGGGAAGCCGTGTCCCGGGAAAGCGGTTTCGGCACATTTCGTTAAGCGACGCGGTTAAGAAACTGTTACACGGCGGAGGCGCCGCGCCGCTTCAACAGCAGCCGGCGCAGCTTCGGGCGAATTCTGTGCAGAAACCTTGATTCGACTTAACCGGATGGCTAGGAGGGGCGGCCTTGCGCTAGGGTGAGCCGACATCCTATTTACAGGGATAACGATCCAGAACCGATTCTGCCCGACTTGCTCATCTCCGGCGCCGGAATCCCATCTTCAATAAGGGATAGTCCATGAAGAACCCCGTCGAAACCTACATGAACCTCGTTCCGATGGTGGTCGAGCAGACCAATCGCGGCGAGCGGGCCTACGACATTTTCTCGCGGCTCCTGAAAGAGCGCATCATTTTCATCACCGGTCCGGTCGAGGACGGCATGGCGACGCTGGTCTGCGCGCAGCTCCTGTTCCTCGAAGCGGAGAATCCGAAGAAGGAAATCAACCTCTACATCAATTCGCCCGGCGGTGTCGTCACCTCGGGCATGGCGATCTACGACACCATGCAGTTCATCAAGCCGGCGGTGGCGACGCTGTGCATCGGCCAGGCCGCCTCGATGGGCTCGCTGCTTCTCACCGCCGGCGAGAAGGGCATGCGCTTCGCCACGCCGAACGCCCGCATCATGGTCCACCAGCCTTCCGGTGGTTTTCAGGGCCAGGCTTCCGACATCGAGCGCCACGCCCAGGACATCATCAAGCTGAAGCGCCGTCTCAACGAGGTCTATGTCAAGCACACCGGCAAGAGCTACGACGAGATTGAAAGGACGCTCGACCGCGACCATTTCATGACCTCCGACGAGGCCAAGGAATTCGGCCTCATCGACAAGGTCATTTCGTCGCGTGAGCCGATCGAGGGTCTTGCCACATAAGCCCGGTGGCAGCTGGATGGTGCGAAAACACTCTTTTGATGCCGCTTGCGGCATTTCGGCCACAATTGGCTGTTCCCTCGACGGGAGCGATTGCCTACGTTAAGCCTATGTTGATTTTCGACGGCTTAGCTTTGTGCGGGGTTGATGCGAATCATTGCGACGTTTTCTGATATGTGTTTCGTATGGAATGCGTTGCGGGAGCCGGACTACTGGCGGCGGCGATTTCCCGCGATAGATTGAGATATGCGCCCTTTCAACCAGACCATCGGCGGGCGGCTATGAAAGGACATGAAAATGAGCAAGGTCGGCAACAGCGGCGGTGATTCCAAGAACACGCTTTATTGCTCGTTTTGCGGCAAAAGCCAGCACGAAGTGCGCAAGCTGATCGCCGGCCCGACGGTGTTCATCTGCGACGAATGCGTCGAGCTCTGCATGGACATCATCCGCGAGGAGAACAAGACCTCGATGGTGAAGTCACGCGAGGGCGTGCCGACCCCGCAGGAGATCCTCAAGGTTCTCGACGACTACGTCATCGGCCAGCCCTACGCCAAGCGCGTGCTGTCGGTGGCCGTCCACAACCACTACAAGCGCCTCGCGCATGCCGGCAAGAACAACGACGTCGAGCTGGCGAAGTCCAACATCTTGCTGATCGGCCCGACCGGCTGCGGCAAGACGCTGCTTGCGCAGACGCTGGCCCGCATCATCGACGTGCCGTTCACCATGGCCGATGCGACGACGCTGACCGAGGCCGGCTATGTCGGCGAGGATGTCGAGAACATCATCCTCAAGCTGTTGCAGTCGGCCGACTACAATGTCGAGCGCGCGCAGCGCGGCATCGTCTACATCGACGAGATCGACAAGATCTCGCGCAAGTCGGACAATCCCTCGATCACCCGCGACGTGTCGGGCGAGGGCGTCCAGCAGGCGCTGTTGAAGATCATGGAAGGCACGGTCGCCTCCGTGCCGCCGCAGGGCGGCAGGAAGCATCCGCAGCAGGAATTCCTGCAGGTCGACACCGCCAACATCCTGTTCATCTGCGGCGGCGCCTTCGCTGGGCTGGACAAGATCATCTCGGATCGCGGCCGCAAGACCTCGATCGGCTTCGGCGCCACCGTCGCGTCGCCCGAGGATCGCCGCACCGGCGACGTTTTCCGTCTGGTCGAGCCTGAAGATCTGTTGAAGTTCGGCCTCATTCCCGAGTTCGTCGGCCGTCTGCCGGTCCTGGCAACGCTGGAGGACCTCGACGAGCCGGCGCTGATCCAGATCCTGACCGAGCCGAAGAACGCGCTGGTCAAGCAGTACCAGCGGCTGTTCGAGATGGAGAATGTCGACCTGACCTTCCACGAGAATGCGCTGTCGGCGATCGCCAAGCGCGCCATCGAGCGCAAGACCGGCGCGCGCGGCCTGCGCTCGATCATGGAGGCGATCCTGCTCGACACGATGTTCGAGCTGCCGGCGCTGGAANCTGGCCGGTGCCTTCCAGTAACTTGGTTATTTCGGAAGAGGTGGTGTCGGGCAACGCCAGGCCGCTCTACATCTATTCCGAGCAGAAGGAAAAGAAGGGCAACGTCAGCGCCTGACGTCCAGCCCTGTAGTGGAGTTCTTAAAACGGCGCCGCAAGGCGCCGTTTTGCTGTTTGCGGCTGGGCAGGCTATGATGAACGGCCCGACTTGTGATGAACAGCCCGACTTGATGAACGGATTATGACGGATTGGATGAACGGTTTCGTGACGACCCTTGATCTTTGCCTCGCTTGCCTCCAACTAACGGTGGAAGACCGTGGCGCCGAATTCTGTGCTGTAAAACTCCCGTCACAAACGGTGGTAGGCGGAACCATCCCCGGTCGTTAATATGAGAATCGCGGTTGGCCGATTGGCGGTCGCGACATGAAAGGTTGGACAATGGCCAAAATATCCAAGGCTCCCAGCGACGGCGTCTTCGCAGTCCTCCCACTGCGCGACATCGTGGTGTTCCCGCACATGATCGTTCCGCTCTTTGTCGGGCGTGAAAAGTCGATCAAGGCGCTGGAAGAGGTGATGGGTCAGGAAAAGCAGATCCTGCTTGCGACCCAGATGAATGCCGCCGATGACGATCCCGAGTCCGATGCGATCTTCGACATCGGCACGCTCGCCAATGTGCTGCAGTTGCTGAAGCTGCCGGACGGCACCGTCAAGGTGCTGGTCGAAGGCGCCTCGCGCGCGAAAATCGTTTCGTTCACCGACCGTCCCGACTTCCATGAGGCCCGTGCCGCAGCACTGGTCGAACCGGATGAGGAAGAGGTCGAGGTCGAGGCGCTGGCCCGTTCCGTCGTCACCGACTTCGAGAACTACGTCAAGCTGAACAAGAAGATCTCGCCCGAAGTGGTGGGTGCCGCCAGCCAGATCGACGACTATTCCAAGCTCGCCGATACGGTTGCCTCGCATCTTGCGATCAAGATCCCCGAGAAGCAGGAGATGCTGGCCACGCTTTCGGTCAAGGAGCGGCTGGAAAAGGCGATGGGCTTCATGGAAGCCGAAATCTCCGTCCTGCAGGTCGAGAAGCGCATCCGCTCGCGCGTCAAGCGCCAGATGGAGAAGACCCAGCGCGAATACTACCTCAACGAGCAGATGAAGGCGATCCAGAAGGAACTCGGCGAGGGCGAGGACGGCCGCGACGAGGCCGCCGAGATCGAGGCGCGCATCAAGAAGACCAAGCTCTCCAAGGAGGCCCGCGAAAAGGCGGAAGCCGAACTGAAGAAGCTGCGGACGATGTCGCCGATGTCGGCTGAATCGACCGTCGTGCGCAACTATCTCGACTGGATCCTGTCGATACCGTGGGGCAAGAACTCCAAGGTCAAGCACGATCTGGCCTTCGCGCAGAACGTGCTCGACACCGACCATTTCGGCCTCGACAAGGTCAAGGACCGCATCGTCGAATATCTCGCCGTGCAGAGCCGCCAGAAGAAGCTGAAGGGGCCGATCCTGTGCCTCGTCGGACCTCCCGGCGTCGGCAAGACCTCGCTCGGCAAGTCGATCGCCAAGGCGACCGGCCGCGAGTTCATCCGCATGGCGCTGGGCGGCGTGCGCGACGAGGCCGAGATCCGCGGTCACCGGCGCACCTATATCGGCTCGATGCCCGGCAAGGTCATCCAGTCGATGAAGAAGGCGAAGAAATCCAACCCGCTCTTCCTGCTCGACGAGATCGATAAGATGGGCCAGGATTTCCGCGGCGACCCGTCGTCGGCGTTGCTCGAGGTGCTCGATCCGGAGCAGAACTCGACGTTCATGGACCACTATCTCGAGGTCGAATACGACCTGTCGAGCGTGATGTTCGTGACGACGGCGAACACGTTGAACATCCCGGCACCCTTGATGGACCGCATGGAGATCATCCGTATCGCCGGCTACACCGAAGACGAGAAGATCGAGATCGCCAAGCGCCACCTGATGCCCAAGGTGATCCGCGACCACGCGCTGCAGCCGAAGGAGTTCTCCGTCGGCGAGGACGCGATCCGCGGCATCATCCAGACCTACACCCGTGAAGCGGGCGTCAGGAGCCTGGAGCGCGAGCTGATGAAGCTCGGCCGCAAGGCGGTGACCGAGATCCTGAAGACGAAGAAGAAGACGGTCGACATCACGGCGGACAATCTCGCCGATTACCTTGGTGTTCCGCGCTTCCGCTTCGGTCAGGTCGAGGCCGACGATCAGGTCGGCGTTGTCACCGGGCTCGCCTGGACGGAAGTCGGCGGCGAGCTGCTGACGATCGAAGGCGTCATGATGCCCGGCAAGGGCCGCATGACGGTGACCGGCAATCTGCGCGACGTGATGAAGGAATCGATCTCGGCGGCGGCCTCCTATGTCCGCTCGCGGGCTCTCGATTTCGGCGTCGAGCCGCCGCTGTTCGACAAGCGCGACATCCACGTCCACGTGCCCGAAGGCGCAACGCCCAAGGACGGACCGTCGGCGGGCGTGGCGATGGCGACGGCGATCGTCTCGGTGCTGACCGGCATCCCGGTCAGGGCCGACGTGGCGATGACCGGCGAGATCACGCTGCGCGGCAGAGTGCTGCCGATCGGCGGGCTCAAGGAGAAGCTGCTTGCAGCACTGCGCGGCGGCATCAAGAAGGTGCTGATCCCGGAAGACAACGCCAAGGATCTGGCGGAGATTCCGGACAACGTGAAGAACGGTATGGAGATCGTTCCGGTCGGGCGGGTCGGTGAAGTCTTGCGCCATGCGCTGGTGCGTATGCCGGAGGCGATCGAGTGGGTCGAGCCGGTCAATGCGCCGGCTGCGGTGGATGCCGGAGACGACGCCAGCAAGTCGCTAGCTCATTAGCACGTGCTAAAGTTGCAATGCACAACGGAGAGCCGGGCCTAGAGCCCGGCTCTTTCATGTGAAAAACCCCGGAATTCCGGGGTTTTTCGACTCTTTTGACGCTTTTCGACTTGGTTGCGGAAGCGCTTCTTTCTAAAGTCCGTTTCCTGCCGGATGAGTCGTACGTTCCGGTTTCTCATGGAAGGGAATTTTTATGAACAAGAACGAACTGGTGTCCGCTGTCGCCGACGCCGCGAGTATTTCGAAGGGTGACGCGCAGTCGGCGGTCGATGCGGTGTTCTCCGTCATCACCGGCGAACTGAAGAAGGGCGGCGATGTCCGGCTTGTCGGCTTCGGAAATTTCACCGTGTCAAAACGCGCTGCCTCGACCGGCCGCAATCCGCAGACCGGCGCCGAAGTGCAGATTCCGGCGCGCACCGTGCCGAAGTTTTCAGCCGGCAAGGGCCTCAAGGACGCAGTCAACTAAGCGCCTTCGTACCCTTTTCAGAGACCAGAAAAGCCGGGCATGCCCGGCTTTTCTTTCGCGCCCACTTTGGCGGGCTCTATGCCGTCGGTGCATCGGCGCGCATCAGCCCTTCCTGCTTGAGATCGGCCCAGAGTGCCGATGGCAGCTTCGCGTCGAGCAGCGACCGATTGCTTTCGACCTCGCTCGGCCGCTGGCCGCCGGGGATCACCGACACGACCGAAGGGTGCAGCAGCGGAAATTGCAGTGCCGCCTCGATCAGGCGCACACCGTGGCGCTTGCAGACAGCCTCGATGCGCGTGACGCGGTCGATGATGTCCTGCGGCGCCTCGGTATAATCGTAGTAGGCGCCGGGCTTCGGACCGGTTGCCAGGATGCCGGAATTATACGGCCCGCCGAGAACGATGCCGATGCCGCGCTTCTGGCATAGCGGCAGGAAGGATTGCAGCGCCTCCTGCTCCAGCAGCGTATAGCGCCCGGCAAGCAGGAACAGGTCGAAGTCGCCGCGCTCGGCAAGCGTCTGGGCAACCTGCCATTCGTTGATGCCGCCGCCGAACGCCTTGATGATGCCCTGGTCACGCAGGGCCAGCAGCCCGTAATAGCCCGAGCACATGAACTCCTCGATGCGCTGGTCCGCGGCCTCCTTGCTGCCATGGGTGAAGACGTCGACGTCATGCACGAAAAGGATGTCGATGCGGTCGACGCCGAGGCGTTCCAGCGAGGCTTCGAAGGAGCGCATGACGCCGTCATAGCTGTAGTCGTAGACCTCGCGGCGCGACGGCGTGTCGAAGAACTTGCCGATGCCGGTGCGCTGGTCCGGCGGGCAGGCGCGCATGATGCGGCCGACCTTGCTCGACAGCACATAGTCGTCGCGCTTTTTCGAGCGCAGGAACGGATTGAGCCGCGTTTCCGACAGGCCAAGCCCGTAGAGCGGCGCGGTGTCGTAGTAGCGGCAGCCGACCCGCCATGCAGCCTCCAGGGTGGCGTTGGCATGCTCGTCGGGGACGGCACGATAAAGATTGCCGAGCGGCGCCGTGCCGAAGCCAAGTTCCGTGAACGCGATGCCGCCATTGCCGATGCGGTCGAAATGCCGTGTCTTCATATGCTGCCGTTTCCTTATTTCCGTATGTCCCGAGACTATCATGCCTGAGGCGCTGCAAAATCACTCCGAGCCGTTGGACACGAACTTTCACGGTGATAGCATGAGCAAAAACAAGCTGTTCGGGGAAGATGTGACCAAACAATCCAGATGGGTTTTTGAGGGCAGCAAGCTGGTGGGTCTGTCATGACGAATGCCGGCACAGATCTGTTCAGGATTGCACTCGACGAACTTGGCACGGTGCTGGCTCGGATCGGCGAAAGCCGTATCGACGCCGCCCCCCACACCAACATGGAGTAGGCGTCATGCGCTACGAGCTGATGCTGCCGCACCAGATCCGCAAGGCGATCGCCGAGAACTGGCCGGTCGTGCTCCCGCTCGGCGTGCTCGAATACCATGGTGAGCACATGGCCGTCGGCATGGATACGCTGGCGGTGGTCAAGATGCTGGAGCTGTTCGAAAAGGAAGCCAACATCGCCATCCTGCCAGCCTTCTACTATGGCGCGGCGAGCTACGCGGTGGCGCCGCCAGAGGGCAATGGCTCGGTTCAGGTCGGCGGCAGGGCGCTGGCGCCGTTCGCGGAGGAACTGTTCTACAGCCTGCTGCGCATCGGTTTTCGCAACATCCACGCCATCATCCACCACCAGACCGAGAACTTTGTTGCCGGCATGCCGACCGATCTCGCCTTCAAGACCGCTGGCCGCCAGGCGATCTTCCGTTTTCTGGAGAAGGAGCGCGGCGAGGGCTGGTGGGCCTCCGAGACGATGGCCGGCTACTATACCGAGCACGCCGAGGGCGGCAATTTCTTCAACTGGATACAAGTGCATCCGCTGATGCCGACGGTGACGGACGGCCAGTATCCCTTCGATCATGCCGGCATCGGCGAGACGTCGCTGATGCTGGCGCTGTGCCCAGAAGCGGTGGACGCCGGCCACTTCGCCGACAATACGGGATGGTATACGGCGACCGCCCCTGAGGCCTCGACGGAACTGGGGCAAAAGGGCGTCGCGATGATCCTCGAGCATATGCGGGCGATATTGTCACGCTAACGGATGCGCCATTTCGAGCGTTGCAGGATGCAGGATGAAAACCGTAGCGATCCTTCGCGCCCCCCTCTGTCCTGCCGGACATCTCCCCCACAAGGGGGGAGATTCGCTGTTTCAGCGCCCCGCTCATTCCTGCGGCGTTGGAGATTAGCGAAAACCGGCGTGACGGCCGATCTCCCCCCAAGTGGGGGAGATGTCCGGCAGGACAGAGGGGGGCGCTGTCCCGCCGGCGTTCAAAAGCATCCACAGTTGCAACGCTCGAAGGAGTGGCGAGGGCCTACTTCACCGCGCCGGCGGTCATGCCCATGATCAAATAGCGCTCCAGGGCGATGCCGATGACGGCGAGCGGCGTGATCGCGGCGGTGGCGAGTGCCGCCATCGACCACCAGTTGATGCCCTGCGAGCCGGTCTGGCTCGCCACCATGACGGGAATGGTTTTTGCGTCGGTCGAGGTCAGCAGTGCGGCGAAGAAATACTCGTTCCAGCACAGCACCATCGCCAGGATGAAGGCTGCGACCATGCCCGGCAGCGCGATCGGCATGACGATGCGGAAGAAGGCGCCCCAGATCGACAGGCCGTCGACGAGGGCTGCTTCCTCCAGTTCGACCGGGATCGAATTGAACTGGTCGCGCATGATCCAGATGACGATCGGCAGCACCATCAGCGTGTAGAGCAGGATCAGCCCGATGCGCGTGTCGAGCATGCCGACTTCCCGGTACAGCACGAGAAAGGGCAGGGCGAGCACCACCGGCGGCAGGATCAACTGCGACAGGAAGAAGAAGGAGATGTCCTCGTTCTTGAACCAGGCGAAGTGATAGCGGAAGCGGGTGAGGCCGTAGGCGGCGAGGCTGCCAATGACGATGGCGAGGCTCGATGCGCCGACCGAGGTGATGACCGAATTCATGAAGCGCTTGATGAACTCGTCGCGCACCGTCGAGGTCCGGAAGATCGCATCCGGCGACAGGCCGAGCGAGCGCCAGCCCTTCCAGTCCGGCCGGAAGTCGACGAACGGGATGAGATGGCCTTGGGTGACATCGACCGCGGTCTTGAACGAGGTGGTTATCGTCCAGTAGATCGGGAACAGGCAGATGAAGGCCCAGAACACCAGCGCGCCATAGATGAAGACGCGGTTGGCGAAAAAGCTCGCCGGCGAGCGGATTTCGGAAGCGGCATAGTCGGTGGTCTGAACGCTCATCTGGCCGCCTGTCAGTTGACGTTGCGCACGAAGCGATTGGCGAATTTCAACAGCCACGTCACGAACACGATGATGATGATGAGGTAGGCCATCGCCAGCATGGTGCCGTAGCCGACATTCGAGCGGTCGCGATACTCGCGGTAGATGAAGCTCGACACCGAATCGGTCGCGCCGCCCGGGCCGCCCGAGGTGACGGTGATGATGATGTCGGCAAGCTTCAACTTGAAGATGATGCGCAGGATGACCGCCGTCACCGATACCGGCAGCATCAGCGGAAAGGTGACCTGCCAGAAGGTCTGCCAGGCATTGGCGCCGTCTACCCTGGCCGCCTCGAGCACCTCGCGCGACATCGCCTGAAGCCCGGCGAGCAGCATGATCATCATGAACGGGATGAACGTCCAAGCGTCCAGCACCATGATCGAGATGCGGGCGGTGATCGGGTTTGAGAAGAAGGCGGGGTTTTCCCAGCCGAGCTGGCGCGCCAGCGCCGCGGCCGGCCCGAAGCGGTATTCCATCAGCGACTTGCCGATCATCCACGACACCGCGACCGGCGACAGCATCAACGGCATCAGGAAGACGACACGGAAGAATTTACGCGCGCGGATCTGTGCGTTGAGCAGCAAAGCGAGGCCGAAAGCGATGACGTATTCGACCAGCACCGCCAGCACATAGAGCACCATGTTGAACAGCGCGTTGCGGTAATAGGGATCCGCCAGCATCTGCCAGAAATTGTCGAGCCCGTTGAACTTGCGGCCGGAGAAGGAACTGAGGTTCCAGTCGGTCAGCGCAATGTAGAAGCCGAACAGCGTCGGGAAGATCACCATGGCGATGGTGAACAGCAGCGCCGGCAGCAGGAACAGCGCGCGCTGGCCGTCTTCCCCGCGTGTCAGCACCTGGCCGACGCCGAGTGCAACACCCCACAGCACATAGGCATAGACGACCGGCCGCCAGGTCTCGAAGCCGACAGTGTTGACCTCTGACTTGTAAAGGATTTGGACTGCGATCACGGCCAGCAGGCCGAGCGTCGCAGCGGCCATCAACGCCCGGCCGAGCCGCTTGCGGCCCGGCGATATCAGATCGGATGGAGCGGCGTTTGCCGGCCACGCACTGGTGGGCAAGGTCTGGTCAGCCACGCGTCCCGTCCGTTCACTGAAGGCTGCTATGACCGGCTGGCCGGTCAAGTTGTTATGACCGGCTGGCCGGTCAAACTGTTATGACCGGCTGGCCGATCAAACTAGGGTCCGGCGGCTTTGCGTCGCCGGACCGCGGTTCCCAAAATCTCAACCTACATGCCGAGCGAGGCCTTGTAGAGCTTGATTTGGTTGTCGCGACCGATCTGGTCGGTCAGCTTCTCCCAGGCGGCTGCGATGGCGTCAGCGCCTTCTTGCGCCGTCATCTTGCCGGCAAAGGTGTTGGCCAGGATGTCTTCGGCGGCGCTGTAATATTGGAAGATGCCGGGGATACGCGGCTCGATGGCGGCGTTCGGATGGTTGTAGCTGTCGGCCTCCGACTTCAGATACGAGGTGATGAACGCCTCGTCGTAACCGGCCGCCACCCATTCCGGAACGTCGAAATGCGAGTTGCGGTAAGGCTGGAAGCCGGACGGATACGCCGCGCACCAGAGCGACAGGTCCTTGCCGCCGAGATGGGCCGCGGCCGACCATGCCGCCTTCTTCTTCTTTTCATCCGAATCGACACGAGCCATGACGTAGACGCCCCAGCCGAGATAGGCGCAGTTCGGCGCATGGTTCGGGCCGCTGGCCAGTTTATCCCACTGGCCGGTCTTGGAATTGTAGACGTCGTCCGAGCCCGGCAGGATCGAGAAGCCGGTGACGTCGCCGACGACAGAACTGTCGTTGGTCTTGACGTTGGAGCCGACGTCGCCCCACCAGGTGACCATCGAACCGGTGCCGGCCAGGAACTGCTGGAAGGCGGTGGTGTTCGGGTCGGCGTTGATCTGGTCGGCAGGCTGCGACGGCAGCGCGTCGATCACGTCCTGGATGGCCCGCACCCAGGCTGGATTGTTGATGCGCGGCTTCATCGTATCGGCATCGAACAGCCAGGCCTTGTCGTCGGGATGCTTGGCATAGGCGCTGGCGCGGCTGCCGAGGAAATAGAAGCCGAAGCCGCCCCACGCCTTGGGCGCGTCGAGATAGCCAAAAACGTCCTGGCCCTGGAACTGCTTGCCCTTGAGGAATTTTGTCACCGCCTGCACCTGCTGCCAGGTTTTCGGCACGCCCCATTCACCGCCACCGCCGCCGTCTTTCCACGCCTTGGCGAGGTCGGCATCGGCAAACACGTCGGTGCGGTAGTTGAAATTGTGCGCGTCGCCGTCGACGGTCACGCGGTACTGCTTGCCGTCCCAGGTGCCGACCGGTGGCTGCAGATAGGCCACGACGTCCTTCATGTCGATCTGGTCCTTGACCCAGTCCGGCATTTCGGAGGTCAGGCCCTTGCCGCAGACGTCGCCTTCGAACGGCGCGCCCATCTCGATGATGTCGAAATCGACGGTGCCGGTGGCGATCGACTGCTGCAGGCGAGCGTTATAGTCCGCCTGCGCCAGGTCGATCCAGTTAATCTTGGCGCCGGTATAGGTCTCCCACGGCTTTAGGAAGCCGCGAAACAGCACATTGTGCAGGTTCTGGTTGTTGAGCCCCATGAAGGTGAGCTGGACGCCGGCGAATTCGCCTTCCTTGACGCTGGCCTTGGTCGCCTCCAGGCAAAGCTCGCCGACCTGCTGGAAGTCGGCATCGGTCGGCTGGCCCTTGCCGACACCGGGGATCTGCAGGATCTGCGCGCGCAATTCGCTTGCCGCGGAAGCCGGGCGCGTCAGCGCGCCAAGCCCGGCGCCGGATGCCGCTGCGATCGCGGCCATGCTGGCCGCGCCCTTGAGGACATTGCGGCGAGTGGCACCCGCCCGCATGAATTGGTTGTAAAGGCTGACTTTCATTTCGTTCCTCCCAGAATCTTATGTGCTTGAATCTCTGTGGTGATTGTTCCGGTGTTTGGAGCGCTGGAAATGTTCCCCAACAACAGCGGCTCCCAGAAATAGCGGCCCAAGTTTTCCTCCGCAACGCTTCGACTTCCGTGGTCCGACCAGCGTGCCAGCGCGCCCGGAACAGGGTCAAAACCCGAGCCCTTTCACTATTCTCACAACCAGGTGCCGTGTCAAACGCGAACAGAGTTTTTTATCTATAAAAGACTGGCTTGCCCTCGCCGTTTGCCTTGTTTAGCTTCACCGCAACGAAAGGGGGGCCGATGGCTCAAGTCGCGATCAGCAATGTGGCCAAGGCGTTCGGAACCGTCAAGGTCCTGCACGGTGTCAGCGTCGACATCGCCGACGGGCAGTTCGTGGTGCTGGTCGGCCCTTCGGGGTGCGGCAAGTCCACGCTGCTCAGGATGGTGGCGGGGCTGGAGACCGTTTCCGGCGGCACGATCGCCATCGGCGACCGTGTCGTCAACCATCTGCCGCCGGCCAAACGCGACATCGCCATGGTGTTCCAGAATTACGCGCTCTATCCGCACAAGACGGTCGAGCAGAACATGGCCTTTGCGCTGAAGCTGCGGAAGACCGATCCGGCCGATGTCGCCGAGCGGGTCAAGCGCGCCGCCGATATCCTCGATCTCAACCCCTATCTCAAGCGCTATCCGCGCCAGCTCTCCGGCGGCCAGCGCCAGCGCGTCGCCATGGGTCGCGCCATCGTGCGCAACCCGCAGGTGTTTTTGTTCGACGAGCCGCTGTCTAACCTCGACGCCAAGCTGCGCGTCCAGATGCGCACCGAGATCAAGGAACTGCACCAGCGGCTGAAGACCACCACCATCTATGTCACGCACGACCAGATCGAGGCCATGACCATGGCCGACAAGATCGTCGTGATGCGCGACGGCCGCATCGAGCAGATCGGCGCGCCGCTGGAACTGTTCGACCGGCCGGCCAATCTGTTCGTCGCAGGCTTCATCGGCTCGCCGTCGATGAACCTGCTCAAGGGCGTGGTGCGCAAGGGCGACAAGCCCATCGTCGAGATCGCCGGGACGCCGTTCCCGATGGCTGCAAGCAGCAAGGTGGAGGACGGGCGCAATATCGTCTACGGCGTCCGGCCCGAGCATCTCGAAATCCACCCCGACGGCGTGCCGGCGAAGATTTCCGTCGTCGAGCCGACCGGTTCCGAAACGCTGGTGTTTCTGCGTTTCGGCGAGGGCGAGATGGTGGCGCTGTTCCGTGAGCGCCACGACTTCAAGCCGGGCGACACGCTGCATCTGAAACCGCGGCTCGACCAGGTCCATCTCTTCGACGCAGAGACCGGCAATCGTCTCTAAAACACTTTGAATTGCGCATGATCTTGTCCGAAAACCGACAACGTTTCGGGATCATGCGCCAGCTTCGCATCAAAAAGCCCGTTCGGGAGGGAACTATGCTCAAAGGGATCAATCCGCTGCTCAACGCCGACGTGCTCCAGGCGTTGCGGGCGATGGGCCATGGCGACGATCTGATCATCGCCGACACCAACTTCCCCTCCGATTCGGTCGCCCGCCAGACCGTGCTCGGCCGGCTGCTGCGCATCGATGCGCCGGCGGCTGACGTGGTCAAGGCGGTGCTGTCGCTTTATCCGCTGGACACTTTCGTCGACGATGCCGCGGCTCGCATGGAGATCGTCGGCAAGCCGGACGAGATTCCCGCCGTGCAGCAGGAAGTGCAAGGCGAGATCGATGCTGCGGAGGGCAAGGCCTGGCCGATGATTTCGGTCGAGCGCTACGCCTTCTACGAACGTGCCAAAAAGGCCTATTGCGTCATCCAGACCGGCGAGCGCCGCTTCTATGGCTGTTTTGCCTTCCGCAAGGGCGTCGTGCCTCCGGACGCGGAGTAGCGGGATGCCAGGCAAGCCTGTGGTCATCAAGCCTGTCGTCATATTGGGCGTCTTCGTCGCCGACACTGCCTACCGCGCCGCCCGCCAGCCGCGCATGGGCGAGACGATCCTCGGTACGTCCTTCACCCTCGGCCCGGGCGGCAAAGGCTCCAACCAGGCGGTTGCGGCCGGCCGTCTCGGCGCCGACATCACCTTTCTGACGCGCCTTGGCGTCGATCCCTTTGCCGATATGGCCAGGCAGACCTGGACGCAGGCCGGGGTGAAGAGCGCCGTCATCGACACGCCGGAGAGTTACACGGGTGCGGCCTATATCTTCGTCGAGGAGACGAGCGGCAACAACGCCATCATCGTTAGCCCGGGTGCGGCCATGCTGATTTCGCCCGACGACATCGAGGCCAACGCCGGCCTGATCCGCTCGGCCGGCGTCTTCGTCACCCAGCTCGAGCAGCCGATCGAGGCGGCGATGCGGGCGCTGGAGATCGCGCGCGGGGCAGGGGTGACGACCATCCTCAACCCGGCGCCCGCGGCAAGCCTGCCCGAGCGCATCTACACGCTCTGCGACTATGTCACGCCCAACGAGACCGAGGCCGAGGAACTGACCGGCATCAAGGTGTCGTCCATCGACGACGCCCGCCGCGCCGCCGATCGTTTGCTTGGAAAAGGCGCCGGCGCGGTTATCGTGACGCTCGGCGAACAGGGCGCGCTGCTGCACACGGCCAGCCGCTCCGAGCATGTCGGCGCGATCAATGCCGGTCCCGTGGTCGAGACCACCGGCGCCGGCGACGCCTTCAATGGCGGCCTGGCTGCAGCACTTGCGAGAGGCGTGGACCCGCTGCAAGCGGTCCGCTTCGCCTGCGCCGTCGCCGGCATCTCGGTGACGCGGCCCGGCACGGCGCCGTCGATGCCGACGCTGCAAGCGGTCGAGGCGCTGCTCGCCAAGGCCGAAGCTGCCGATCTCCCCCCTTGAGGGGGAGATGTCGCCGAAGGCGACAGAGGGGGTAGCCTCGCGTGGAGCTCCGGCGTTCTCGCCCGCGAGGGGCCGTGCCCGGTCGAACCGACCCCCCTCTGCCCTGCCGGGCATCTCCCCCTCAAGGGGGGAGATTGGCCGTCACCGCCGCCTTCGCGAACGCCACCGTTGCAGGAGCGAGCGGTGCGCCAAAGCTGCCAATCTCCCCCCTTGAGGGGGAGATGTCCGGCAGGACAGAGGGGGGCGCCTCGCTCCGCCATCAAAGGTTCTGCACCGTCGTGACATCAGTCCGTTCCGACCACGGTGGCATATTAGCCACAGTGAATATGAATCGCCAAACCCGTCTTGCGTCTTTGGCATAGGTGTCCCGTAATGGGTCACTGGGTCTGGCGCCGCAATTGCATGGTCAGCGAAGCCGGGGGCAATCTTGACCTGGCAATCGAGGGGGTATTGGGGGACCCGCCGCTTCGCAAATGAAGCGGCGGGCTCTTTCACGGCTCATCACAAGCCGCCGAACGGACAGGAATCTTTTGCAATGCTGGCGGCGGCGCTCTAGCCGCGAACGCCGGTCAATTCGCGGACCTCCACCCGCAGCGCCTGCAACTCCGCCAGGATCATGGCCTGGTCGCTGTGCAGCGTCGCCCTGTCGGCCGATTCCACGGCTTCATGCTCGGCCTCCATCGCCGAAACGATCACGCCGATGAATAGATTGAGCACGGTGAACGAGGTCGCGATGATGAATGGGATGAAGAACAGCCAGGCCGCCGGATAGACCTCCATGACCGGGCGCACCACGCCGTCCGACCAGCCCTCGAGGGTCATGACCTGGAAAAGCGTGAACAGCGATTCTGGTATGCCGCCGAACAGTTCGGGAAAGGACGAGCCGTAGAGCTTCGTCGCCATCACCGCAAAGACGTAAAACACCAGCCCGAGCAACAGCATGATCGAGCCCATGCCGGGCAAGGCTGTGATGAAGCCGGTGACGACACGGCGCAGCGAAGGAACGATGCTGATCAGGCGCAGCACGCGCAGGATGCGCAGCGCCCGCAGTACCGAGAGCGACCCGGTCGTGGGGATCAGCGCAAAACCGACCACCAAGAGGTCGAAGATGCGCCATGGATCGCGGAAGAAACGCGTCCTGTAGACGACCAGCCGGATCGCGAGTTCGAGCACGAAGACGCCGAGGATCGCGCGGTCGATGGCCGTCAGAAGCGGGCCAAAGGCAGCAATCGCATCGGGCGAGGTTTCGAGGCCGAGCGTGACGGCGTTGATCAGGATCAGGACCATGATCGCGAGGTCGAAGCGGCGCGATTCGATGAGCGATTTCAGGGCATCCAAGGCTTGTTCTCCGTTAGAGCATCGGACCCGAAAATGGGAACCGGGCCTGGGAAAATTCAATGCTCAAACGCATATGGCCGGCTTGTGACGCACCGGATACAAAAAGTCGAAACTCCCAGGAAACTGGGAGTTGAAGCTTTTGTATTAGTAGCTCGGCACGGTGATACCTTTGATCGCGGAGCGAGGCGCCCCCCTCTGTCTTGCCGGACATCTCCCCCACAAGGGGGAGATTGGCAGCTTCGCGGGCAGCGCCCTTTTTGCAAGATTGGTGGTTGGCAAAATCATTGATGACGGCCGATCTCCCCCCTCGTGGGGGAGATGTCCGGCAGGACAGAGGGGGGCGCGAAGGATCGCTACAGAGCGGTCTTATTCTGGGCCGGGACCAACATGCAGCGATCATCAACCAACTCGTCAGGAACCATGCGGGGGAGCAGCGGGTTTCGCTTGGATGACGACACGTTCGGTCCACCCATTCTCCAAGGAGAACACGATGACATCAGCAAGCAAGACCACAGCAATTGCCGCAGCCTTGGCCATGCTGGCCTCGCCGGCGCTATCCCAGACGAGCTCGCCTGCGCCCGCCGCACCTGCGCAGGATCAAGGTTCACAGCCGTCGCCAGGCGGGCCAACCGAAGACTCCATGCGCCAAACGATGCGTGAGATGATGACTGAGATGCTGGAGGAGAGAATGCAGGAGCATCGCCGCCCGCGAGCAGAACGGCGAGGTGGCGACCGTTGGCATCGCGATTTCCGAAGGCCTGACGGGCGCCATATGGGACGCGGGATGATGCATGGCGCGCGGATGCGAATGATGTTCGCCATAGTCGACGCCGACGGCGATGGTGCGCTTTCTCAAACCGAGGTTCAGGACTTTGTCGAGCGGATATTCAGCGCCGTCGACGAGGACGCCGATGACAGCATCGACAGGGAGGAAATTCGATCCTTCTTCCACGGAGGCGCCGACGGAACGGGTGAATAAAACCACTGCAAAATCTTGTGCGTTCCTGGACGAGATTCGGGAAAGGAATTTCGGAAATGGCTGGTCTCGTGGGCAAGTTTGCCGGGAAAGCCCCGGCGCCTCGCAAGGGCATGGCTAGTCCCAGGCTGAGTGAGAAAGCCTTCAAGGCGAGGTACAAGCAGCAATTCGTCGACCCGGCGTTCGAACCGCTCGCCCGGTCGATTGAGCAAATCGCTTCGATCGCCTGGCAGGCTTATGCGGATTCCCGCAAGAGCCCGATCACCAGGAAAGCCGGACCTGCGTTCAGCGACCCCGACTACGATCTGTCCGTCGATTGGATTGCGGCGCACGAAGCGGTGCTGCAGGCGCAGCGTCGGTACGAGGATCTGACGGCGCCGCCGCGTCTGTTGATCATCAACGGGTCGTCGCGCAGCGAGCATACCTGTCCCGGCGAGATGTCGAAGAGTTTCCGGCTCGCCGAAATCGCCCATGAGACCATCGACAAGGAAACGAAACTTGCGGTCGAAATTCTCGATCTGTCGCGGCTTGCTTCCGAATACGGGAGGAACATCCATCCGTGCAAGGCGTGCTTTTCGACGGCCGCTCCGCTCTGCCATTGGCCCTGTTCCTGCTATCCGAACCATTCGCTCGGGCAAGTTCAGGACTGGATGAACGAAATCTACCCGATGTGGGTCGCCGCCCATGGCATCATGATCATCTCGCCGGTGAATTGGTATCAGGTTTCTTCGCCTGTCAAACTGATGATGGACAGGCTTGTCTGCGCTGACGGTGGCAATCCAGACCCCTCGCTGACACAAGGCAAGGATGCGGCAAAGGCAAAGGAGGTAGAGCTGGCCGGGTGGGACTATCCGCGTCATCTGGCAGGCAGGCTGTTTTCTGTGATTGTGCACGGGGATGTCGAAGGTGCGGAGAATGTGCGGCATTCCCTCGCTGACTGGCTACGCTTCATGAAGTTGTCGCCGGCCGGCCCGAGCGCCGAGCTCGACCGCTACATCGGTTACTGGAAGCCGTACGCCACAAGCCATGAGGAACTCGATGCCGACGAGACAATCCAGGAAGAGGTCCGCAACGCCGCCCGCGCGCTCGCCGAAGCCGTCGTCGAACGTCGGGCGGGCCGTTTCCGTCAGATCGGCATCGGCCTGGAAGACCCGCGGCAAAAATAGGCGACCCGATCACCGAAGCACGGGGGCCGGAATTCTGCACGGAAACCGCGCCCGAGCTTGGTCGCGAACGTGCCAAGCATCAGCTCGCAGAGCGTTGAGCGAGCACCGCGCCGAGCTGGATCTGCCGATCGGCCTGCTCAACGAGCATGAGACCACGCGACTGATCGAAACCGCCCTGACGGAGCGTTTGAAGGTACCAACGCCGGCAGATGATGAAACCGCCTCAGCTAGCTCAGAGCGTCGATCCGCAAGCGGTGATGAGCCAGATCGAACAGGTTTCTGAAAATCAGGCCAAGCGCTGAAATTTATCGGGCGCCAAGGTCGACCCGANGATGAGCCAGATCGAACAGGTTTCTGAAAATCAGGCCAAGCGCTGAAATTTATCGGGCGCCAAGGTCGACCCGAATATCTGAATTGCCGGTCCGGCATTCAGAGTTTTTTACATTTCCAATCAGCTAAGTGATTGAAAATGGCGCGAGTGACGGGGCTCGAACCCGCGACCTCCGGCGTGACAGGCCGGCACTCTAACCAACTGAGCTACACCCGCGCAAGACGAGCACGGTCAGCCGTGTTCGTCGTTGGGGCGGTGGATAAGGCGTAAGCCACCGGGTGTCAAGCGGAGCGCGACAGCATAACAGCAAACAGGAGAAGGTTTTTTGACAAGCCGGATTTTGCCGCCGAAAACGACCAGTGGCGAGGGCGTTGCGCGCTCATTTGGCCTTGCGAACCCGGTCCTAACTGCTTAAAGGTCCGCGCCGGAGCGGGCGATTAGCTCAGTTGGTAGAGCGCTTCGTTTACACCGAAGATGTCGGCGGTTCGAGCCCGTCATCGCCCACCAAATTTCTTAAGGAAATTCACATAAATACCAGCTTCCAGTTCCCGGTGACCTCGGCAACCGCCACCGAAACCGCCACCGATATAAGCCTTGAAATGGTGGCGATGGTCCAGCGTACTTGACTGGCAATCCGCTAACCGTGATCTTGCATCCGGGACGCTACAGGTAACTGGGGCATGGGCTGGCGGGCAGACAGGGCATACGGAGAAGCTGAAAAAGAGGCTTACCACAGGTGGCGGGCCTCCCTGACGCGTACGGAATACCTCCAATGGCAATGGGCGCGCTGGCGACATTTCGTTGCCGGGGCCGCGACGGCCGGCTCGTGGGGACTCGTCTTTTGGTGGTTGTTCGAATAGGCCTCAATCGCCGATGGCGGTGTACTCGCCGAGCATATCGAATTTGCCGCACCGGTCGTCGCCGTAAGAGCCGGACAGACCGTCCTCATACTGTTCCGTCGCGGTGAAACTCAAAGGTCCCCTTTCCATCGGGATATCCGCCCGACAGAGGACTTTGGAGGCATCCACGCGGTCGGCGGCAATGAAGCGGACGTTGTAGGTCTTCCCTTTCCCCTTCTCGATCTCAAGCCAGCACTGGGCTTGCGGGCACTCCATGCTGTACTCGCCGACATAGGGGGCGCAGCCGGCAGCGTGGATGGTCGCAAGGCCTGCCGACATGGAAAAGAGAACGGCAGCCGCCGAGAGTTTCCAGCGGCGCATGTCAGTAAACCTTTGCCGTATTGTCGCTGACACCGAGTGAAGCGAACTTCCGTTTCACTCCTGCAAGCACGCCGTGAAGCTCGAAAAGCTTATAGAAAATGTACGCAGGAACCAGCGTTGCTATTGCGGCGGCGATGGAACTGCGCGTTACCGTGACCGCAATACCGAGCGCTATGAAGGCAAGCCATGGAAGGAAATAATGAATCGGTGCCGCCGTCTGAACCACGCAGCCCCCGTCCTCGGCAAAGCCAAGAATCTGATTTTGGCGCTTGAGCAGTCCGGAGTTGACGAAGGTTAGACAGCCCGATGCGCCAATCCGAATTCTAGGAACAACGCTGGCTTGCGCCCTCACATTGTTGAGTGCTATCGAAGCCAAATGCTTAATCGGATTTGGATTTTCGGACGTGGCCGGACGACAGTCTTGCGCAAGCACGTTATCGGTGCCTGAAGGACTTTTGCTCACCGCTGGGGGCAAAAACGGTTCTCAATCTCGGCGCGAAGCCAAACCACATAGACAAGGAGGCCGAGTTTACGAAGACTATTTCCCCGGCGCGGATTTCAGAACCTTGGACTTGGCCCCGCATGATGACCCCCGCCATATCCACGGGGACTTAATGAATCTTCCGGCAGATGCCGGAACCTACGATTTGGTAATCGCGAACTCGGTCATCGAACACATCGACAGGCCGTGGGTTGCCGCTCCGAACATAACCGGCCTCATTCGGCCGGGCGGCCACCTTTTCATCGCTATGCCCTGGTTCTACCCTGTTCATGAAGGCCCGTATTTTGGCGACCATTGGCGGGCCACCCCTTCCGGGATGCGCTTTCTTTTTGAGGGCATGAAAGAGATCAGGCACGACTTTTCGCCATCCAGTATCCTTGCGGTTTGGGACCGTAAGAAATATTGGAATGAGACGAACAGCACATCTGCCGGCTTTTGTATGCTGATGAGGCGGGAATAGCTTGTCTAGGAGACCTACAGTCAGTCTCTTCGCCAAAATTCGACGCGGGTATAAATTTCAATCTCGGAATAGCCTGCCGCCGCACCCAAACCATCCGTTCCTCAGGTGCTGGTGCAACGGTGTTCCACCCTATAAGCCTTTCCAGCCACGACGGGACACGCACGTATGCCTGTAACGGTAATGCCAGCGCCATTGCTGGCGTAGCCCGCAGTCCCGACTGCCGCCACGGCCCCGTCTGTAACGTTGTAAAGCCGGCTCTTATGCTGGTCTGCAAGGGCGGGAGCATTGTTTGCACCGAAGGTGTCGGCGGTTCGAGCCCGTCATCGCCCACCACTCCTTATAGAAAACCGCGATATGAGCCTGGCGCTGTTGCTCCTTGGATTCACCCTGTTGGGGTATCGCGATGGTATCCGCACTCGGTCTCAGATATATCCAGAGGGATAACTGGCTGCGGAAATATTACGAATCCAGATCGACGCGCTTGTCTTCGACTCTCAGGGCGGTCCCACAGAGCGACAACCCCAGTGATTTATCGGAGGTGTGATTTGACCAAATTCTTGTTGGGTGTTGACCTAACTCGCGTAATCAGGTCGATTCTGGCTGAATCGGGATCAAAGTCCGCCGTCGCCTTCTGGGGGCGGGGTAGCGAAGACTGGGTGACTGGACCTGACAGTAAAGTCGTCGCCAATTTGGGGATGGGCGGCACAAACCCGTACGCCCTTCGCAAGGTGCGAGCCGAAATTAAGCAATGCGACACACTGCATGCAAAGGTCTACATCGGGCGAAAACACGCCGTCGTTGCATCAGCTAATGCGTCAATAAACGGTCTCGCTCTGGAAGGATCGGAGCAGGAGGGGTGGATCGAAGCGGGCGTTCTGATCGAAAGAACAGCCGAGATCAGAACTTGGTTTGATATGCTATGGGATGAACACTCAAAGCCGATTACCGAGCCTCAGTGGAAAGAGGCCGAGCGACGGTGGAATTTGCGCGTCGGTTCTTTCAAGCCGTCTGTCACTAGCTTCGCCGAGTTCGACACCGAGGCTCCCAGTTTGCCCATCGTCACATTCATTCGCGGCGATGAGGACTGGATTGTAAACGAGCGAGCCGTTGAAAGTGCCACAGGCGCGGTAGGTCCTGTAGCACATCGTCGAGTTGAAGAAGGAGTCTGGGTCCTCCACAAAGATGACAGACCCGTGCTTAGGAACCGATGGGTTTTGGAGTGGCAGATGCTGGCCAGCGGGCGTCAAGCAAGCGGAGCCCCAGGTTTCTGAGGACGAGCGACATCGGTGTTGAAGGAGGATTTAGTTGGGGTGTGGACGGTAAGCCGCAGGACGTTGTTCTGGCCCCGGAGAACCGCTGTCCACCGCCGTTTGACCCTACCGAACCGGGCTTTCGACACGCCTTGGCCAGTGTCCTCACAAGCAGAGCCTTTCCGAGTTTGCTTGAAGACGACATTTCTGGGCAACCTTGGTATAGCAGGCGCCAGTTAACAACCCGTCTATTCTGGGTTGCCGTTAAGGATGAGTATCTTCGATATAAGCAAGGCAGATTACGATCTTAAAACAAGTATGCACCGACGAGACTGTTTCCTTTCAGACACACTTGGAAATGTGGAACTCGTTGTCACCCTCTGGTATATCCACTTATTAATGCCGTCTGCGACACCATCATCGCGTATGTCCGTGAGAGTTTGCAACCGTGGCGGCAGCGCAATCTTGCCTTCTCCCCTTGTGGGAGAAGGTGGATCGGCGCGCAGCGCCGAGACGGTTGAGGGGTGTTGGCCGGAGTACTGTCGGTGCCAAGTTGGAGCACCCCTCATCCGACCGAGCTTCGCTCGGCCACCTTCTCCCACAAGGGGAGAAGGGGGAGCCAATCTCGAATGTCGGCGATTTGCGTGACGATGGTGTTGCGGGATTTTCGCGCAGGGTTACTTCCGGGCGGCTAGGCTCTGTTAATTCCGCAAAGTTTGTCGGGTTGGAGCGGGCGACTCGGGGTTACAGATCCATCAAACGAACAAGCGATCTGTGACGGAACCACTGAACCGGCCGTAGTCCGCAAATGCGACCGCGTCGCTGCAACTCGAACAAGAGTTGCACTTGGCTTTAAAACCTACTTCTGTCTCCAGCAAGATAGAAATCTTAAGACGTGCATGGCTGTATAACTCGTCATTAACCACCTGCAAGCCGAAATTATCCGGTTAACGCTTGAGGAAACTATCGAGCTTATGTTCCGTATTTCACCGATATATGAGTCATAGCAATGTGCGGATTCGGGGGCTATTTCGGTTCGATCCGGGATGCGGAAGCTTTGCTTGCGCGGATGATCGCTGCGATCGCCCATCGCGGGCCGGATGAGCAAGGGAAATTTATAGCAGCCGATGCCGGGCTCGGCCATGCGCGGCTGTCGGTGATCGGCATCGGCGATGGCCAGCAGCCGATGTCCGACGTCTCAGGCAATTTGACGATTGCGTTCAACGGCGAGATTTTCAACTACCTGGAACTGCGCGAAGGGCTGATCGCCAAGGGCCGGCGCTTCCGTACGTCGAGCGACACCGAGGTCATCCTGCAGCTGTATGACGAGATGGGCGAAGACTGCCTGTCGCTCCTGAACGGCGATTTTGCCTTCGCGATATGGGATAACAGGCGTCGGCGCATGGTGCTTGCACGAGACCGGATGGGGGTCCGGCCGCTGTTCTACACGAACAAGGACGGCGTGCTGTACTTCGCGTCGGAGATCAAGGCGCTGCTGAAGGTCCCCGGCGTCTCGGCCGAAATCGATCCGATCGCACTCGACCAGATATTTACGCTGTGGGCGCCGATCGCTCCCCGCACGGCTTTCCGCAACATCCACGAGCTGGAGCCGGCGAGCGTGATGATCGCGACACCGGGGCAAGTCACGGTCAAACGCTATTGGCACCTCGATTATCCGCATCGGGACGCGCCGTCGAAGCTCACCAACGAGGACGATGCGGCCGAGGAACTGCAGGCGCTGTTGAGCGATGCGGTGAGGCTTCGCATGCGCGCCGACGTGCCGGTCGGTTCTTATCTTTCGGGCGGGCTCGATTCATCCCTGGTCTCGGCGCTTGCCGCCGGCATGACCCCTCTCCAGCTGCAGACATTTTCGGTGACGTTCGACAGCGCCGAGCACGACGAAAGCGCTTTCCAGATCGAGATGGCGTCAGCAATTGGCTCCCGGCACCGAACCATTGCCTGCCAGGCCGGCGATATCGCCGGCGTCTTCCCCGAAGTCATCCGCTTTGCCGAGCGGCCGATCATCCGCACCGCCCCAGCCCCGCTCTACCAGTTGTCCGGCCTCGTTCGCGAGGCTGGCCTGAAAGCGGTGCTGACCGGCGAGGGCGCCGACGAGGTTTTTGCCGGCTACGATATCTTCAGGGAAGCGCGTGTGCGTCGGTTCTGCGCACGGCAGCCGGCATCGCGCTTCAGGCCACAGCTGTTCCGCAGGCTTTATCCCTATCTGCCGGGTCTGCAGCAGCAGTCCGTGGAGTATTTGGCGGCGTTCTTCGGCGCCGGCAACGCTGCGCTCGACGATCCGCTGTTCTCGCATCGGCCGCGCTTCAAGACCACGGCGGCGGCGAAGATTTTCTTTTCCGGTGACCTGCGCGCGACGTTGAAGGGCTATGATGCGGCCGAGGAACTGGTCAGCCGGTTGCCCCAGGCTTTTTCGCTATGGCACCCGCTGCATCAGGCGCAATATCTCGAAAGCCGCTTCCTGCTGCCGGGCTATATCCTGTCCAGCCAAGGCGATCGGATGGCCATGGCGCATGGGATCGAAGGACGGTTTCCCTATCTCGACCATCGCCTGGTGGAATTTGCCGCAAGACTTCCGCCTGAAATGAAGCTGAAGGGACTGGTCGAAAAGCACATATTGCGCAAAGCGGCGGGGCATCTGCTTCCCGGCGCGATCCGGGAGCGTGCCAAGCAGCCCTACCGGGCGCCGGAAGCCCGCTCCTTCGTTGGAGCCGGGGAACTGGACTATGTGCGTGATTGCTTAAGTGAAGCGAACATCGCTGCCGGCGGACTGTTCAACGCCAAGGCGGTGGCCAGCCTTCATGAGAAATGCCGCACGCAGCCAGCGTCGGGATTCCGCGACAACGCTGCCTTCGTCGGCATCCTGTCGACGCAGCTGTGGCAGAAGAATTTCACCGGCCAAGAAGCCAGTGCAGCAAGAGCAGCTTGAGGAATCCAGGGAAGGGAAAAGATGATGATAACAATCAAGGACAAGGTCAGAGCCTTTATCGTCGACAATTTCTTGTTCGGCGACACGTCTTACGAACTTGCAGATACAGCCTCGCTGATCGACAACGACATCATCGACTCGACCGCCGTGGTCGAACTCGTGGCGTTCATCGAGGATACCTTCGGCATAGCGATGGTCGATTCCGACATCGTGCCGGCCAATCTGGATTCGATTGACCGTATTTCGTCCTTCGTCAAGGCGAAAGCGCCGGCAGTCTAGGCGCGATCGGCGAGGAGCATCCGTGCGGATCGAACATTTTCTGGCCGCGAATGCCGCTGCCCAACCTGCCAAGACGGCATTGATCACCGGGCATAAAAGGCTGAGCTACGAAGAACTGGACGATCTCTCGAGCCGCCTGGCCGCTGCCCTTTTCCTGAACGGCGTCAGGCGCAACGACCGGGTCGTCGTTTTCATGGACAATTGCTGGGAGATCGCGGTTTCGATTTACGCCGTGCTCAAGGCAGGGGCGACCTTCATCCCGGTCAACCCATCCACCAAGGCCGATAAGCTTGCCTACATCCTTGCCGATTGCGACGCTTCGGCAATCCTTACCCAGGCAAAACTGATGCCCGTGGTCGCCGAGGCCTGCGGCGGCAACACCGGCATCTTCGTGGCTTCGACCGTCGGCGCTGATGGCCAAAGCCCGGTGGGGGCTGCATCCCTGACCGACTGTTTGACGCTCGAAGCCGGGGAGATCGACCACCGCGGCATCGACGTCGATCTTGCGATGCTGATCTACACGTCGGGCTCAACCGGCCGGCCCAAGGGCGTGATGATGACGCACCGCAATTGCGACGCGGCGGCGGACTCCATCACTACCTATCTGCGCAACACGTCCGACGACATCATTCTGAATGTCCTTCCTCTTGCCTTCGACTATGGCCTCTATCAATTGCTGATGGCCGTCAGGCTCGGCGCCACGCTCGTGCTCGAAAAATCCTTCGCCTTTCCTCAAGCGATCTTCGAACGTATCCGCGAGGAGGGCGTCACCGGTCTTCCGCTGGTGCCGACGATGGCAGCGATGATCCTGCAGATGCGTGACCTGGAACCGGGCTTCCTGCCCAGCGTCAGCTATATTTCCAACACGGCGGCGGCCTTGCCGCCGGCCCATATCGAACGTCTGCGCTGCCTTTTTCCCGGTGTCAGGCTGTATTCGATGTATGGCCAGACGGAATGCAAGCGCTGCACCTATCTGCCGCCCGAGGAGCTCGACCGCCGGCCGGGTTCGGTCGGCATAGCCATTCCGAACACCGAAGCCTTTGTCGTCGACGACAACGGGCAGAGCGTGCCGCCAGGTGTGGCGGGTGAGCTGGTCATTCGTGGACCGCACGTCATGCAGGGTTATTGGCGAAACGAAGCTGCGACGGAACGAGCGCTGCGACCGGGCCCGAACCCTTGGGAGAAGGTCCTCTACACCGGTGACCTGTTCAGGACCGATGAGGACGGCTTTCTCTATTTCGTCGGCCGCAAGGACGACATCATAAAGACGCGGGGAGAGAAGGTGGCGCCGAAGGAAGTGGAAGCCGTGCTTCACGCCCATCCCGGCATCGCCGAAGCCGTTGTCGTCGGCGTGCCGGATCCGCTGCTCGGGCATGCGATCGGCGCGCTCGTCATACGCTCGGACCCGAAGCTCAGCGAAAAGGATGTTATGCGCCACTGCGCCCGTCACCTCGAGGATTTCATGGTGCCCAAAATCATCGAATTCCCTTTGGAATTGCCGAAGACGGATACGGGCAAGGTCAGCCGTCGGCTTGCGGCAGAGATGATGGAGGCCGCGCAATGAGTGTTCGCCCGACCCAGGACGCGCAGACCTTTCTGGCGCAGGCCCTGGCGATCGACCCCGGCACCGAAACGGACAGGATCGTGACTGCCTTGCGCCGGCAGTTGCGCGGCATTCGCAAGCGCGGCCTCGTGCTCGGTCTTTCCGGCGGGATCGATTCCAGCGTTTCGGTCGCCTTGGCCGCGCGAGCCGTCGGGCCTCAGAATGTCCTCTGCCTGTTCATGCCGGAAAACGATTCCGATCCGGAAAGTCTGCGGCTCGGCCGCCTTGTCGCCGGCACGTTCGGTGTCGAGGCCATTGTGGAGGATATCGGGCCGACCCTGCGCGCCATGGGCTGCTATCAGCGTCGCGACGCCTTCATCCGCGAATTGGTCCCGGACTACGGCGAAGGCTGGGCCTCGAAGATCGTGATTGCGAATGCCCTCGAGCATGGGGGCTACAATATTTCGTCGCTGGTGGTCCAGGACCCCGGGGGCAAGCAGACCAAACTAAGAATGCCGCTCCAAGTCTATCTCGGCATCGTCGCCGCCACCAACATGAAGCAGCGCACGCGAAAACAGATCGAATATTTTCATGCCGACCGGCTGAACTTCGGCGTTCTTGGAACGCCCAACCGGCTGGAATACGATCAGGGCTTCTTCGTCAAGAACGGTGACGGCGCGGCGGACGTCAAACCGATCGCCCACCTCTACAAGACGCAGGTCTATGCGCTGGCCGCCTATCTCGGCGTTCCCGAGGAAATCCGCAGCCGGCCGCCGACCACCGATACCTACTCGCTGGCGCAGACGCAGGAGGAGTTCTACTTCTCGCTTCCCTATGACCGCATGGATCTTTGCCTTTGCGGCCTCAACAACGGCGTGGCGGCCGAAGTGGTGGGGCAGGCGGCAGGACTGGACGCCTCGCAGGTGGAACGCGTCTGGGCCGACATCGCCGCCAAACGCAAGGCAACGCGCTACCTGCACCTGCGCCCGCAACTCGTTGATGAGGTCGAGGAAATCAGTGCCTGAGCTGGCTCTCGATCCAGGTCACGCGAAGCGCTTCAGGTGAAGCGGCCCAGCCGGCTCCACTGCTCGCCCGCAAGCCCGTTCAGGAAAGCTTGCGAGTTCTTCATGGCGTTCAAAAGCTCTGGATCGCGTGAATGCACCACGGTCGAGGCAACGGTCAGGAAAGCGATGCGGCGCCCCAGCATTGCTTCCAGAAGTGCAGGTTGAATGCGGCCGCGCAGGCCGCTGACGCCGCGTACGGCGGCATCATCGATCAGGCAGTCGATCACCGCACCCGCCTGGCCGGGGAGGGCGAGGATCTGCAGCACGCGACCGATTCCGCCCGCCCGTGCGTGATAGGCGAATGCGCCGACATTGGTGCCGACCGGCGATGCCACGGAAACATAGACAAGCTCGCCCAGCTCCGGTTTTTGTGCCGCATCGGTCAGCATATGATGGATCTGGCCTGCCGCCCAGTTCGGGCGCAGGGCGAACTGGGCGGTCAACGGTTCGACGAGCCTGGCAAATGCGTCGCCGTCGATTTGCGATGTCCGAAAGGCTCCATGGCCTGCCCCGTCTGCCGCCACGCCGGACCAGCGTCGTTCGCTGGACTTCATTCGCCTGCAATAAAACCGGTCGAGGGTATTGGCAAACGGACTGAGCATTCGGGCAAGGTTCATGCGACTGGCGGAAAGGCCGAGCACAAAGCTCGCCGGCCGCATCACGCGCACCCAGTCGAGACTGTATTGCGGCAGGACAACGCCGCGCAGCCGGGTCCACAATTTTGTGGAAATGTCGTTGGCGGTCTCGCTGAACGAGATATCCTGCGGACCATCCAGATAAGCCTTCAACAAGCGGGCGCCGGCCATCGGGTCGCGTTCATGATCCTCGACCATGAGCGAACTGCAGATGGCGGCGCGTAATTGCCTGCCGTTGAACTGCATCGGCAACACGTGAACGCCGACGAACCCGGAGACGCGGCCGGCGTCGTTGACATGGACAAGCGACCGCAGATCGCCTCCGCAACCCGGCGCCTCCAGATAAAACCGTCTCATATAGTCGATGAGCGCGGCCGGTGCTTCGGTCCGCTCCTTGCGCAGCACGCGTTGGAACATGCCTGCGACTGCCGGAAGATCGGCACCTTCCAGGGCGCGAATGACGCTCAAGCCCGGCTCCCGGCACCAGAGTCCCCGCGTTTCCAGACAATAGCAAGGCCCGGCTCCCCATTGGCCATCGCGGCGAACGGCAACTGCCCGCAGCTATGCAATCTACAATTGCACTCGCTCCGTTGGTGGTCGAAAGGAGAGCTGTAACGCAGCGGCAAGGCAGGCCCTTTGCTTGATCATGAAAACCAGCGTAGCTGCTGTTACCAGCTTCGGGTAAACCGATGTTGAAGTATTGGGCGGCGAATCGAGTTGATCGGGCGCGGATCATGGCGGAAGCAGCCGGAAATCCTTGCCTTCGGGCAGCAACTGCCCGCCATCGACGATGATGGTCGTGCCGGTAATGTAGCTGGCGTCGTCCGAAGCCAGGAACAGGAAGGCATTGGCCACGTCGCGCGGGCTGCCGAGGCGGCCGAGCGGGATGGAGTCCTCCATGTTCTTGATATAGGCGGCGCCGCGATGCAGCTGGATGGCTTCGGTGAGGATGTTGCCGGGCTCGACGCCGTTGACGGTGATGCCGTAGCCCGAGAATTCGAGAGCGGCCGAACGGATCAGGCCGTTGATGCCGGCCTTGGTCGCCGAATAGTGGCCGTGACCGGGGCTGGTGACGTGCGGGCCGGTGATCGAGGAAGTGAACAGCATGCGGCCAAAGTGCTGCGCCTTCATCGGAACGAGCGCGGCCCGGGCGGCATTGAAGCTGCCGCGCAAATTGACCGCCATGACACGGTCCCAATCCTCCGGGCTGGTGTTTTCCAGCAATTGCCAGGGATAGATGCCGGCATTCTGGACCATGATGTCGAGACGGCCGTGATGGTCGAGCGCCAGTGCTACGGCGGCCTCGGCATCGGCCATCTGCGAGATGTCGGTGCGGATGAAGGCAGCGCCGACTTCGTCCGCGGCCGCTTGCCCGGCCTCGACCTCGGTATCCGCCAGCACCAGCTTGGCGCCTTCTTCGGCAAAGCGCTGTGCGATGCCCTTGCCGATGCCGCGGGCGCCGCCGACGATCAGCGCGACCTTGTCCGAAAGTCTTCCGATCTGTGGACGCCCGGTCATGCCAGCCCCCCTCTCATGCCAGTCTTTGGCGGATGGTTTGCTTGAACGCGTCGAGCAGCACGGCGGCAAGCACCAGCAGGCCGTGGATCACCTGGGTGAAGTTGGCCGGCAGGCCCATGAGGTTGATCGCCGTGTTGATGGCCGACAGCAACAGCACGCCGGCATAGACGCCGGGCAGGGTGCCGACGCCACCCTTGAGGCTGACGCCGCCGATGACGACGGCGGCGAAGGCGTTGAACAGCAGGCCGACGCCGAGATTGGCGGTGGCGCCGGAGGTGCGGATCGCCAGCAGCCAGCCGGCAAGGCCGGCGATGGCGCCGGCGAGAACGAAGGCGATGACGAGGTTGCGGTTGACGCGGATGCCGGCGCGGAAGGTTGCTGTCTCGTTGCCGCCGATCATGATCAGGTGCCTGCCGAAGGGGGTCTTGGCCATGATCAGCGAGAACACCACGAAACACGCAATCGCGATCCAGGCGGTGAGCGGCAGGCCAAGCAGGCGCTGAATGCCGAACCAGCGGATTGCCGGCGCGAGGTCCTGTGCCGAGCGGCCGCCGGAAATGACCAGCACGAGGCCGCGCACCCAGATGTAGGACGCCAGTGTGATGATGAAGGCACTCATCTTCACCTTGACGACCAGGTAGCCGTTGATGGCGCCGATGATGCCGCCGACGACAAGCCCAATCAGCAGCGAAACCGGAACCATCAGCCATTCCGGGTGCAACTGAACGCCAAGGCCGATACCCGCCGAGCAGAACAGGATGCCGACCGCCATTGCACTGAGCGCCGCCACGGATTCGACCGACAGGTCCATGTGACCGGTGATGATGACCAGCGCCAGGCCGATCGACATGACGCCAAGCACGCTCGACGCCTCGATGATGTTGGCGAAGATGCCGAGCTGGAAATAGTTCGGAATGGAGATGGAGAAGACCACCAGCACGAAGACCAGCATGAACCAGACGAGGTTGTCGAGGACGAATTCGAGGGCGTGGCGCGTGCGGGGTGACATGTGCTGATCCGGCTGGCGCATCGATTCCCGGAAAGGATCACGCGCGGATTGGAAAAATTGCTGCAGCTTGCTCTGCGCGTCCGTTCGAACGCCCAGGGCTCCGGGCCAGCGCGGCCCGAAGCCTTGGGCGACTTTGCTATTCGACCGGCTTCACGGTGCCCGAGGGCGGCTTCATGTTGCCCCAGAAGGCCGGGTTGTCGACGTTTTCCTTAGTGATCGCAGCGCCGGGGATCTTGATGTTCGGTCCCCAGGCTTCAATCGTCACGGCCGACTTCAGGCCGAGCACATCGTACTCGCCCGGCTTGATCTCCTGCTTGTTGACGACCTTGTCCATGAACATGGCGACGGCGGCGGCCTGAGCGTAGAGCGGCTGCTCGACTTCGACGTTGAGCCAGCCCTTGCGGATCAGGTCGAGGCCGACCGGCGCACCGTTCGAGCTCATCAGCATGACGTCGCCCGGCTTTTTGCCAGCGGCCTCGAGCGAGGCGACGGCGGCGACCGAGAGATGGGCGGCGTGGCTGAAGATCAGGTCGATATCCGGGTTGGCGAGCATCTGGTCGTTGACGATGGTTCCGGCTGCATCCGCCGCCCATTGCATGGCCGGAACCGAGATGATCTTGACGTCCGGGAACGCCTTCATCTTCTCCTCGAAACCCTTCTGGATGTCGAGCGTGTAGGGGTCGCCAGGATCGCCAAGCACCTGGAGGATCTTGCCTTTCACCGATCCATGCTTCGCCTTCAAAAGCTTTTCGGCCTGATCGGCGGCAATCTGGCCGATCTCGACCGTTCCCGCCACCGAGGTGAAATCGGATGGCGTCGAGGTGATCTGGCGATCGAACTCGACAACCGGGATGCCGGCGGCGCGGGCGGCCTCGATCGACGGCTTCAACGCATTGAAATCGACGGCGGCAAGAATGATCGCCGACGGCTTGAGCGCAATGACGTCGTTCATCTGCGATTGCTGAGCGTCGGTCTTGTTGTCGGCGTTCAGCGTCTTCATCTCGTAGCCGACCTGCTTCAGGAACATCTCCAGAGCGCTCACCGAGCCGGTCTGGAATTCGTCGAGCAATGTCGGCACCAGGTAGTAGACGGTGCCCTTGGACTGGGCGAATGCCGGCGTGAGCGTGGCAAAGGCCAGTGCCAGGATACCGAAGACGGAAAGAAGTATTTTCTTCATGTCGTTCGCTCCTCTTGCGCCGGACCCCTCATTTTGTCCCTCAGCCTGCCGGTCCGGCACCGGCGAGCGTCTCTCCGGTGATCATGTCGATCACCGCGTCGGGACTTGTCTTGTTGCGCGCGACATCGCCGGCCACGACGCCTTGCCGGATCACCACGATCCGGTCGGCGACCTGGAAGGCCTGCTGCATGATATGGGTGATGATGACGACGCCGATGCCTTGCCTCGCCACCTGGCGGATCATGTCGAGGCCGCGCCGCGTCTGCTCGACACCGAGTGCTGCGAACGGCTCGTCGAGAAGCACGAGCTTGCCGCCAAAATGCACGAATCGATTGAGTTCGATGGCCTGCCGCTGGCCGCCCGAGAGATGCTCGACATTGGTTCTGAGCGAAGGGATGCGGGTGCCGGCGCTGGCCAAGGCCTTTTCGACCACCTGCTCCATGGCCGGTTCGTCGAGCACGGGAACGCCAAGGAATTTCCTGGTGATCTCGCGGCCCATGAAGAAATTGGCCACCACGTCGACATTGGTGCAAAGCGAGAGGTCCTGGTAGACGGTCTCGATCCCAGCCGCCTTGGCCTCGGCGGGAGATTTGGCGAGGAATTCCTTGCCCTCGAACAGCATGCGGCCGGAGGTCGGCTCCAGGCCGCCGGCGATGATCTTGACCAGCGTCGATTTCCCGGCGCCATTGTCGCCCAGAAGCGCCACCACCTCGCCTTTGCCGATCGAGAAGCTGATGCCCTTGAGCGCTTCGATCGCGCCAAAATTCTTGGTGACATCGTCGAGCACCAGCAGGGGTTGGCTCATGCCAGGCTGAGCTCCGCCCATGCCGCGATCCCCTTGCCTTGCAGTATATCTCGCCCGCGTTCGCGCTCGGCGGTGAATATCTGGCCGAAGCGCGGCGAAAGCACGCCTGAGACGGCAAGTGCGGCGGCCCCGCGCAGCACCGCATGCTGGCCGCCGCGTGCGACGGTGAGACGCGGCGCCGTGCGGTCGCTTCGCGCCGAGATCGAGTTGGCAAGCCTGGCAGCCGAACCGGCCAGCCGTTCAAGCAGATCGGTGGACGCCAGTCCGCCGAGGATGATGGTTTCGGGATCGAACAGGTTCTCGACGATGGTGATGGCGTTGCGGAAGATCGGCCCGACTTCGTCAACCCAATCGGCGTCGCTGATGTTCCGGCGCTGCAGCGCCTCGAGCGAGAGGTATCGTTCGAGGCAGCCGCGATTGCCGCAGGGGCACGGCTCGCCGCCCGGCACGACAGGGATGTGCCCGATTTCGCCGGCATTTCCCCAGGCGCCGCGTAGCGCGCTTCCGTCATGGACCATGACGCCGCCAAGACCGACACCGAAATAAAGATAGTAGTATTCGGAATACCCGATCCCGAGGCCATAGAGGCGCTCGCCCATTGCCGCGGCCGCCATGTCGGTCTCGAAAAACGCGGGCAGCCCGGTCGAGGCCTCCAGCCGTTCCCGAAGCGCCACGTCCTTCCAGCCGGTCATCGTCGTCGGGCCGACAAAGCTCATCGACTCCACGCCGAAAGGGCCGGGCAGCGCCATGCCGATGCCGAGAACGCGACCGCCCGGCCGCAGTCCGGTCAATTCAAGCACCATCGCGCCGATCAGATCGAAGGCATGGTCGGGCGTTGCGTTGGGGGCCTCGCGGTAGGCGCTCTCGATCACGTCCCCGCTCAAATTGATCAGCGCGGCATTGATACCCAGCGGAGTGACGTGGATGCCGACGGCATAGCCGCCCTCCGGGTTGATCCGCAGGGTCGCCGGAGGCAGCCCGCGCCCTCGCGGCTCTTCGCGCATCGACAGAACGTAGCCGTGTTCTTCCAGCTCGCGAACGATGGTCGAGACCGTTTGAACGGTGAGCCCGACCCGCTTGGCAATGTCGCCGCGGGCGATCGGACCGTGAAGGCGGATGGACTCAAGGACGATACGCCTGTTGTAAGGCCGCCCAAACTCCTGATTGGTCCCCCGCAGTGCCATGTCTTGCATCCCTGGGAGACTAGAGGGTGGCACCGAATATTTATTCAGTCAAATGGAATTCAAAAAGAATTTCGGCGTTCCTTCGCGCCCCCCTCTGTCCTGCCGGACATCTCCCCCACAAGGGGGGAGATTGGCCGTCCCCTCGGCCTTCGCCAATTTTCAACGTTCAAGAAAGGGCACTGTCGCCGAAGCTGCCAATCTCCCCCCAAATGGGGGAGATGTCCGGCAGGACAGAGGGGGGCGCTGTCCCGCCAGCATCGAAAAGGTCCTGCACCGACGTTCGAAAAGCCTACGACGTGCCAGATGCACCCCTGCAGCCACTAAAGATACCGCGCGACCTTCTTGCCGACCCTCAGGAAGCGCAGCGGGTCGATGGCCTCGCCATGGTGGCGGATCTCGTAATGCAGATGTGGGCCGGTCGAGCGGCCGCTGCTGCCGGTCTTGCCGATGGCGTCGCCGGCATTGAGCCTCTTGCCGACGGTCACGTCGATTTTGCTGAGATGCCCATAGCGCGTCGCAAAGCCATTGCCATGGTCGACCTCGACCATGCGGCCGTAGCCGCCGTTCCAGCCGGCCTTGACGACGACGCCGGGCGCCGTGACCTTGGCAGGCATTCCGGTCGGCGCCCTGAAATCCATCCCCGAATGCAGCGCGGCGGTGCCGAGGAGCGGATCGGGGCGCACGCCGAACGGGCTGGTGACCGAGCGGCCGGGCGCGGGGTTGGCGAGCGGCAGCCGTCGCGCCTCCGTCTTCAGCCGGTCGAGCGCGTCCAGCGCCTCGTCGAGTTCCCTTACCTTGCTGTCGAACGTCATCGAACTGTCGAGTGGTATCAGCGGACCGCCGGCATCGCTCTTGCCGAAATCGCCGTCGACCGGCAGGCCCGCCGCCTCGAGCGCCTGAGAAATCGCATCGGCGTTTTTGTAGGCGTTGTCGGCAAGCGTGGCGATGCGGGTGAGCTGCTGGCTCTCTATGGCCTTGAGCGCGGCGTTGATCGACACGAACAGCCTGTCGGCACGATCGGCCGCCGTGTCACTCGGCAGCGGATCGGAGCGGGTCGACCACAGCGAGAACGGCCTGGTGTCGCCAGCGCCAAGGTTGGCGCCGACGCTGGCAACCGCATAGGCCGGCGGCTGGGCGTCGGTCACCTCGGCGCGTTTATCCGGCATGGCGGACGCAGCCGGGCCTGCGGCAGGCGGCGTTCCGACGTCGCTCTCGGCGCGTTCGAGGAGTGGGCCGAGGCGGCCATGGCGCAGGCTGAGCTGGGTCTGTCGTTCCAGCAACTCGCCAACTTTGGTTTCCATGAGGTGCTGGTCGAGCAGCTGACGGCTGGTGATCCGGTCGACCTGGGCGCGCAGTGCGGAGATGCGGTCCTCATAGGCCTGCTGCATGCGCGCCTGCCGTGCCGTGGTCGCGCCGATCAGGTCGTCGCGCAGCACGAGATAGGAGGTCGCCAGCAGATAGCCTATCGCCATCGCCGCCAGCGCCGAGCCGCAAAATGCGGCAAGCCATGGCCGTATGGTGAAATGCCTGATCTCGTTGCCCCGGGCGATAATGACCGTGTGGGGCTCATTGCGCCTGCCAAAGACCGTTGACTGACTGGCTACGTTCACAGGACCAAGCTTTCGTTACGACACCAACGACAAGCTCGATTACACATCATTAAGGTTAACGGTCGGTTGCTGGCGCCCAGCTTGCAGCCCATGGGTTGCAGCCGGATTGCTTCGGCGCCCGTGCTTCACACCGGTTCAGGCCACAGCCGAAATTGACGTCCCGAAATCGACGTCAAAGCGCGCGCACGGCCTCCAGCACCGCCTCGGCATGGCCTTTGACGCGAACGTTTCGCCAGATCCGGGCGATCCGTCCGTCGCTGCCGATCAGGAACGTTGCGCGCTCGACACCCATATAGCGGCGGCCATAGAGCTGCTTCTCGACCCACAGATGATAGGCTTCGATCACCTTGCGCTCCTCGTCGGCGACGAGGTCGACGGTCAGATCGTATTTCGACTTGAATTTGTCGTGTTTTCGGACACTGTCCGGCGACAGGCCGATCACGACAGCGCCGAGCTTTTCGAATTCCGGCTTCAACTGCGAAAAGCCGATCGCCTCGTTGGTGCAGCCGGTGGTGTCGTCCTGCGGATAGAAGTAAAGCACGACCGGCTTTCCCAGCAATGACGCGAGGCTGAGCCACCCGCCGCCGTCGCGGGGAAGGTCGAACTGCGGCGCAACGTCGCCGACGTCGAGATCAGCCATATCGATGCCCTTGTTTGTGGTTACGCGCGAAGCCTCATCGATATATTGTCGCACCGGGAGTCGTCCACGGTCGAGTTCGTTCAACGGAAAATTGTGTGGATCAGGAGCAGCCGCAGCACGAGAAGATCAGATTCAGGCGTGATGAAATCACCGACCTGGGGGCCTTCCCGTCCGCGTGCCGCATACCGCCGCTCGGCCAGGGCCGCGGCGTTGGTATTCTTGCGCGGCTGTTTGCCGGCTTTTTGGCCCTTGTGCTGCTGGCCACCGCCACTGTGTATGCGATCGGCATGTCCGGCTTCGGCACCGAGCGGCTGCGGGCCGAGGCGGAAACGGCCATCGAGAAATTGGCCGGCGTCGACCTCGACGTCGCGGTCGGGCCGGCCCGTCTCACGCTCGACGGATCGAGCTTCATTGCGCTGCAGGTCAGCGACGTCAGCCTCAAGACCGCCGACGGCAAGCCGCTGGCCGATGCCGGGCGTGTCCGCTTCGGCGTAAGGCTGATACCGCTGCTTTCGGGCGAGGTGCGGCTTACCAGCGCCAGGATCTCCGACGCGCGCATCGTGATGTCGGCGCTGCCGTCGGGTGGCGACTGGACGGCGGCGCTGCGCAATGATGACGGCCTCATCGATCCGGACAGGCTGGCCGGCACGGTCTTTGCCAGCATCGGTCACGCGCTCGATGCGGTGCGCGAGGAGCAGATGCGCCGGATCGAGCTGCGCAATGTCGACCTCGTTCCGCCCGAGGCCGGGTTGGTCAAACTGGTCAGGATCGCGGATGCTACCGTTGCGCAGTCGGGGCCGGGCGGCATGGAGTTTTCATCCGACGCGGCCGTCGACGGCAGGGCACTCACCATCGCCGCCTCAGCCAGCCGCGATACGACGACGCGGCGCGTGACGGCGTTGGATGCCAGCGTCGAGATAGCACAGGTTGACCAGGCTGCGGCAGCGCCGGGCGGGACGCTTGGCGCGATTGCCCTGAAGTTGGCGGGATCGGAAGGATCCGGCGACGACGCGTCGCGGCTGACGGCCTCGTTGTCGTTCGCCGGTGCCGTGCTCGATCTTGGCACGCGTGGCTCGCTTCCAGCAGACGTCGATCTCGCTGCGACGCTTGTCGCCGGCGCAAACAAGGTCCAGGTGGACCGGCTGCAAGTGAGGACCGGTCGCTCGACATTCGAGTTCGCCGGTTCGATCGGGCCGAAGCCGGCGACTGGAACAGCGGGCGAGGAGCCGTCCTATCGCTACGACCTGACCAGCGACGGCTCGACGCTGGCGCCTTCGGAATCCTCCGAACCTGCGCTCGATTTCATCGCCCGGGTGGCCGGCGTCTTCCAGACCCGCAGCCGCAAGCTCGTGGCCGAGCAGATCGGGATCAGATCCGGGTCCGCCAGCGAGGCGCTGGGCACGGCTTCTGTCGAGTTCGCCAGGGGAAAGGTGCCGGGCATATCTGTAGCCTTCAACGTCCACGACATGCCGGTCTCGCATGTCAAGCAGTTGTGGCCCTGGTTTTCGGCGCGAAACGCTCGCCTGTGGGTGCTGAAAAACCTGTTCGGCGGCCGCGTCGTCGACGCCAGCCTGCAGTTCCAGGTCGTGCCCGGGCGCCTTGGCAACGGCATCCCGCTTTCATCGGATGAGATATTCGGCCGGTTCCAGGTCGAAGGATCGCGATTCGATACGGCCGGTCGTATTCCGCCGATACGCGATGCCGTCGGCGTCGTCGAATTCCACGGTAATGACGTCGACATCGCCTTGTCCTCGGGCAGCGTCTATATGGCCAGCGGCCGCACGGTGGCGGCAAGCAACGGCACGATGACGATCAAGGCGGCGAACCGCCCGCCGGTGATCGGCGCGCTCGATATCGATGTTGCCGGGGAGGCGTCCGCAATCGCCGAGCTCGCCTCCTACGAGCCGATCAATGCCATGCGCCATGTCGGCCTGCTGCCGGACGACCTGTCCGGCACGGTGACCGGCCACGTCAAGGCGGATATTCCGCTGCAGTCAGGCGTCGACAGCTCGAAACTCGATTGGCTGGTGACGCTCGATTACAAAGACCTGTCGCTGGGCAAGCCGTTCGAAGACCAAACGGTGACGGACGCGGATGGTTCGATCACGGTGGAACGCGAGAAGGCGGTGATATCAGCCAAGGCGCTGCTCAACGGCATTCCAGCCGAACTCGACCTGATCGAACCGCTCAGGGATGGCGGACCGCCACGCAGCCGAAAAGTGGCGCTGATGCTCGACGACAAGATACGTGCCGCCGCCATGCCTGGCCTGTCGGAGCTGCTTTCCGGAACCGTCAAGGTTGAGATCGACAAGAGTGGCACGGGCAACCAGACTGTTTCGGCGGACCTGACCAATGCCAGGCTGGACATTCCCTGGGCAGGCTGGAGCAAGGGCCCCGGCATTCCAGCCAATGTCACATTTGCCATGGCCAAATCCGGCGACACCACGACGCTGTCCGACTTCGACCTGGATGGAAAGACCTTTTCGATCGATGGCGGCGTGGTGCTGGTCAAAGGCGCCCTGTCCTCGGCGCGGTTCAGCAACGTCAAGCTGAACCGGGGAGACAACGTTGCCGTTTCGGTGAAACGATCCGGCAAGGGCTACGCGATCGACATCAGCGGCAGCGCGCTGGACGCGCGCTCGCTGATCAAGCAATTCACGTCCGATGTCGACACCGCCACCAAGGCCACGGGCTCCGACGCGATTTCGGTCAGCGCCGACGTCAATTCGCTGACCGGCTTCCACAACGAGACGCTGTCGAACCTGAAGCTCGACTACAGCGCCGCCGGCTCGAGGGTGAATGGGCTCAAGGTGAGCGCCACGGCAAGTTCGGGTGCTGCCATCAGCATCAGCAATACGACCGGCGCCGGCAAGCGCGCCCTCAACGTGCGGTCGGCCGACGCCGGCGCAATCCTGCGGTTCCTCAACATCTACGAGCATATGGAGGGCGGCTCGATCACCCTGGCGCTCGCCGGGGCAAGCGATGGGCCGATGAAGGGCCAGGTCGACTCGCATGATTTCTTCGTGGTCAACGAGCCGAAACTCGCCTCGCTCGTATCGACGACGCCGGCCGGTGACAGCCGCAGCCTCAACGAAGCCGTCAAAGCCAATATCGACACGTCGAGAGTGAAGTTCGAGCGCGGCTTTTCCGAGATCGAAAAGGGCGCCGGCTATCTGAAGCTGGCCAATGGCGTGCTGCGCGGCCCGCGCATCGGCACCACCTTCCAGGGCACGCTCTATGACCGGAACAACAACATGGACATGACCGGCACCTTCATGCCGGTCTACGGCATCAACCGCATCTTTGGCGAACTGCCGCTGTTCGGCGCGTTGCTCGGCAATGGCCGTGATCGCGGGCTGATCGGCGTGACTTACCGGCTCAGGGGCAATGCCAACAAGCCCAAACTGGACGTCAATCCGCTGTCGGTGATCGCGCCCGGAATTTTCAGGTCGATCTTCGAGTACCGGTAAGGTCAAAACCCAATCCCTTAGAGACCGAGTCTTGACATGGCCGGACTCTGGCTCGCCCCGGCCGAATTCACGCCCATGACCCCTGGACGGAGCCGCTCGCGCGCCAGTGCCGCGCGAGCGGCTTCGTCCTTGGGTGGGGGCCGGTCTTTTTGCCTGTCCCCGATTGGATCCGGTTCGTAGTCACCGGCTGGCTACAGGTTGGCAATACCGGCTTTCAGCAGTCCCTCGCGGACGTGCTGCACATCAGACTTCTGGGCATAGTGCAGGGTGGCGATAAATGAATCGAGGTCGAACTGGGGATCGAGCGTTTTGATCTTGCGCAGATGCGCCGCGGCCGCGATTTCGTCGCCGAGCCAGCCGTAGCAGGCAGCGGCGAAAGCGTGCTGAACCGAGTCCATGGTTGACAGATGCATGAAAGCTTCGATCGCCTCGCCATACTGGCGCGCGGCGAAATGCGCCTTTCCCAGATGGCTCCAGAACCTCTCCGGGTGGTGCGGGTTCAACTGCATTGCCTTGCGGATCCATTCAATTCCCTCTTCCGGCCTTCCCAGCCACGTCAACAACTCGCCTTGCTGCACCACCACGAGGTCGTAGTTGGGATTGAGGGCGAGGGCGCGCTCTTGATGGTAGCGCGCTGTGGTCAGCTCATTGTTGTTCACGTTCACTGCGGCGAGGATGCGGTGGACATCGGCATCGTTGTCGTCCAGCGCCAGCGCCCTGTCCAGCGCTGCCAAGATGTCGTTCCAGACGGCATCCCTGTCTTTGCACCAGTTATGGACCCAGGCCTGGCCAAGAATGCAGGCGCGCCAGGCATGGGCATGGGCATAATCGGGGTCGAGCGCGACGGCCCTGCCTATCAAGGTTTGCGCGCGTTCATTATCCTCAATCGTGCCTCGGTGATGCAGCACCTTGGCAGCAAGAACACATTCATACGCGGCCATGTTTGCAGGTTTCGCCCGCGCGAGCTGGTCCCGCTGAGCCGCCTCGACACGACCGGGCAGCGTGGCTGCGATCGCCGCGGTTACCTCATCCTGAATCGCGAATATGTCGTCCAGCTTCCGGTCATATTTGTCTGCCCAAATATGAGCGTCATTCGCCGTGTCGATGAGCTGAACCGTCACGCGCACCCTGTTGCCGATCTTGCGAACGCTTCCCTCCACCAGGTATTGGACGTCGAGTTTCTCGGCCACCTCGCGCACATTCACGGCGCGGTTCTTGTAGACGAAGCTGGAATTGCGCGAGATGACGAACAGTTCATGATGGCGGGACAATTCGGTGATGATGTCCTCGGTCAGTCCGTCCGCGAAAAATTCCTGCTCGGGGTCGCCGCTCATGTTGTTGAATGGCAGCACCACTATCGAAGGTTTCGAGATGGATCGCTTTGCCTCGACTTCTGGCAGGACATGACTGTCAAACCCAACGCGATAGAGGCGAACCGGGCGGCTGATGTTCTTTAACGTCTTCTCGCCCAAATCCTCCATGGCAATTTCGAGACGGTCGGCAATTTGGGTCGCCACCGCTGCGGTCACGCAGATACCGCCGACGTCGGCGAGTTGCTCGATGCGCGAGGCAATGTTGACGCCGTCGCCAAAAATGTCCTCATCGTCGAAAATGATGTCGCCGAGATTTATGCCGATCCTGAATTCGATACGCCGTTCTTGCGGCACATCCGAATTGCGCCGTTTCATGCGCTGTTGGATTTCCACGGCGCATTTCACGGCATCGGTCACGCTCTGGAACTCAACGAGCATGCCGTCTCCGGTGGTCTTGATGATCCGGCCCTTGTTCTTCGCGATGGCGGGATCGACCAGTTCTATGCGATGGGTCCGAAGGCGTGCGAGCGTGCCGGATTCGTCGGCCTCCATTAGCCGACTGTAGCCCGCCATATCGGCAGCCAGAATTGCGGCTAGTCTCTGTTCCATCGCCTGAACCAAAAACCAAGCCTATCCTTCCTGGGCTGCCAAATCCAGCAATTTGGGCTTAAAAGGCGGATCAGAACCTTCCGCTTTCCGCCAGGTGGCTGCGAACTCGATCGCATCGATGGCGGGAGACGCCCCGATCCGCGCGGCGTCAGACCGGAAACGTCCGACATGAACACGAGTTGGGACCATAGTGGCCGCACTCGCTGACGTCTGCAAATGGCGCTACCTTCCTGTTCGAGAAACCGGAAGGATTGACCCAAGTCGGCCGTTCCGGGAGGCAAGCTCGAATGTCTCGAAACTTGCGGAAATGGACTTAGGCTAAGGCTAGGCCATGCGCCGCTTTGCCACCCACCGATCCGTGGGGCTGCGTTCGACGACGGTCCTCACACTGCAAACGACTTACGGGAGGCACACGAACAATCGGGCTCACATGGGCATTCCACACCGAGGGACTGCCTGCGGCGATCAGTAGAAGCGTTGGATAAAACGCGGGTTCCCCTGAAGCGCTGTTGAGGTCGGTCATTTCATTTAAGTGCGACCAGTCCTATAATCCGGTGAGGTTAGGCCGAACCAATGGACCGCAAGCTTTCCGCCATTCTTGCTGCTGATGTCGTGGGCTATTCCGCGCTGATGGAACGCGACGAGGCTGGCACATTCGAGCGCCTTCGTGCGGGACGCAAGGAACTGTTTGAGCCGGAGATTGCCCGCCATCAAGGCCAGATTTTCAAGCTTATGGGCGACGGGATGCTAGCCGAATTTGGCAGCGTGGTGGACGCCGTGGAATGCGCCGTCTCGCTGCAGCGCGGGCTGGCGGAACGTAACGCCGCCGTTCCCGAGGACCAGCGGATCCGGGTCAGGATCGGGATCAATCTCGGCGAGGTGATCGTCGAGGGCGAGGACCGATATGGCGAGGGCGTCAATGTCGCGGCCAGGCTTCAGCAGCTGGCAGACCCGGGCGGCATCTGTGTCTCGGCAAAGGTCGCCAGGGAGGTTGAGAAGAAGCTGGCTTTCGGCTTCGAGCCGCTGGGCGAGCAGAAGGTGAAGAATATCGCCGAACCGGTGCAGGCCTTCCGCGTCATCCTTGAGGGACAAGCCCCACGCCAGCCAGCGCGGTCATCGCCTCCGCGCTGGGTTTTGGCAGCAGCAGCCGTGCCAGTCCTTATTCTGGTTTTGGCCGGGACGGTCTGGCAATTCTGGCCGACTGCGACAGTAAGTGGCAAACCATCGGTAGCGGTGCTGCCGTTCGACAACTATGGCGGCGACGAGACGACCGGACGCCTCGCCGATGGCCTCACTGAGGACATAATCACCGATCTGGCGGGGTTCCCTGAATTCCAGCTGATCGCCCGTAACTCGACTGAACAATACCGGGACAAACCAGCCGTGCCGAGTGAAGTGGGCAAGGCGCTTGGCGCAGGATTTGTGGTCGAGGGTTCCATCCAGCGTCAGACCGACCGCGTGAGAATTACGGCGCAGCTCATCGACGCCAAAACGGGCGAACATCTTTGGTCACAGCGCTGGGACCGGCCGGACGAGGACTTGTTCGCAATCCAGATTGAAATTTCTGAGCAGATTTCGAACCGCCTCGGCGGCGGCGCAGGTTTGGTCCAGGAGGCGGGCCGCATCACCGCCCATCGAAGGCCGCCCGAGAATCTCAATGCCTACGAACTCTATCTGCTCGGCACCGAAAAACTCGAGCAAGTCAATCAGGCGGATGTCGAGGAGGCTGTCAGGCTGCTCACCCGCGCGGTCGAACTGGACCCCGGCCTTGCCCGCGCTTGGGTCGAACTTAGCCATTCCCACGGTATCTTGACCGGTTTTGGGGTTGAACGCGACAAGAACCGGGCTCTCTCTGCCGAGGCTGCCGAGCGCGCTGTCCAGCTCGACCCGAGCGATGCCGAGGCGCATGCTGTGTATGCGATGATTTTGGGTGACAGAGGCGAATTCGAACGCGCCAAGGCAGAGTTCGATACCGCACTGCGCCTCGCTCCCGGCCAGTTCGAAGTTCTGACTTTCTATATCGATTGGGCCTCGACCTTCGGCGAGCCTGAGCGCGTCGCGCAACTGGTCGACAAGGCAGTCAGTCTCAACCCCGGTTTCCCGATGTGGAGTGCCAGGATTTTCGCTCACGCCTACTTCATGGTGGGCCGGTATGAGGATGCCCTGCGGATGCTGGACCGCTTGACGCCGGAAAACTATGGAAGGAAACACTGGGTGATGCGTTCTGGCGCGCTTGCGGCTCTTGGCCGAACTGAAGAGGCGAAGGTCTCAGTAGCGGACGCACTCAGGCGGTTTCCCAATTTGACCGTCGAGGGATTTATCAATCTGCCCGGATTCAATGAAGCGGAGCGCCAGCGGTTGATCAAAACGATGCGGCTCGTCGGCTTTCCTGACTGCGCCAAGGCGGAAGAGCTCGCGAAGATAGAGAAGCCGCTGCGCCTGCCCGACTGTGCTTCGCCATAATAGCGTTGAATGGCGGCCACGGACGACAAACGTCTCGAAGGGTCCGAGACACGACCTTCGTTTCACGGACCGCGAAAGCCCAGATGTGGCGCTCCTTGCCCGTTCCGGTAGCGACCCAGACGGCAAATTTCCACCCTTTTGAGACTTAGAACGCTCCATCGCGGTATAATCCGAGCCCATGCGCCGGCCAGCTCGGTCGCGCCAATTGCCTACTTTCCTGGCGCTTCTCCAGAGCCGACCTTCGCGCAAGGATTCGAGTCGACCCGTAGCTGACTTCCTGCGGAGAAGAGCGAAGGCAAGCTTCCTCGTGCGCGCGCACCGTGCCGGGTGTATGTTGCTGATATGGGTTTGGCCGACGCCCATTAGGCTCTCACGCGACCTAGCGGGGTCGGGTCAGCAACGGGAGGAAGTTATGGCAGACGTGACGCTAAGGAATCAGAACTCCGAGTTCGTTCGGCGCGGTTATGCCGCGTTCAACTCGGGAGACATGGACACGCTCACGCAAATCATCGACGAATCCTGCACGTGGCATACTCCGGGGAAAAGTCCGATCGCCGGAGACTACGAAGGCCGCGAGGCGACCTTTGGCCAGTTCGGCCGCTATGGCGGCGAAACCAACGGGACCTTCAGGGCCGATCTTTTGCATGTGATGGCGAGCGAGGACGGACGCGTGGTCGGCGTCCATCGCAATACCGGGGAGCGCAACGGCAAACGGCTGGATGTGCTCTGTTGCATTGTCTTCGACATCAAGAATGGCAAGGTGATTGACGGCCGGGAGCACTTCTACGACCTCTACGCCTGGGATGCGTTCTGGGCTTAGCCTCGCGAGTTATCTCGGGCGGCACGCGAGACTGCCCCGGGGTCCGGCCCGGATGGGTCAGCTCAGGGGCGCTACTTGCTCGTTGGGACGAGACCAACGACCGCTTCCCACCCTAACCCGTCCTTTTTCAGCCTTATCATGAATGTCGCGCAGGCTTGTAAATCAGACATTGCGCTGGCGCGGTTCGAGCGCTCCAGTTAATTCGAGCATCTGATAGCCGGCCAAGAGTGATCAGAGATCCGACAACCCGCAATGGCGTCCTTTCCCGCAATGCCTTGACCATCTATCCCGACAGCGGTGCCGCAATAACGCCTCCAGCGATCAGGCCGGCGACCGAAGTTGGGTAGTCGCAGAATCCGCCGGCGTGCTCCCAACGGCCGGTAAAACAGAATGCATTGGTTTAAAGGGCGGCCATGGGCACTTCCGCGAGATTGCTCCCAGCGGTTGTCGGTGCTAAATTTGGTAGAAGCTGCCGCACTGATGTGTCCGAGTGCGCCGCCTGCCGCCGCCGATGCGTTCTTAGAGTGGCCTAAAGAGGTGGCAGGGTTTGGAGACCGGGACGATGAGCTTGACGCGCCGCGATGTGTTGATCGCCGGGAGTGTGGGGTTTGCCGGGGTCGCGCTCTTCTCGCCGCTGAGCGCGCGTGCGAACGATGAAGCGCTGGATCTCATCGAGCAGCTCACCGGACGGACGGCCACGGTGTCGGATCGCCTTCACCTGATAATGCCGACGGACTTCCCGACCGGCTACACCGTGCCCATGAGTCTTTACATCGACAGCCCCATGACCGAGGCCGACCATGTAAGGCAGATGCGCGTGTTCGCGCCGCGGAACCCGCTCATCGAAGTGGCCAGTTTCCACTTCGTCCCGCAACGCAGTCTGCCCCGCGTGTCGACACGCATCCGGCTTGCCAAACCGCAACACGTCGTCGCTGTCGCTGAAATGAATGACGGCATCTTGCTGATGACCACGACGTGGGTCCGTGTCGCTACGGATGGCTGTGCCTGAGATCGGAGAGAGACAGTGACCACCCCGACACCACGCGTGATCGTGCCAAATGCTGCGGCGATGGGGGAGATTTTTCAGGTCAAGACCATCATCAGCCATGAGATGGAAACGGGGCTACGCCATGATGATCAAGGCAATGTAATCCCGCGCAAGATCATCAACAAGTTTGTCTGCCGCTACAACGAAACCGTGGTGTTCAGTGTCGATCTCCACGAGGCGATTTCGGCCAACCCGTTTTTCGAATTTTCCTTGTGCGCGACGGAAAGCGGCCGGCTCGATTTCGTCTGGGAAGAAGACGGCGGTGCCGTCTATGCATTGTCGCACCAGCTTACGGTTGGTTGAGATCGTGGGGCAGTTGAACTGCGCGAATTGTGGTGTGACGAGTTGGGTGGGAGCGTGACCGCAAAACTCCGAAACAGATGGGCGTTCAGCATGCGCCCCGTCGTGGGATGTGCGATCGCCACAGGCTTCGTCCTGCTCGTCAGCCAATCCGGAGCGGCGGCGGGCGCCAATCAAGGCGCTCAACTCGCCGCGACCTGTGCGTCCTGCCATCGCCTTGATGGCCACGACAAAGGCATTCCCCCCATCATCGGGCTCGGCGAGGAGAGGCTCACCAGCGCCATGCTTTCCTACCGGGCGAGCCAGAGCCCCAGTCACATCATGCACGCTATCGCGCTCTCGCTCAGCGACGAGGAGATCGCGAGCGTCGCGCGCTATGTCGCAGCGCAGGGAAAGTAACCCGCCATGAAATCCTGGACGCGTCGCGAGTTCGGCTGCCTGACCGGAGCAGGGTTGTTGACGGCGCTCAGCCCACGGAAGGCGCGGGGCCAAGCCAAGGCGCGCGTCGTCGTGATCGGCGGCGGCATCGGCGGCGCAACGGTCGCCAAATATCTCGCCTCCAGCGCCACGGCCGTCGACGTGACCCTGATCGAACCGCGGCAGAGCTACACGACCTGCTTTTTCAGCAATCTCTATCTCGCCGGGCTACGCCCGTTCGAATCGCTCGGCCATGGTTATGAAGCGCTGGCAAAACAATACGGCATCACCGTCATTCATGAGTCCGCCGCGGCGATTGACCCGGCGGCGAAGACCGTTGCGCTGAACAACGGCTCGAAGCTCAGCTATGACCGTCTCGTTGTTGCGCCGGGCATCGCATTCAGGGACCGGGCGCTTGAGGGCTATGACGATGTGGCGATGGAGATCATGCCGCACGCCTGGAATGCAGGACCGCAAAGCAAGCTGCTGCGCCGGCAGCTGGAAAGCATGGAGGACGGCGGCCTGTTCCTCATCGTCGTTCCGCCGGATCCGTTTCGCTGTCCACCGGCCCCCTATGAGCGCGCTTCGCTCGTCGCATCCTATTTCCAGCACAGCAAGCCCAAGGCCAAAATTCTGATCCTCGATGCGAAAGACAGCTTCAACGCGCAGGACCTGTTCCAGGACGCTTGGAACCGCCACTATCCGGGAATGATCGAATGGCTACCGGCTCAGTTCACCGGCGGGGTCACGGCAATCGACGCGAAGACCCGGTCGGTGATCACCGCGGGCGCAACATTCAAGGCCGCGGTGGCCAATGTCATCCCGGCGCAAATGGCCGGGCGCCTGGCGCAGCAGGCGGGGCTCGCCAACCGGTCGGGCTGGTGTCCGGTCGATCCGGTCACCTTCGAATCGGCGCTGCAGCCCGGCGTCCATCTGGTCGGTGACGCGATCATCGGCGGGGATATGCCGAAATCCGCCTTCTGCGCCAACAGCCAGGCCAAAGCCTGCGCCTTTGCCATCGCGGCCGATCTCACCGGATCAGCGCGTTTCCCGGCGCATTTGTTCAACACCTGCTACACCTATCTCGCCCCCGACGATGCGTTCAGCAACGCCATCAGCTTCAAGCCCGTCGACGGGAAGCTCAAGAGCGTCATCAGCTTCGTCAGCAAGGTCGACGAAAGCTCCGAGGTCCGCCGGCAGGCTGCGCGCGCGGCGGAAGGCTGGTATGACGCCTTTACGCACGACGTGTTTGGTTGAAACGAAACTCAACTCCGCTCGACGGCCGGGCCGGCCATTGCGGAAATGCCGGCGCCATCGTGGGCACGCTCCACCTCGGCGCCGGATCGTTGCTCCGGGATCAGCGCTGGAACAGGATCAGGCAGCCGCTCCAGCCGCAGCGAATTCACCACCACGAGGATGCTCGAGCCGGCCATGACCGCCGCCGCAAGGATTGGCTGCAGAAGTCCGAATGCTGCGAACGTCAGGGCGACGAGGTTGTAGCCGAACGCCCACATAAGGTTGGTCAAGATGGTCCTGCGGACCGCGCGGGCCACGTCGACGATCCAGGGCAGCATCCACAATCCGTCCGCAGGCAGCACGAGCGCCGCAGTCTCGCGGGCGAGATCGGTGGCGGAGCCGACGGCGATACCGACATCTGCGGCGGCCAGGACCGGCCCGTCATTCAGTCCATCGCCGACCATCGCCACCGAACCGTGGTCATGGCGGAGCCGATCCAGGGCCAGCCGTTTGGCCTCCGGCGAAAGGCCCGCTTGGACGTCCTTGATCCCGACCAGGGCCGCGATCCGCTCCGCCGCCGGCGCCAGGTCGCCGGTCAACAGCGTGGCGTCGAGCCCGCGCTCACGCAGGGCCGCGATCGCGGCCCGCGCCTCGGGAAGCGGTGAATCATCGAGCGACAGCACGGCGTGAACCTGCTCGCCCCAACCGACATAGACCACCGAATGACCGCTCGCCTCCAGCGACTGCGCACGCTCGGCCAGCGACGGGGGAAGCGGCCAGCCCAGATCATTCATCAATCTGCCGTTCCCTGCCGCCACGGGCCGGCCTTCGGCGCTGCCGCGGATGCCACGGCCGGGAACCGTCCGGACATCGCGGGTGACGAGCGGCGTGATGCCCCGCTGAGCGGCGGCTGCCGCGATGGCCCGCGCCAGACCATGCTCGGAAAGGCGCTCCAGACCGGCGGCGCGCGCCAGTACTTCGTCGATGCCGACCTCCTCGCAGTCGACGCCGACGAGACGCGCTTTGCCCGCCGTCAGAGTGCCGGTCTTGTCGAAGGCGAGCAACCGGACACGCGCGAGGGTCTCGAGCACGCCGGGGTCGCGGACGAGGCAGCCGTGCCGCGCCAGCCGGCCGATGCCGAGTGATGTCGCCATCGGAGCAGCGAGGCCGACGGCACAAGGACAGGCAACCACCAGTACCGAGAGGCCAATCAGCAACGCCCGATCGAACGGCAATGACTGCGCCCAGTAAACGATCGTCAGCCCGCCGAGGGCGAGGACGAGCGGCACGGACACGCCAACGACGCGATCGGCAAGGCGCTGGGTTGGACTGCGACGGCCCAACGCTTCGCGCACCGATCGGCAAATCTGTGCCCAGCGGGTTGCAGTTCCGTCACCGCTGCTTTGGATCAGGAGCGGGCCGTCGATATTGATACTGCCGGCAATCACCTTGGAGCCGGCGCCCTTGGTCACTTGCCGGCTTTCTCCGGTAATCACGGCTTCATCGGTGTTCGATTCCCCCTCGACAACCACGCCGTCGACCGGAATGCGCTCGCCTGGCCGGACCCGCACCAGCATGCCGGCCGACACCTCCCGCACCGGACGGCAGATCTCTGCCGCGCCATCGATCACGGTCGCGCTCTCGCTTTCTGCGGCCAGAAGAGATTCGAGGTCGCGCGCCGCCCTGGCGCGGCCAACAGCCTCGAGATAGCGGCCAACGGTGAACAGCATCAGCACCATCACGGCGGTGTCGAAATAGACATGCGTGCTGCCCTCGAACACGGCAAATGCCGAATAGAGGTAAGCGGCAGCGACGCCAAGCACGATGAGTGCCGACGACGTCACTCGTCCCTGAATGCCATTGAGCCACATTTCGCGCAGATAGGGTCCGCCGAGGATCACCACCGCCGGCGTCGCGAAGATCCAGAGCAAAAGGTGAATCCACGGCAGCACGCCCACATCGACGCCGGTGAACGCGTCCGAATAGAGGAGGAGGCTGAACATCATGATATTCATGGAGAGAAAGCCTCCCACGCCGAGCTGGATCAGAAGCCAGGCGGCTTCCCACTCTTCGTGTCTGCCGCTCTTCACCTGAAAGGCGATGCAACAGCCGTAGCAGCAGAACGCGCAAGCCTCACCGTTGAGCCTGCGCTCCATCGGGCGCAGGCCGACGGGCAGCGAACAATGGTTACAGAGGATATCGCCATGCGCAGTCATGCGGGATGTCCGCCCAGCCAGGCAAGGCCGATATGCGCGTCGGAAGGCAGGAGACCACGGCCGAGCGTGATGAGACCGAGCAAAAGAATAAAGCCACCAGCAAGCCGCACGCCGCGCCGCCGCCAGGCTGGCCCGAGTATCCGGCCAACGCCGCCCATCATCAACATCGCGGGGAAGGTTCCCAGTCCGAACCATGCCATGACGAGAAACCCGGGAAGCGCTCCGGCGGTGCTCGCCGCCTGGGCGGCGAAGGCATAGACCAGGGGACATGGCAGGAAGCCGTTGAAAACGCCAAAGGCAAGCGGTGCTGCGCTGCTCCGGGCGGTCAACAGACCGCGCAGAGACAATGCAAATGTGCTGCCGCCAAATCCGATCGCAAGGCGATGGAAGACCTGCAGCAAGCCGAAGAACTGCAACGCCATGGCAATCATGAGCAGGCCAGCGACGATCGCGAGAATTCGTTGGGCGGTGTCGAGGGAGCCGTTCAAGAGCGGCGCCGCCGTTAGACCTTGCGTGGTGCAGATGACCTGACCGATCGCACCCGCGAGCCCGCCCAGAAAGCAATAGGTTGTCAATCGGCCGGTATTATAGAGCAGGTGGCGAAGGACGGTTGCGCCTCCGCCTCGCTGATCGCGGCCCAGCGCGCAGGCAAAGCCGCCGCACATGCCGATGCAATGAAAGCTGCCTGCAAATCCAGCGGCGAAGATCACGAGGTAGTAGATCATTGGCGTTTTCGCAGCGCCGCGTCCGCGTCTCTATTGCCGCACAAGATAGACAAGAAAGATGATAAAGCCGACGGTGCAGCCGCCATAGATGAGGAAGCCGAGCATCTGTGGCAAGCCAGCGTCAGCGAGCTTGAAAACCGTGTCCTGTAGCATCCGCTGCTCCTATGTCAGCCGAAATAAAGACGAAGCACGTTTATCGCCACCTCGAAGGTCAGGAAAAGGAGGTTCAATACGGCGACCCCAAGGAGAATTTTGGCTACCAACATCTCCATCACTCCTGCCTTACCAGCCCTTGCGACAAGTCTCTTAGAACAGACGGCCGGGGCCGAGCCCGCCCCAATAAACATACATGTAATACAGCCCCCAACCGAACAGCAGCACGTAGACGACGAGAAGCCATAGCGGAATGAATCCCACACGCGCCTGTATCAGGCCGCCGGCATAGTCCTCCAGTTCAGGGTGCGAGCTTTGACGTACATCCAGTTCAGGGTGCGTCGGGCTCTCCGGATCGCTGCTCTGCAGATCGCTCATTCTCCATCTCCCTTTCAAAAAACCCGTTGGCTGCTTTGTCGGTGCCGCTCAACGCGCCGGATAGGACGCCCCAGATGAACAAGAACAGGGCCGCCAGGCTCATCATCATGGCGCCCGCATACGGTCCGGTGACTTCAAAACCGAGCATGCGCTAACCTCCTGCGGGTGCTTGTTTCTCGCCAGGCGGCGCTGGCGGGCCGGACGCCGGCACCGACGGATCGGGCACATAGGCTCGCTCAGGCTTGTCAGCGACCAGTTCCAGATCGTTCAGCGCCGCGCGGGCCTCCTTCTTGATCGACAGCGGCTGCAGCGAGAGCGGGTCTTTATAGGCCGAAAGCGCCACCACGAAATAGGAAAGTGCCCACCGGTCCTCGTCCGGAAAGGAATCCCGATAGGACGGCATCGGCGTGCCGCTGAGGCCGGTAGTTATCGTCCGGAAGATGTCTTCGACGGCCGGGCCAGACTTGAATTGGCCGCTGGTGAGGTCGGCCGGCGGGGTGGCGAACCCGATATCATCCTTGAGGCCGGCAGCCTTCTCGCCGTCGCCCTTGCCGCCTTGGCCGTGGCACTCCCAGCACTTCGCCACCTGCCAAACCTCCTTACCTCGGTCCAGCATCGTCTGGGACGGCGTCGGCGGGCGCCCGATATACAACGGTGGGCCAGGCGGTTCCTCGACGAAGAAAGCGTAAGGACTGGCGGGATCGGAACGGTCAACCGCTAGCTCATATTTGATGTATTGGATCACCGCCAGCCGATCGTTGAGCGGCAGTTCGTACCAAGGGGGCATTGCCGTGCCGCGGATGCCGCGAGTAATGGTGCGCAGCATGTCGCCGTCCGTGGGCAGGGGCTCCTTTGTCAACCTGAACTTGAAGACTGCGGACGTGAAGTCCCTGGGCCGCTGGTTAAACATAAAGGTGGCGGCCGGCCCGTTGCCGTCGCCTTTGGCACCGTGGCAACCGATGCAGCGGCGCTCATAGACTTCCTTGCCATAAGCAATCCATTCCTCGGAGCGCGGCATCGTCGCATCCATGACCTCCAGGCTTTGCGGCTCGAAAAGATCGCGCCATTTACCCCGGTTCGTGCCGAGCTTCTGGACGTAGGAAACGAGCGCCGCCACCGATTCCGTCTCCGCCGCGATGCTGACGGTTTCTCCTGTGTATTCGTCATTCGGCGTCAGGATGATCGGCCTTCTTTCGCGCGCCTTCAGCGGCACGAACAGCAACCCGTACGCATTCGGCGTCAGCTGGATGGCTTGCTGGCTGTCGAAGTCGAACAGGCCTTCGGTGACCTCTGTCCTTTCCAGGGTCCGATTTCCAGCGCCGTCGTCAACGATACGGACGGCTGCATCGGGCTCGTGGAAGAGGCCGCGATACGGCGCCATTATCGAGTCCGGCACCAGCATCCGCGGATTGTAGAAGTGCGCCAGGTGCCATTCGTCGCTGTATTTCAGGCCGACGCGCGTCAGGTCCGGCCCGATCCGGCGTGTGCCTAACAGGTGCGGCACGTCATAGGCGTATTCGCCCGCCTCGCTGACCGGTCCCCAGCGGCGGATCTCGCCGGTCACCGGCCGCACGAATTGCGAATGGCAGTACCAGCAGCCTTCGCGCAGGTAAATGTTGCGGCCGCGACGCTGCTGCTCGGTGTAGTCCGTCGCCTCTGAAACCGTCCATTTCAGCTGGCCGAAATCCGTGCGCACCACCGAGGTCACGCGCGTAGTTCGCGAGGACGGCTCCACGAAGGGCAGCACGCCCTGCGTGATCACCGCAAGGGTGATGCAAAAGACGCCGGCGAACAGCGCGAAGAAGCGAACGTTCACTGCGCGGGCCCTCCCCGCCGGGGCCGGGATAGGCGCCTCCACCGGCCCGCGGACGCGTCGCGCCTCAGCCGCCGGGCTGGTCAGTGCGGTCAGCATCAGATTCACCACCAGCAGCGACATACCGATATCCATGCTGATGCCTGCCAGGGTCCGCGCCAGCCAGTAGGGCTTCACCCAGACGAGCGAGTCGAGCCATTCGACACCATTCATCCATTGATAACCCTGCTGCAGTCCGCCCGCTGTGAGAACCAGGCCCATGGTCGTGATGCCGACGGTGATCAGCCAGAACGACCAGTTGCCGAGCTTGAAGGACCAGAGTTCGCGCCCGAACAGCCGCGGCCAAGTATAGACGAGGCCCCCCATCGCCCAGACGACGAAGGTGCCGAACACGGTGAGATGCGAATGCGAGATGACGAAATCGGTGAAATGGGTCGGCTGCTGCAGCTGCCGCAGCGCCTCGGTCGAGCCCTGGAAGCAGCCGACGAGATACATAAGCGAGCCCATGATCAGGAACTTCGCCGGCAAGTTCCTGCCGAACTCATGCCACTTGCCCATCATGGTGCCGAAGAAGTTCACCAGCACCGTCCACACCGGAATGATCAGCAGCATCGACGTGACGACGGCCAAGGTCTCGGCCCAGTCCGCGATCGGGCTGTAGAGGTAGTGGTGGATGCCGACGAACGGGTAAAACAATGCCAGGGACCAGAAGCCTACCAGCGAGAGCTTATGGGCATAGAGCGGATTTCGCGCGCTGATCGGCAGGAAATAGTAAATGATCACGTAGCCCGCGGGCGTTAGCCACAGCCCGACGATGTAGTGGAGATAGAGGCCATGGAAGGCGGCGCTGTTGATGCCCGAGATCGTGTACGGCAGGATGAAGCTTCCAAGCACGAAGTTCATCGTCGTCCACACGAAAGTGGCGATCAAGTACCATAGCGCGACATAGATCGCCGGCTCGAGCCTTCGACTGATCGTGATCAGGAATTGCGCGGTAGCAACAGCCACTACGATGAAGAATGCGACCTTCGCATAGAGCGGAAACTCTCCGGCTTCCAAACCGTCACTGTCGCCGAACAGCAAGCCGACCAAACCGGCAAGCGTTGCGACGTTCCAGACCCATGCGAGAAGAACCGACCACTCCGACCATATTACCCGCACCCCCGACAGACGCGGCACGAGATAGTAGCAAAGGCCGATGAAAAGCGTCGAGAAAGCGCCGAAGATGACACCGTTGACGTGGACCGGGCGCAGCCGGCCGAAGGTGAGCTCGAGATTCCCCGATCCGAGATAGTCGGGGTAGTTGAAGGTGCTCGATATCAGGACGCCGACGGATGGCGTTACCATCAGCCAGAACATGCCGAAATAAAGCCAGGTCCGCACGACCCGGTTGTCGACCAGCGCATCCAGGTCCACATTCGCGAACTTGCCGCGCAGCTCCATCCCAGTCTCTGCCAACGCATAGACCTCCCCGCGCGGTTCCCGGGCCGCACGACTGCTTCAACCCCGCCATCGAGGTGTCACCCCGATGGCGGACGCGCTCCCGTGAAGCCGAGCCCCGGCTATCGACGAGACTAGTACTTGCCTGGCACCAACACCGAACCGGTGTTCGACCAGGTGATGTACGCCTCGAGCGCCTTCATCGCCTCCGATTCGGGATCGATCTTCTCACCCTGGTTCGGTTTCTCGATGCACCAGTTGATCATGTCGCGCAGTGTCGCGAATTTGGCCATCGACTGCTGGAACTTCGGGAACGCATGCGGGTGGGTATCGGAGGCCATCGGATGGCACATGGCGCAGGCCCACCCGGTGGTCGACAGCTTGACGCCCAACTGCTCCGCCATCGCCGCATCACCGTGGAACAGGAGGTCTCCCTTCCTAACCTCCTCCATGAACGCCTCTTGATAGAGCTTCAGCTGCTTTGGCGTCACCGGGTCCTTGTTGGCACTGGCCGGGCCGACGACGACGGCAGCTGCGACGACTGCTCCGGCGACGGTGGAACGCCTCAGAATGCAGAGGAATGTCGATGTGTTTATCATAGCCATCCCCTTTATGGATTTTCCCACGGGTACTGTCTGTCGGCGATGCGTGGCTGTAAGACCTCCTCAATGCTCTTGTCGTGGTCCTCCGGCGACTGGACGAGCACCTCCTTGCGGCCCCACATGATGTACTCGACGTCGACCTTATCGTCGGCGTTGACGTTGACGGTTTCCCAACCGACTCCATCGAAGTGATCGCCGGGGTCGACCCGGATCATCGGCTTGGTCAGCTTGGGGACGCCTTCCGGGGCATACGGCCATGGCCAAGAGGTCGCCAGCATGCCGATCGAGCGCATGCTGCCGATCTCGTTGTAGAGCACCTGGTGCACGTGACCATGGATGTTGGTGACCTTTTTATAAGGCTTCAGCACGTCGTTCACTTCGCGCCAGTCGCGCACCCAGAAATTCCAGGGCGGGTAGTACTCGTACAGCGGATTATGGCTGAAGATGACGATCGGTTTGGACTTATCCCAGTCGGCGAGTGTCTTCTGCATCCAGTCGAGTTGCTCGCGGCCGACGCCGGCCCACGCGCCGGCAACCGTGCCGTCGAGGGTAGCCATGTGGCCCATGCGCTCCTCTGGCGTCATCTTCTTCGCTGTCCAGTAGTCCGGTCCCCGGCTGACCGTATCGAGCCCGATGAAGCGCACGCCTTTGTGATCGAAGGTCCAGTTGGGTTGGCCGAACAACTCGCCCCACTTCTTGCCCATATCCAGATACCAGTCATGCTCGCCCGGGATGTAGTACTTCTTGATCTTCAGATCCTTGAGGAGCTCAACGCCAAGCTCAAGTTCCTCGATCTTTCCGAGCTGGGCCAGGTCGCCGCCGAAGATCAGGAAGTCGGCCGGCGGATCCATGGCCTGGACCTCTTGCACGGCGCGCACCACCTTGTCGACGAAGCGCGTGTTGAGGGATCTCTCGTAGAGATGGGTGTCCGAAATCCAGGCAAACTTGAAGGGCGCTTCGGCGGCGTGAGCGACGTCGATGGTGTTCAGCAGCGGCCACCACGCGAAGGTCTGGCCGACGGAAGCAGCGCCGAACAGCAGCGATCTGTGAATGAAGGTGCGGCGGGTGATTTGGAGCGAGTCGTCGGGCCGTACTCCGGGCGGCTGCAGCACCGCATGCATTTCGCGCCGAATGCGGTCAAGCTCGTCAGACATCAGGGTTCCTCCTCAGTGCAGACCGTTTCTTAAAGCGTCGGTCTTCTCGCAGGAGCGCGACCCCATTGAATCAGTGGGTCGCCCATTTTCTTATTTTTTCAGTTCAATCGTCAGACTGGTGGCCTTATTCTCCTCTACCGTTACGGGCTGCTCGATGGGCCCGGTGAAGGGGTGGATCGCCACGAGCTTGTAGTTCCCAGGCGGAACATCGGTTATGCTGAACTTGCCGTCGGCGCCGGTGACCGCATAGTAGGGATTGTCCACCACATAGACCCAGCCTTCCATCCAGCCATGCGCGTCGCAGTCGATGCGGACAGTGCCGGCCCGCTTCAGTTCGACGGGTATCCGCTGGCCCTTATTGGGCAGCGCCAGGTTGAAGGCGGTGCGCTTGCCATAATACCCGTGGGTGTTGTGGAGCATTGGGTCGCTGTTGACCACCTCCAGCGAACCAGCCGGTATCATCTGAACCGCGGGCTCAAAGCGACATTTGAGGTTGTTAAGCTCAGGCGGCTTTCCGGGCTCTGGCCAGGCCTTTCCCTGTGCCACGTCGACCAGCTGCACCGCCGCGTTCAGCACGGCCTGATCGCTGCCGACTTCGATCAGCGGCTCCTCGCGGGGGTCGCCGCACACCTCGATATCCTTGGTGGGGATGATCTTTGTTGTCGGCACGTCGCCGCGGTAGACGATCGTACCCTCAATCGTTCCGCCTCCCGTGACCGGACCCACTTCGTAGGCTTGCGCAGGCGCGGACATCATCGCAACGACAGCGATCGTCGCCAGCCCGCTTATCAATTCGCGAATGGTCATGGACGCCACCTCCTTCATTAGGATGAGAGGCAACTTTTAAAAATAGGGCCATACCAGCACCATGTCTAGCCATTCAGCAAAAAAATATGATAAGGTTCGGCAGTTTAGGCGAGTTTGCTAGTTGCAAACGTCGCGGGGTTTTGGAGCGTCTTTCTCGAGGTACCGGAGGTACTGATGAGCCGACGGCATGAACTGCTCGCTCCGGGCCTACGGTCCCCCATATCCCGCTTCTGCATCATATTCGCAGCGGCCCTATCGATCTGCCAACCGCTCGCGCGGGCTGACACGCCCGTGACGGTTGGCGGCTCATTCACGCTTACGGCGCCGGACGGGACAACGGTCACCGATGAGACTTATCGCGGCAAATGGCTGCTGGTTTTCTTCGGCTATACTTCTTGCCCCGACATCTGTCCGACGACGCTGTCCTCAATCGCCGCGGCGATTGAGGAACTCGGCCCCGACGCCGCAAAACTGCAACCGCTCTTCATCACTGTCGATCCCGAACGCGACACGCCTGAGGTGATGGGAAGCTTTACCGCGGCGTTCGATCCGCGCATCGTGGGACTGACGGGCAGCCCGCAACAGATCGCTGCGGTTTCGGAGGCATATGGCGCCTATGGTGTGGCGCGCCAGGGCGAGGCGGGCGGCGACGACTACCTAATGGATCACGGCACCCACATCTACATCATGAACCCACAGGGGCAATTCGTGGAGGGGCTAGACTCTGACACACCAAGCAGCGGCATTGCCGCTAGGTTGGGTGAACTGGTGCGATGACACCAGCCCTGGGATGACGGACATCACGATTATGCAGTTGAGCGATCCATAGAAAAGCGATCCATAGAAAGTTGTCATCCGGAAGGAGAGCGGCCATGCAAAGACATACAAAGGAGGCTTCGGAGCTTAAGGCATTGATCCTCGCGGATCTTCATAAGGAGCCGGGATGCGAGCACGTCACTGATTTTGTGATTCAGCGGCTCGAAACCAAGGAGAACGGGGCAAACTGGACTGTCAAATATCTGGATCCTAATCAAGATAAGGTCTGCGAGACAATTCTGATAAACATCGCGCGAATGTTGCAGCTCAATTTCGACCTTCCTGAACGCGGGTCGTGAGGAACTATGCGAGCGGGATCGGCGCGCATCGCGCTTCGACATAATTCGTATGCAAGCAGGGGAATCGGGCGATGGCGGAACCCACAGCGTTGCACACCGGCAAACCTGGCGGCGTAAAGAACGTCCTTGCGCCGCGGCGATTTGGACCTCCGATGACCGGAGATGCGGGCGATATGGCCGATGGGCAAGGCCGTATCTTGGTGCCAGGCAATACGAGTTATGACGGTTTCTTTGCAGATGCGATCGCGCGTCTGCAGGAGGAACGGCGCTACCGTGTGTTCGCGGACCTTGAGCGCGTCGCCGGACGCTTTCCCAATGCCGTGTGGCATTCCCCGCATGGACCGAAGGACGTCGTGATCTGGTGCTCCAACGACTATCTCGGGATGGGACAACACCCAAAAGTGGTCGCCGCCATGGTGGAGACTGCTACCCGCCTGGGAACGGGGGCCGGCGGGACGCGCAATATCTCCGGCACCAGCCATCCGCTCCTAGAGCTCGAGAGCGAGCTTGCCGATCTCCACGGCAAGGAGGCGGCACTGGTCTTTACGTCCGGCTATGTTTCGAACCAGACTGGCATCTCGACCATCGCCAAGCTGATCCCCGGTTGTCTGATCCTGTCCGATGCGCTCAACCACAATTCGATGATCGAAGGCATCCGTCAGTCCGGTACGCAGAAGAGCATCTTCCGCCACAACGACGTCGATCATCTCGAGGAATTGTTGAAGGCAGCGGGTCCGGATCGGCCAAAACTCATCGTCTTCGAAAGTCTCTATTCGATGGACGGCGACGTCGCGCCAATCAATCGCATTTGCGAAATCGCCGATCGTTACGGCGCAATGACCTATCTCGACGAGGTCCATGCTGTGGGCATGTACGGCCCTCGCGGCGGCGGCATCGCCGCGCGCGACGGCGCCATGAACCGGATCGATGTGATCGAAGGCACGCTCGCCAAGGCCTTCGGCTGCCTCGGCGGCTATATCACGGGAAGTGCTGTGCTGATCGATGCGGTTCGTTCCTATGCTCCGGGTTTCATCTTCACCACCGCGTTGCCGCCGGCGATCTGCGCCGCGGCCACAGCGGCGATCCGGCATCTGAAAACCTCGCACTGGGAGCGCAAGCGCCAGCAGGATCGCGTCCGGCGGGTCAAGGCGGCGCTGGGTGCCGCTGCGCTGCCGGTCATCCTGAGCGACACCCATATCGTTCCGGTGGCAGTCGGCGATCCGGCGCATTGCAAAGCGGCGAGCGACCTGCTGCTGAGCGATCACGACATCTATATCCAGCCGATCAATTATCCGACTGTGGCGAAGGGAACTGAGCGGCTGCGCATCACGCCGACACCCTGTCATGAGGACATCATGATTGATCGGCTCGCGGCAGCTTTGTTCGATGTCTGGAATCGGCTCGGGCTGCCACGGGACAATCTCGCCTGAGCGGCCGAATGAGGCGTCGCCGTTCCCCGAAGATTTGGTCTTAAGGATCAAGGAAATGACTGCCAAGGAAATCATGTTCTCGTTCGAAGCTCGCGACAGAATGCTGCGCGGCATTGACATCCTGGCGAATGCGGTGAGCGTCACGCTTGGCCCGCGGGGGCGCAACGTGGCGATCGGCAGGGAGCACGGCGCGCCACGGGTCACGAAGGACGGCGTGACCGTCGCCAGGGAAATCGAACTCGACAACAAGTTCGAGAACATGGGCACCCAGATGGTGCGCGAGATAGCAACAAAAACCTCCCATCAGGCCGGCGACGGCACGACCACCGCCGTCGTGCTCGCGCATGCGATCGCCCGGGAGGGCGCCAAGGCGGTGGCCGCCGGCATGAATCCCATGGACCTGAAACGCGGCATCGATCTCGCGGTCGAAGCCGTCGTGGCGGAACTCAAAAACAACGCCACGAAGGTCACCTCGAACGTCGAGATTGCGCAAGTCGGGACCATCTCGGCCAACGGCGACAGGGAGATCGGCCGCTGCCTCGCCGACGCCATGAAGAGGGTCGGCAATGACGGCGTGATCACTGTCGAGGACGGGACGTCGCTCGAAACCGAACTCGAATTCGTCGAGGGCATGCAGTTCGACCGCGGCTATATCTCGCCCCATTTCATCACCAATCGCGCAAAGATGCGGGTCGAGATGCAGGATGCCTATGTCCTCGTCAGCGAGAAGAAACTGTCCAGTCTGAACGAAATACTGCCGCTGCTGGAGAAGGTGGTGCAGGCCGGCAAGCCGCTGCTCATCATCGCCGAGGATGTCGAGAGTGAGGTGATGGCGGCGCTGGTGGTCAACAAGTTGCGCGGCGCTCTCAAGGTTGCAGCCGTGAAGGCGCCGGCCTACGGAAACCGCCGCAAGGCGATGCTGCAGGATCTCGCGCTGATGACCGGCGGAACGGTGATCTCCGAGGATTTGGGCATCAAGCTCGAACATGCTTCCCTCGATATGCTCGGGCGCACCAAGAAGGTGATGATCGACAAGGCAAACACCACGATCGTCGGCGGCGCCGGCGAGCGGGAAAGCATCGAGGCCCGCATCGCCGAGATCAAGCTCGAGCTTGCGGAAACCACCTCCGATTTCGACCGCGAGAACCTCCAGGAGCGGCTGGCCAGGCTCGCCGGTGGCGTCGCCGTTATCCGGGTCGGCGGTGCAACCGAAGTCGAGGTCAGGGAGAAGAAGGATCGCATCGATGACGCGATGAACGCGACAAGAGCCGCGGTTGCAGAGGGCATTCTCCCCGGCGGTGGGGTCGCCTTACTGCGCGCCGGCAGGGCGCTCAAGAAGCTCAAGGGCAGCAACGAGGACCAGCAGGTCGGCATCGCGATCGTCAGGAAGGCGATCACCTGGCCGGCTCGGCAAATCGCGATCAATGCCGGCCTGGAAGGCTCGGTCGTCATCGCCGGGATCCTCGAAAACGACGACAACGCCTATGGCTACGATGCCCAATCGGGCGTGTACGCGGATCTGGTGTCAAAGGGCATCATCGACCCAGCCAAGGTGGTGCGAACGGCGCTCCAGGGCGCAGCCTCGGTGGCAGGCCTCCTCATCATGACGGAGGCGATGGTGGCCGAAGTGCCTGGCCCGCCGCCGCCGGAGCTTCCCGGTCACGAGCATCATCATCACGATATGGATTTGGATTTCTGACCGCTTCGCGGTCGTAATCCGCGCTCGCCGCCGTCAACAATGATCTCGTCCGCTATCGAGGTGAGACAAGTCGTCGAGGATCACGGTATCCAAGGTGTCGGCTTATGGCGCTACCTGCTCGCTCCGATAGATGAGACGAATGGCAATATTCACCCATCTCGGCCCTTCTCAGTACCTACCTGATTAGGTTTTACCTGGGCCGTGATCCCGAACCGAAGGTCAGCGCAGCAAGATGTGAAACCGGTTTCGGGAAAGGACTAATGAAGCCCCATCCCGATTCCATCGAGATCGATCAAGCGCTGGTCAGACCGGCCGCACCAGAACGTGTTTTTTCTTGCCGAGCGACAGCTTTACGACCTGTTCCGGACCCAGATCCTCAAGCGTCACCAACCGGCGATCGTCGGACACGGACTGGTCGTTCAGCCGCACGGCGCCGCCCTGGATGTGTCGCCGCGCCTCGCCGTTGGACGCGGCAAGCCCGGCGGCAACGAACAGCGACAATATGCCGACGCCGCTTTCCAGATCGGCCTTGCCGACCTCGACGGTCGGCAGCGTTTCGGCCAGCGCGCCTTCTTCAAACGTCTTGCGCGCGGTTTCCTCGGCTCGCTCGGCTACTTCGCGGCCGTGCACGATGGCCGTCGTTTCAGTGGCCAGGACCTTCTTGGCCTCGTTGATCTCGGAGCCGCCAAGCGCGGCGAGCCGCGCGATCTCGCTGAGCGGCAGGCGGGTGAAAATCTTGAGGAAACGCGTGACGTCGGCGTCCTCGGTGTTGCGCCAGTACTGCCAGAAATCATAGGGCGAGTGGAGGTCGCCGTTCAGCCAGACCGCACCCTTCGCCGATTTGCCCATCTTGGCGCCTGACGACGTCGTCAGCAGCGGTGTGGTCAGGGCATAAAGCTGCGGCGTGCCCATGCGGTGTCCGAGATCGACGCCGTTGATGATATTGCCCCACTGGTCCGATCCGCCCATCTGCAGGCGGCAGCCATAGCGCCGGCTGAGCTCGACGAAATCATAGCCCTGCAGGATCATGTAGTTGAATTCGAGGAAGGAGAGCGATTGCTCGCGCTCGAGCCTCAGCTTGACGCTGTCGAAGGTCAACATGCGGTTGACCGAAAAATGCCGGCCGACATCGCGCAGGAACTCGACATAGTTGAGCTTCATCAGCCAGTCGGCATTGTTGACCATGATCGCGTCGCCCGCACCGTCGCCGAAACGCAGGATGCGGCCGAAGATGCGCTTGATGCCCTCGATGTTGGTGGCGATGGCCTCAGGCGTCAAAAGCTTGCGCTGGTCGTCGCGGAAGGAAGGATCGCCGATCATCGAAGTGCCGCCGCCCATCAGCGCGATCGGCCGGTGGCCGGTCTCCTGCAGCCAGTAGAGCATGGTCGCGGAAATCAGATTGCCGATATGCAGGCTGGTCGCGGTGGCATCGTAGCCGACATAGGCGGTCACCGTTTCCCTGGCGAAAAGCTGGTCGAGGCCGGCATCATCCGAAATCTGGTGGATGAAACCACGCTCGCTCATTACGCGCAGGAAATCGGATTTGAAGGCGGACATTTTTTCTTTCCCGAAAGCGCCCAACCGAAGCGGATCGGGCGTGGCATGCGTGAACGCGGGCGTTTAGCATCCAAGCGCGGTCAGCAAAAGGGGAATCCGGTTTTTCCACCAGACCGCTGTAACGGCGCCGCACGGCTTCGAATCGAATGCCATATCCTGCGACAGAGCCCGACGGAGATGCCGGAGATAATCTTCGCTGTTCGGCCTATCTCAACCGTTTCGGCCGCGGGTCGGACAACTCGCCCGCCAGACGGCGATCGAGATAGTCCGCGCATNAGACGTGTGCTCTTCCGATCTATTCCTGGAGCAAGAGGTCCGCATCGTTGGAGAAGAAATGGTTGGCGCCGGGCAAGGTCTTCTGGGTGATGGTGATGCCCTTTTGCGTGTGCAGCTTGTCGACCAGCCCCTGCACGTCCTTTGGCGGCGCGACCTTGTCGGCGTCGCCATGGATGATGAGGCCGGACGACGGGCAGGGCGCCAGGAACGAGAAATCATAGGTGTTGGGCTGCGGCGCGATCGAGATGAAGCCTTCGATCTCCGGCCGGCGCATCAGAAGCTGCATGCCGATCCACGAGCCGAACGAATAGCCGGCGACCCAGCAGCTCTTGGAATCCGGATGCAGCGACTGCACCCAGTCAAGTGCCGCGGCCGCATCCGACAATTCGCCGGTGCCGTGGTCGAATTCGCCCTGGCTGCGGCCGATACCGCGGAAATTGAAGCGCAGCGTGGTGAAATCCCGCTTCTGGAACATGTAGAAGAGGTCGTAGACGATCTTGTTGTTCATCGTGCCGCCGAACTGTGGGTGCGGGTGCAGGATGATGGCGATCGGCGCGCTCTTTTCCTTGGAAGGCTGGTAGCGACCCTCCAGGCGGCCGGCCGGACCGGTGAAAATGACCTCAGGCATAAAATACTCCACATGGCATAAGAATGCGCGGCGCCCGGAACAACTCTTCCTCTGGCCCCAGTCTTCCGCAGGCCTTGACGCAGGGCGAGCGTCTTCTTAGAAGCTAGTTTAGAATTGTTCAAAACTGGGTGGCCAAAACGTCGTGGTTCGGCCATCCGCGCCGCAATTCGCGTAAATAGGACGGCTTGCCTTGCAATTTCAAGGAAATAACGCGCTATCCTCGCGGAATGGCTCTTGAAGGGACCGATCGAAACGAAAATGGCCGGAAGACGCGCCTATCTCGACTACAATGCCAGCGCCCCGCTGCTTGCCGCGGCGCGCGCGGCAATGATTGCCGCGCTCGACACCGCCGGCAACCCGTCGTCGGTCCATGCCGAGGGCCGCGCCGCACGGCGGCTGATCGAGAATGCAAGGCGCGATGTGGCGCTGCTGGTCAACGCCGGCGTCGAGCATGTCGTGTTCACCTCCGGTGCGACGGAAGCCGCCTCGACGCTGCTGACGCCGGATTGGCAGATGGGGCGCGGCACTGTCCGCATGAGCCGGCTCTATGTCTGCGAAGCCGATCATCCTTGTGTGCTGAACGGCGGGCGCTTTCCGGCAGCCCGGGTAACACGCATCGGCGTCGACGCCGACGGCATTGTCAGGCTGGACGCGCTGGCGGCGGCACTTGGCCGGCATGACAAGGCGGACGGCCTGCCGCTGGTGGCGATCCATGCCGCCAACAACGAGACCGGCGTCATCCAGCCGGTCGGGCGCATCGCCGAAATCGTCAAGGCGGCAGGCGGCATCCTGGTCGTCGACGCCGTGCAGGCAGCCGGTCGCATTCCGCTCGATATGTCAGCGGGTTATGCCGATTACTTGATTCTGTCTTCGCACAAGATCGGCGGTCCCAAGGGCGTTGGCGCCATTATCGCCGCCTCGGACCTGATGATGCCCAGGCCCTTGATCGCCGGCGGTGGCCAGGAAAAGGGTCATCGCGGCGGCACCGAAAACCTGGCCGCGATCGCCGGCTTCGGCGCGGCGGCGCGGGAGGCCCTGATCGGATTGAAGAGTATCGATGCGGTCGGCAGCCGCCGCGATGAGATCGAGGCCATCGTGAAAACGCTGGTGCCGGTTGCGGAGATCTTCGGAACCGGCGCGCCGAGGCTTGCCAACACGACATTCTTCGCTATTGCGGGCATCAAGGCCGAGACGGCGCAGATCGCCTTCGATCTGGCGGGCGTGGCGCTGTCGGCCGGTTCCGCCTGTTCGTCGGGCAAGGTCGGCCCGAGCCATGTACTGAAAGCCATGGGATACAATGACAGCCTTGGCGCTTTGCGCGTGTCCATCGGCCACGCAACGAGCGCGCAGGACATCGAACTGTTCCGCGCTGCGCTGGCAGGCATTGCCTCACGCCGCGCAGGCAGGGAAGAAGCCGCCTGAGCGCGGCAAACAAACGCAGGCTTTTTGGCCTGGTAGAGCCGTGCGTTTCATGGTGGCCGGGTGAATTCCCGGCAGGGACGCACTATATGGAACTTACGCCGCCTCGGGTGCCTCGCGGGTACTCGTTTCGCGGTGCCATAGTTTGAAAACTGCCGGGCCTTGACCCCGGCGTGGATGGAGAACGCTGATGCCTGCTGTGCAGGACACGATCGATCGGGTCCGAAAGATCGACGTCGACCAATACAAATACGGATTCCAGACCGAAATCGCGATGGACAAGGCCCCAAAGGGCCTGAGTGAAGACATTATCCGCTTCATTTCGGCGAAGAAGGACGAGCCGTCCTGGATGCTGGAATGGCGCCTGGAAGCGTATCGGCGCTGGGTGACCCTGGACGAGCCGAAATGGGCGCGCGTCCATTATCCGAAGATCGATTTCCAGGACCTCTACTATTATGCGGCGCCCAAGAGCACGCCGGGACCGACATCGCTGAGCGACGTCGACCCCGAACTGTTGAGGGTCTATGAAAAGCTCGGCATCCCGCTGAGGGAACAGGAGATCCTCGCCGGTGTGCAGAAGACCGACGCGTCGGAACTCGAGGAAGCCAGCGACAATGTCTACAAGTCGGGCCGCGTCGCCGTCGACGCCGTGTTCGATTCGGTTTCCGTCGTCACCACCTTCAAGAAGGAGCTGGCGCAGGCCGGCGTCATCTTCTGCTCGATCTCGGAAGCCATCCGCGAGCACCCGGATCTGGTGAAGAAGTATCTCGGCTCGGTCGTGCCGACCTCGGACAATTTCTACGCCACGCTGAATTCGGCGGTGTTCACCGACGGTTCTTTCGTCTTCGTGCCCAAGGGCGTGCGCTGCCCGATGGAACTGTCGACCTATTTCCGCATGAACGAGAAGAACACCGGCCAGTTCGAGCGCACGCTGATCATCGCCGAGGAAGGGGCCTACGTCTCCTATCTCGAAGGCTGCACGGCGCCGCAGCGCGACGAGAACCAGCTTCACGCTGCGGTTGTCGAACTGATCGCGCTCGACGATGCCGAGATCAAATACTCGACGGTGCAGAACTGGTACCCCGGCGACGCCGAAGGCAAGGGCGGCATCTACAATTTCGTCACCAAGCGCGGCGACTGCCGCGGCCACCGTTCGAAGATTTCATGGACGCAGGTCGAGACCGGCTCGGCGATCACCTGGAAATATCCGAGCTGCATCCTGCGCGGTGACGATTCCAGCGGCGAGTTCTATTCGATCGCCGTGTCGAACGGCTACCAGCAGGTCGACAGCGGCACCAAGATGATCCATCTCGGCAAGAACACGTCGAGCCGCATCATCTCCAAGGGCATCGCCGCCGGCTTCTCGCAGAACACCTATCGCGGCCAGGTCTCGGCGCACCGCAAGGCGACCAACGCCCGCAACTTCACCAACTGCGACTCGCTGCTGATCGGCGACCAGTGCGGCGCGCACACCGTGCCCTACATGGAAGCCAAGAACGCAACGGCGCAGTTCGAGCATGAGGCGACGACGTCGAAGATTTCCGAGGACCAGAAATTCTACGTCATGCAGCGCGGCATTCCCGAAGAAGAGGCGATCGCGCTGATCGTCAACGGCTTCGTCAAGGACGTCATCCAGCAACTGCCGATGGAATTCGCGGTCGAGGCGCAGAAGCTGATTGGGATCAGCCTCGAGGGCTCGGTCGGCTGACCGGACAAATATTTTCAGGAAAAGAAGAAATGCTTGAAATCAGAAATTTGCATGCTCGCATCGTCGATGACGGCACCGAGATCATCCGCGGCCTGAATCTGACGGTGAAAGCCGGCGAGGTCGCCGCCATCATGGGGCCGAACGGCTCGGGAAAATCGACGCTGTCCTACATCCTCGCCGGGCGCGAGGATTATGAGGTGACCGAAGGCGACATTCTCTACAACGGCCAGTCGATCCTCGAAATGGACCCTGCCGAGCGCGCCACATCAGGCATTTTTCTCGCCTTCCAGTATCCGATGGAGATACCGGGTGTGGCGACGATGGAATTTCTGAAAGTGGCGATGAACGAGCAGCGCAAGGCGCGCGGCGAGGAGCCGCTGAAGATCCCGGAATTCCTGAAGCGCGTGAAGGACGCCGCGGCCTTGCTCGACATGGACATGGCGATGCTGAAACGGCCGCTCAATGTCGGCTTTTCCGGCGGCGAGAAGAAGCGCGCCGAGATCCTGCAGATGAAGCTTCTGGAGCCAAAGCTGTGCGTGCTCGACGAGACCGATTCCGGCCTCGACATCGATGCGCTGAAGATCGTCTCGGAAGGCGTCAATGCGTTGCGCGCGCCGGACCGCGCAATCGTCATCATCACCCACTACCAGCGCCTGCTCCAGTACATCGTGCCGGATAGTGTGCACGTGTTGTACAGAGGCCAGGTGGTCAAGTCCGGCGACAAGTCGCTGGCGCTCGACCTCGAGGCCAATGGCTATGCCGGCGTGATCGGCCAAGCTGCGTGAGATGCCAGAAGGCCAAGAAGGCAAGCCAAACAAGGCGAGACCGATGAATATACATACGACACCCCAGCGAACGCCGGCCGAAACGGCGCTGATCGACGCCTTCAGCGACCGGCTGTCGTTGCTGCCCGGCGACGGCACGGTGATGCTGAAGCGCGACGACGCCATCGAGGCGATCAAGAGCGGCCTGCCGACGCGGCGCATCGAATCCTGGCACTACACCGACCTGCGCCGCCTGTTGACTTCGGTTCCGGATTTCGATCCCGCAGCCGCCCCAAAAGCCATTGCGCCTGTCGTCGAAGGATCCGCTGTCCTGCCGGTTCTCAACGGCGTGTCGATTGCGAAAATGCCTGAAATCGAGGGCATCGCCGTGCAGCGCCTGTCGGAGAAGCTGACCGACGGCAGCATCGCACCGGGCCTCGATCCCTACGGCGCCGACGACGCCATCGGCGCGCTCAATATGGCTTTCGTGGCCGACGGCTATTTTGTCGACATCGCCGACGGTACCGAACTGGACAAACCGATCGAATTGCAGAACCTGCAGGCCGGCGGCCAGACGCATGTGCGCCTCAGCGTCCGCGTCGGCGTTGGCGCCAAGGCCGTCATCGTCGAGCGCCAGGCGGGCGAGGGCGCCGCACTGGTCAGCTCGGTCAGCCAGCTTCTGCTTGACGAGGGCGCCGAGGTGATGTGGCTGATCGTGCAGGAGCAGCCGGATACGGCGACGCATCTTGCCCAGTTCAAGGCGCATCTCGGCAAGAATGCGAAGCTGACGCTGTTCGTGATGAACGCCGGCGGCAAGCTGGTGCGCCAGGAGATCGTGGTCAGAACGACCGGCGAAGGTGCCGATTTCACGCTGCGCGGCATCAACCTGCTGGCCGGTGACACTCATACCGACGTGACCATGGTGCTCGACCATGCGGTGCCGCATACGGCTTCGACGGAAGTGATCCGCAACGTGGTGACGGGAAGAGCGCGCGGCGTCTTCCAGGGGCGCATCAACGTCCACCAATACGCGCAGAAGACCAACGCCAAGATGGCCTGCAACACGCTGCTTCTGTCGGATGACGGCGAGTTCTCGACCAAGCCTGAGCTCGAGATCTTCGCCGACGACGTCGTCTGCGGCCATGGCGCGACCGTCACCGAGATCGACCATAGCCATCTGTTCTACCTGATGGCGCGCGGCATCGACGAGAAGGCCGCCCGTGGCCTGCTGGTCAAGGCGTTCGTCGCCGAGGTGATCGAGGAACTCGACGACGAGGCGATCGTCGAGGCGCTGGAAACGAGGCTCGACGGCTGGTTCGCGGCGCACGGGTGACAGTGGGTGAGGGTTTTGGCGCTTCGGCCAACACCCCTCATCCGACCGAGCTCCGCTCGGCCACCTTCTCCCACAAGGGGAGAAGGAAGAGCGCCTCTCCTTCTCCCCTTGTGGGAGAAGGTGGATTGGCGCGAAGCGCCAAGACGGATGAGGGTGTTGGAAGGAACGCGGCGTAGAGCGGCAAGGACTTCGTGATGGACCAGAAAGTCGAAAACATTCCCTACGACGTCGAGGCGATACGCCGCGACTTCCCGATCCTGTCGCGGCAAGTCTACGGCAAACCGCTGGTCTATCTCGACAATGGCGCCTCGGCGCAGAAGCCGCAGGCCGTGCTCGACGCCATCCAGCACGCCTACGCCCAGGAATATGCCAACGTCCATCGCGGCCTGCATTTCCTGTCGAATGCCTCGACAGATGCCTTTGAGAACGCGCGCAAGATAGTGCAGAGATTTCTCAACGCGCCAAGCACCGACAACATCGTCTTCACCTCGAACACGACCGCGGCGATCAACACCGTCGCTTATGGCTTCGGCATGCCGAATATCGGCGAGGGCGACGAGATCGTCCTGTCGATCATGGAGCACCATTCCAACATCGTGCCGTGGCATTTCATCCGCGAGCGCCAGGGCGCGAAACTGGTCTGGGTGCCGGTCGACGATCTCGGCATCTTCCACATCGAGGAGTTCGAGAAGCGGCTGAGCGACCGCACAAAACTGGTCGCCATCACGCACATGTCGAATGCGCTGGGCACGGTGACGCCGATCAAGGAGATCGTCCGCATCGCGCATGCGCGCGGCATTCCAGTGCTGGTCGACGGCAGCCAGAGCGCCGTGCACATGCCGATCGACGTGCAGGACCTCGACTGCGATTTCTTCGTCTTCACCGGCCACAAGGTTTATGGGCCCTCGGGCATCGGCGTGCTCTATGGCAAGAAGGACATGCTGGAGCGCATGCGCCCGTTCATGGGCGGCGGCGAGATGATTGAGGAGGTGACGCAAGACATCGTCACCTACAACGATCCGCCGCACCGTTTCGAGGCAGGCACGCCGCCGATCGTCCAGGCGATCGGGCTGGGTGCGGCGCTCGAATATATGGAAAAGATCGGCCGCGAGCGCATCGCCGCCCACGAGGCCGATCTCAGGGATTATGCCCATCAGCGGCTGCGCGCCATCAATTCGCTGCGCATCTTCGGCGATGCGCCTGACAAGGGAGCCATCATCTCCTTCGAGCTGCAGGGCATTCATGCCCACGACGTGTCGATGGTGATCGACAGGCAAGGCGTCGCCGTCCGTGCCGGCACCCATTGCGCCCAGCCGCTGTTGAAACGTTTTGGCGTAACCTCCACATGCAGGGCATCGTTCGGCATGTATAACACCAGGGCCGAAGTCGACGCTTTGGCCGATGCGCTCGAAAAAGCGCGAAAGTTCTTCGGATGACGATCATGGATGATGCAGGCCACACCGCTGAGACCACGTCGGAAACGGCAACCAATGAGGTGGTTTCCACCTCGGCCATTCCCGCCGACGAACTGGCGCGGCTGACCGACGACATCGTTTCGGCGCTGAAGACGGTCTACGACCCGGAAATCCCGGCCGACATCTATGAGCTCGGCCTGATCTACAAGATCGACATCGAGGACGACCGCTCGGTCAAGATCGACATGACCCTGACCGCGCCGGGCTGCCCGGTGGCCGGCGAAATGCCGGGCTGGGTGGAAAATGCCGTCGGCGCCGTCGAAGGCGTTTCCGGCGTCGAGGTCAACATGACCTTCGATCCGCCCTGGTCGCCCGACCGCATGTCGGAAGAGGCGCAGGTCGCGGTGGGCTGGTATTGAGGCGCACTTGCGCCAGGCAGAAAACTTCACCATTTTAGGTGAAGACTCATTCCGCAGGCCTTGAACCTGCGTGAACGCGGAGAAAAAGAATGGGACGCTTCGCCGTCATCACGATGACCGAAAAGGCTGCCGACCGGGTGCGCGAGATCGTCGCGACCCGTGAGAATGCGCATGGCATTCGCCTTGGCATCAAGAAGGGCGGCTGCGCCGGCATGGAATATACGGTCGATCTGGTGACCGAGCCCAACACCAAGGACGATCATATCGAGCGCGACGGCGCCCATGTCTATGTCGCGCCTGAGGCAGCGCTTTTCCTGTTCGGCACCGAGATGGATTTCGAGCAGACGACGCTGCGCACCGGCTTCACCTTCCGCAACCCGAACCAGAGCTCGGCCTGCGGCTGCGGCGAATCGGTGGAGCTCAAGCCGGCCGATCTGAAGGCCCTGGCCGAGGCGCGCGCATCGGCCTGATTTCCCTTCTCCCCGTTTACGGGGAGAAAGTGGCCCGAAGGGCCGGATGAGGGGCAGCGCCAGCTTCTGCAACGTTAGCGCCGCCCCTCATCTGCCTGCCGGCATCTTCTCCTCGTTCACGGGGAGAAAGACCTAATCCACCCACATTCCCGTCCGTTTGTGCCAGTCTGCGATCGATTCCTCAGGATAGACCTCAAACGTCTTGTCGTCCTTGCCGATCACGGGCTCGACCCAGTTCGCCTTGTATTTCAGCATGAGGTGCACCTTTTCAGGCGGTTTCGGCAGGTCGGTGTCGATCGCCGAGGCGAAGGGGTGGACCAGTTCCGGCCAGGTCCGGTCGTAGAGCCACAGTGCCGATCCGCATTTCCTGCAGAAGTTCCGCTCGCCTGACGAGATCTCGCACTGCGGATGCTCGTCGTCCTCGATCTCGGCCTGGTAGACGCCAAGATGGCGCTTGCCCTTGATTTTCAGCGTCTCGAAATCGGCGCCGAGATTGATGGCAAAGCCAGCACCGCCCTGCTGCTTGCGGCAGATCGAGCAGTAGCACAGCATGAACGGCACCGGCGTGTGGCTTTCCACCTCGAAGCGGACGGCATTGCACCGGCAGGACCCTTTGAGCAGAAGTGGCATGAAAAACTCCGACGAAATTGGCTTTCAACTTGTCAGGATGGTGCTGGTTGCGGCGATGACAAGGGAAAATCCGGATGTCATGATCGCGGCATGGACAACGAACGCATCGCCGAACTTTTCGAAGGCCTCGGCCCGGTCAGCATTCGCAAGATGTTCGGTGGCAAGGGCATCTATTTCGACGGCGTCATCGTCGCCATCGTCATTCGTGACGAATTGATGCTGAAAGCCGACGCGGAAAGCGCGCCCGAATTCGAGGCGGCCGGCTGCCGGCAATGGACCTATACGGGGTCGCGGCACGGCAAGCTGGTGTCGATGCCGTATTGGAGCGTTCCCGACAGCGCCTTCGACGATCCGGATGAGATGGCGGTCTGGGCGCGGCGGGCCTATGAGGCGGGGCTGCGGGCCGGCAAGTAGCTGCTGGTCGTCACCTCATGCCAATTCCTGCGGCTCGGGCACAAGGGCCAGCGCGTCCGCAAAGTCTGCCGCCGTTAAGCCCGGCACAAGCCCGGCACTTTCGATCGCGAGCATTGCCGCGGCAACGCCGTCGCGCAGCGCTGCGCGCAGCGTCAGGCCGCGCAGCAGGGCGGCGACCGTTGCGCCCGCCAGCGCATCGGCGGCGCCGTCCGTGACTTTTTTCGGCGGCAGGATCGAGAAGGCGTCGGTTTCGTCGAAACCGAGCACTGGACCGTCGCCAGCGGTGACCACGCCGCTTTTCAGGCCGGCGCGTCTTAAGCCGTCGACGATGCCACGCTCGTCAGCATCGACGTCGGCGCCGGTAAGCGCGCCGGCCTCGTGCCGGGTCATGAAGGCCATCGCCAGAAACTCAAGCACCAGCGTCAGCCGCGCCGCCTTGCTGGGCGAAACGGCAAGTGCAAACACCGGCTTGCCGGCGGCAAGCGTCATCAGCCGCCCGAGCGCCGTCGACGGCAGGTTGGCGTCGCACAGGACCGCATCGGCGGTGCTGATCGCCTCGCGTACCTTGGCACGGCGGATCTGCTTGGCAAGCGCCAGGTCGTAGAGCGCCATGTCGGCAAGGCCGGCGATCAGCCCGCCGTTGCCGTCGATCAGCACTGTGTTGCTCGGCGTCGTGCGATCGAGGAACACCACGGACAGATCGGCAATACCGGCCGCAGCGACGGCGCGCGCGACCGTATCGGCCAGAACATCGCCGCCGCGAACCGAAAGCAGCGAGCCGGAGACGCCGCGGCGCACGGCGCAGCGCAGCGCATTGAAGACGGCGCCGCCGACTTCCTCGCGCATCGTACCCGGATTCGACGCCGCCGGCACGAAGGCGCCCGAAACCTGGCCGCGCCGCTCGATATAGGCGCCGCCTGCGGCCAGGACTGTCGGCGACTTCAGCATGCCCGGTGAGATGACCTTGTTGCCCGGATGGAGACTAGGTTGTCCGGCGGAACCCGGCAACCCGAAGCGCGATTCGGAAGATGCCCAGCAGAATCCTGCGGGTGAAGCGGGATACATCCTGGGATGAAAACGCGAAACAAAAAAAGAACAATCCGGATACTGTCGGTTTTTCAATCGTTTGGCTCCCCTTGCCAGACGAGAACAAAGAAGGTACAAATTAGTAAGGATTACGGATTGTCCGGCCTTCATTGACGACCAAGGGGTGATGTATCATGGCTCAGAATTCTTTGCGGCTTGTAGAGGACAAAACGGTGGACAAATCAAAGGCTCTGGATGCGGCGCTGTCGCAAATCGAGCGTGCCTTCGGCAAGGGCTCGATCATGCGGCTCGGCGCAAACGAGCAGGTCGTCGAGATCGAAACGGTGCCGACCGGTTCGCTTGGCCTCGACATCGCGCTCGGCGTCGGCGGCCTGCCGCGCGGCCGCATCATCGAGATCTACGGGCCGGAAAGCTCAGGCAAGACGACGCTGGCGCTGCACACTGTGGCGGAGGCCCAGAAGAAGGGCGGCATCTGCGCCTTCGTCGATGCCGAGCACGCGCTCGACCCGGTCTATGCCCGCAAGCTCGGCGTCGACCTCGAAAACCTCTTGATCTCCCAGCCCGATACCGGCGAGCAGGCGCTGGAGATCTGCGACACGCTGGTGCGTTCCGGCGCCATCGACGTGCTGGTGGTCGATTCGGTCGCGGCGCTGACGCCGCGCGCCGAAATCGAAGGCGAGATGGGCGATTCGCTGCCCGGCCTGCAGGCCCGCCTGATGAGCCAGGCGCTGCGCAAGCTGACCGCCTCGATCTCGCGCTCCAACACCATGGTCATCTTCATCAACCAGATCCGCATGAAGATCGGCGTCATGTTCGGTTCGCCCGAGACCACGACCGGCGGCAACGCGCTGAAATTCTATGCTTCGGTGCGCCTCGACATTCGCCGCATCGGCTCGGTCAAGGACCGCGACGAGGTCGTCGGCAACCAGACCCGCGTCAAGGTGGTCAAGAACAAGCTGGCGCCGCCCTTCAAGGTGGTCGAGTTCGATATCATGTATGGCGAGGGCGTGTCCAAGACCGGCGAGCTGGTCGACCTCGGCGTCAAGGCCGGCGTGGTCGAAAAGTCGGGCGCCTGGTTCTCCTACAATTCGCAGCGTCTCGGCCAGGGCCGCGAGAACGCAAAACTGTTCCTGCGCGACAATCCTGACACGGCGCGCGAGATCGAATTGGCACTACGGCAGAATGCCGGGCTGATTGCGGAAAAGTTCCTCGAGAATGGTGGTTCCGAAGGCGGAGACGACGGTTTCGAGGACGAAGCCGGCGCCATGTAGGCTTCGGCAGTGGCCGGAGTTTGGCCATGATTCCGGCTCATCACCTCCAGCCTGTGTAATCGAGTTCTGTATTGTTGCGTTCGAACCGCCGGCCTAGCGCCGGCGGTTTGCGTTTCAGCGGTGGCGCCGAGATGACCGGCAAGCCCCGCAAATTGGCCCAATTCCGTGTTTCTGGACAGGGTGCAACGCGGCGGCTAAAAGGCCATGTCCATTTGCCGTCGGCCGGGCCGACGGCTCTCTCTAAAGCTAAAAGGCAGTGTTATTCATGAGTGGCGTGAATGAGATCCGGTCGACATTCCTCGACTATTTCCGCAAGGAGGGTCACGAGGTCGTCGCGTCGAGCCCGCTGGTGCCGCGCAACGACCCGACACTGATGTTCACCAATGCCGGCATGGTGCAGTTCAAGAACGTTTTCACCGGCCTGGAAAAGCGACCCTATTCGCGTGCCACGACAGCTCAGAAGAGTGTTCGCGCCGGCGGCAAGCACAACGACCTCGACAATGTCGGCTACACCGCGCGCCACCTGACCTTCTTCGAGATGCTCGGCAATTTCTCGTTCGGCGACTATTTCAAGGAGCGCGCCATCGAGCTTGCCTGGAACCTGATCACCAGGGAGTTCGGGCTGAAGAAGGACAAGCTGCTGGTCACGGTCTATCACACCGACGACGAGGCTGCCGACTACTGGAAGAAGATCGCCGGCTTTTCCGACGATCGCATCATCCGCATTCCGACCTCGGACAATTTCTGGGCGATGGGCGACACCGGACCTTGCGGTCCGTGCTCGGAGATCTTCATCGACCGTGGCGAGCACATCTGGGGCGGCCCTCCCGGCAGCCCCGAGGAGGATGGCGACCGTTTCCTCGAATTTTGGAACCTGGTGTTCATGCAGTACGAACAGGTGACGAAGGACGAGCGCATCGACCTGCCGCGCCCGTCGATCGACACTGGCATGGGCCTGGAGCGCATGGCCTCGATTCTGCAAGGGGTCGAGAGCGTCTTTGAGACCGACCTGTTCCGTCACCTGATCGAGGCTGCGTCATCCGCGCTCGGCCGCGGTCCGGATGCCGATACCGTCGGATCGTTCCGCGTCATCGCCGACCATTTGCGTTCGTCCTGCTTTCTGGTGGCAGACGGCGTGCTGCCGTCCAATGAGGGCCGCGGCTACGTGCTGCGTCGCATCATGCGCCGCGCCATGCGCCACGCGCAGCTTTTGGGCGCCGGTGATCCGCTGATGTGGCGGCTGGTGCCGGCGCTGGTGCGTGAGATGGGCCAGGCCTATCCGGAACTGGTGCGCGGCGAACAGATGATCACCGAGACGCTGAAGCTTGAAGAAACCCGTTTCCGCAAGACGCTGGTGCGCGGCTTGGGCCTGCTTTCGGAGGCGACGGAAAAGCTGGGTGCCGGCGACATGCTGGATGGCGAGACAGCCTTCAAGCTCTACGACACCTATGGCTTTCCGCTCGATCTGACGCAGGACGCGCTGCGTCAGCGCAACATCTCGGTCGATCTTGCCGGCTTCACCAATGCGATGGAGCAGCAGAAGGCCGAGGCGCGCAAGAGCTGGGCTGGTTCCGGCGAGGCCGCGACCGAAACAGTGTGGTTCCCGGTGCGCGAGAAGAATGGCGCCACCGAGTTCCTCGGCTACGAGACCGAGGAGGCGGAAGGCCTCATCCAGGCGCTGGTCAGGGACGGCAAGATCGTCGACAGCGCCGCCAACGGCGAGGCGGTTGCCGTAGTCGTCAACCAGACGCCGTTCTATGGCGAATCCGGCGGCCAGGTGGGTGATACCGGGGTCATTTCAGGCGAAGGGTTCTCAATCGAGATCTCCGATACGCAGAAGAAGGCCGACGGGCTTTTCGTGCATCTCGGCAAGGTGGCCGACGGCACGGTCGACACGGGCGCGACCGTCGAGCTGAAGGTCGACCATGCGCGCCGCTCCAGGCTGCGCGCGAACCATTCCGCGACGCATCTGATCCACGAAGCGCTGCGCGAGGTGCTCGGCACCCATGTCGCGCAGAAGGGCTCACTGGTCGCGCCCGAGCGTCTGCGCTTCGACATTTCGCACAACAAGCCGATCTCGCCTGACGAGATCGAAGAGNGATCGAAGAGGTCGAGCGGATGGCGAACGAGATCGTCGTCCAGAACAGTCCGGTCACCACGCGGCTGATGTCGGTTGACGATGCCATCGCCGAAGGCGCCGTGGCGCTGTTCGGCGAAAAGTATGGCGACGAGGTGCGCGTCGTTTCGATGGGCACGGGCTTGCATGGCGCCAAGGCCAACCGGCCCTATTCGGTCGAGCTATGCGGCGGCACCCATGTCAGGGCGACCGGCGATATCGGTCTGGTGCGCATCGTGTCGGACAGCGCCGTCGCTGCCGGCGTGCGCCGCATCGAGGCGCTGACCGGCGAGGCGGCCAGAAAGCATCTCGACGAGCAGGACAAGCGGCTGAAGGCGGCAGCGGCGGCGCTGAAGATTTCGCCGTCCGACGTGCCGGCCCGCGTCGAAGCGTTGCTCGACGAGCGCAAGAAGCTCGAGAAAGAACTGACCGAAGCGCGCAAGAAACTGGCGCTGGGCGACCGATCGCCAGCCGGCGTGCCTGCCGAGAACGAGACCATTGCCGGTGTCGGCTTCCTCGGCAAGGCGGTGTCGGGTGTCGCGCCGAAGGATCTGAAGCCGTTGGCCGATGCCGGCAAGAAGTCGCTCGGCTCCGGCGTTGTCGTCTTCGTCGGCGCCAGCGAGGACAACAAAGCCAGCGTCGTGGTCGGCGTCACCGACGACCTGACCGGCCGCTTCAGCGCTGTCGATCTGGTGCGTGTGGCGTCCGCGGTATTGGGCGGGCAGGGCGGCGGCGGTCGGCCTGACATGGCCCAGGCCGGCGGCCCGGACGCCTCAAGGGCCGAAGACGCGATCGCTGCGGTGAAAGCGGCCCTGGAGGCGGCCTGATTGGGTCTTGCCTTCTCCCCTTGTGGGAGAAGGTGGATTGGCGCGCAGCGCCAAGACGGATGAGGGGTGCTGGCCGGAGCGCTTTGGTGCCAAGCTGGAACACCCCTCATCCNCCCCTCATCCGACCTCGCTTCGCGAGGCCACCTTCTCCCACAAGGGGAGAAGGGGAGCGCCGCACCAGCGGGCAGGCACGGGCCCCTGCTGTCACCCGGCCTTCCCGGTCTTCGCAAAACTCGCACGCCCTGCGATGCGCATCCACCAATCCTGAATGTCGGCAAACTCCGCCAGCAGGTTTTGCCCCTCAGTGACCTTGACGAAATAGCCGATGATGGGTGCTGCATGCAGGTCGGCCAGCGTCAGTTGCTCGCCCAGCAGCCACCGCCCGGCGGCTTTCAGTGAAGTGAGTGCGCGAAGCACTGTCGCCGCCTGCAGAAGCCCATTGGCGATCAAAGCCTCGTCAGGCGTCGTTTTCTCCAGCCGCTCGACGGCGACATCCCAGACCATGGCCCGATAGGCATAGGCGTCGAGCATGCCGATGATCTGGTTCATACGTGCGCGAGATCGGGCTTCGGCCGGTTGCAACGTGGGGCCTTCGAAGGCTTCGTCGACATAGCGGGCGATCGCGCTGGTCTCGAAGAGGCGGAACCCGTCATGCTCGAAGGCCGGGATGCGGCCGAACGGCTGATGGTCGAGATACCAGCCCGGAATGCCGTCCGCCGCAAAGATGTCGACCGGCACGAGTTCGTAGCCGATGCCTTTTTCCTCGAGTGCGAGGCGGACGATGCGCACATAGACGCTGTAGTCCGCCCCGTAGACAACGGGCCTGCTCACAGCGCTGGTCAGGCCATCGCCTTCTGCAGATTCTCGTCGATCTTGTCGAGGAAGCCGGTGGTCGAAAGCCATGGCTGGTCGGGACCGATCAGCAGCGACAGATCCTTGGTCATGAAGCCGGCTTCGACGGTCTGGATGCAGACTTTTTCCAGCGTCTCGGCAAAACGCATCAGCTCGGCATTGTCGTCGAGTTTGGCGCGGTGCGCCAGGCCGCGCGTCCAGGCGAAAATCGAGGCGATCGAATTGGTCGAGGTTTCCTCGCCCTTCTGGTGCTGCCGATAATGACGGGTAACGGTGCCGTGCGCCGCCTCTGCCTCCACCGTCTTGCCGTCCGGCGTCATCAGCACCGAGGTCATCAGGCCGAGCGACCCAAAACCTTGCGCCACCGTGTCCGACTGCACGTCGCCATCATAGTTCTTGCAGGCCCAGATATAGCCGCCCGACCATTTCAGGCTGGAGGCGACCATGTCGTCGATCAGCCGGTGCTCGTACCAGAGCTTCTTGGCTTTGAACTCGGCTTCGAACTCTGCCTCGTAGACTTCCTGGAAAATGTCCTTGAAGCGGCCGTCATAGGCCTTGAGGATGGTGTTCTTGGTCGAGAGGTAGACCGGGTAGTTGCGCAGCAGGCCGTAATTGAGCGAGGCGCGGGCGAATTCGCGGATCGAGTCGTCGAGGTTGTACATGGCCATGGCGACGCCGGCGGCCGGCGCATCGAACACGTCATGCTCGATCACCTTGCCGTCCTCGCCGACGAACTTGATCGTCAGCTTGCCCTTGCCGGGGAAGCGGAAGTCGGTGGCGCGGTACTGGTCGCCGAAGGCATGACGGCCGACGATGATCGGCTTGGTCCAGCCGGGCACCAGCCGCGGCACGTTCTTCATGATGATCGGCTCGCGAAAGATGGTGCCGCCGAGGATGTTGCGGATGGTGCCGTTCGGCGACTTCCACATCTTCTTCAGCCCGAATTCCTCGACACGCTGCTCGTCGGGGGTGATCGTCGCGCATTTCACGCCGACGCCATGCTTCTTGATGGCATTGGCCGAATCGATGGTCACCTGGTCGTTGGTGGCGTCGCGGTGCTCAACGCTGAGGTCGTAATATTCAAGCTTGAGGTCGAGATAGGGGTGGATCAGCTTGTCCTTGATGAACTGCCAGATGATGCGGGTCATCTCGTCGCCGTCGAGTTCGACGACCGGGTTCGCCACCTTGATCTTCGCCATGGAAAGAATGCCTCATTGTTGGGGATCGGAACGGCCTTGCCCGCATGGCTTTGGCCGGGGATGCGGCCCGTATATCAAAGCATTTTTGGCCGCGCAAACGGCGATCCGCGCCAGCGGGCTCGCCCCTGGCATCGGGCCTTGCTTGCCAAAGCTTCATTTTCGCGGCCGGATATGGCAGGGGACGCTGAAATGCCGCAAACAGCAGTTCATTGAGACAATGCAAGTCAGCAACGACATCCTTCCAGCCCCCGGCCCGGCGATCATCCTGGTCGAGCCGCAGCTCGGCGAGAATATCGGCATGGTCGCGCGCGCCATGGCGAATTTCGGTCTGTCCGAACTGCGCCTCGTCAATCCGCGCGACGGCTGGCCGAGCGAAAAGGCGCGCGCTGCCGCGAGCCGCGCCGACCACGTCATCGATGCCGCTGGAGTATATGACGATCTGGCCTCGGCGGTCGCCGACCTGAACTTCGTCTTCGCCACCACGGCGCGCGCGCGCGATAATTTCAAACCGGTGCGCGGACCGGTCGAGGCGGGCAGGGCGCTGAGAGCGCGGCAGCGATCCGGACAGCGCACCGGCATCCTGTTCGGCCGCGAGCGGTTCGGGCTCTATAATGACGAGGTCGGCCTCGCCGACGAGATCGTCACCTTCCCGGTCGATCCCGCCTTCTCCTCGCTCAACATCGCCCAGGCCGCCCTGCTGATGTCCTATGAGTGGATGAAATCGGGCCTGGAAGATGAGACCAACACCAATTTTTCCAGTCCCGACATGATGCCGGCGTCCAAGGAACAGTTGCACGGCCTGTTCGCCTATCTGGAAGGCGCGCTCGAAGCGCGCGGCTATTTCCGCCCGGCGGCGAAGAAGCCGAAAATGGTCGACAATCTGCGCGCGGTGCTGACGCGCGCCGGCTTCGCCGAGCCGGAGCTCAAGGTGCTGCGGGGGATAATATCATCGCTGGACAGGTTTTCGCCGGCCATGCCGCGCGGCGACGGATCGCCGGGCGATGATCCAAGGCGGCTTCCGGCAGCGGCCCGCGTCGCCAAGGCGACAGACAAGGACTAGGCCTAAGAGACAGGCTTTTAGCCGTAACCGAATGTTATTTGCTGTGGTCCATCATCCCAAAAATGATGGATCAGGGATTTGTGATCATCTTCCCGCCGCAGGCCCGCAGCCTTCTCCGCCTTCTCCTGTAGACGATGACAATGACCGATCCTTCAAGCACCCGCCCGATCTTGATGTTCGATTCCGGCATCGGCGGCCTGACGGTGCTGCGCGAAGCGCGGGTGCTGATGCCCGACCGCCGCTTCGTCTATGTCGCCGACGACGCGGCCTTCCCTTACGGGGCTTGGGAGGAAGCGGCACTGAGGGCACATGTGCTGGAGCTGTTCGGCAAGCTGCTCGACCGTTTTTCGCCGGCCATTTCGGTCATCGCCTGCAATACCGCCTCGACGCTGGTCATCGATGCGTTGCGCGAAAGATTTCCCGGTCATCCTTTCGTCGGCACGGTGCCGGCGATCAAGCCGGCGGCGGAACGCACGCGCTCCGGGCTCGTTTCGGTGCTGGCGACGCCCGGCACCGTCAAGCGCCAGTATACCCGCGACCTGATCGGCAAATGGGCGCAAAAATGCCATGTCCGCCTGGTTGGCAGCGACCGTCTGGCGGGACTGGCCGAAGTCTATATGCGCGATGGCTTTGTCGATGAAGAGGCGGTGCGTGCCGAGATCGCGCCGTGCTTCGTCGAACATGACGAACTGCGGACCGACATCGTCGTGCTTGCCTGCACCCACTATCCCTTTCTGGCCAATCGCATGCGCAAGACGGCACCCTGGCCGGTCGATTGGCTCGATCCCGCCGAGGCGATCGCGCGACGGGCGCTCTCGCTGCTCGCGCATGCCGAGGCCAGCCACCGCGGCGAGACGTTGCCGGAAGGCGCCGACCTTGCTGTCTTCACCTCGAAGCGGGTCGATTTCCCGACCCGCCGCCTGATGCAGGGGTTTGGGCTGGCGATTTCCTGATATCTGGGAACATCATCCCGACCGCTGCGTTTTTCCCTCGTCGCAAGACGGGAGAAACGATCATGCCAGCCACTTCAAAAGCCCAGCAGAAAGCCGCCGGAGCGGCATTGTCCGCTAAGCGTGGCGAGACCAAGAAGAGCGAGCTCAAAGGCGCTTCGAAGGGAATGTACAAATCGATGAGCGAAAAGCAGCTCGAGGAGTTCGCCGAGACCAAGCGCAAGGGCCTGCCCGAGAAGAAATCGAAACACTAGCCGCTCGTCCGCAGCCGAGGTCGGTATCGGTCCCATGTTTGGATAGCCGCGGTCCAGCACGCGCGCACGGGCCGCGGCTGCCATCACCGACGCCAGCCGCGAACTGCCGCGAGCTTGACACCAGTTAAATCTCCGTTTAATCAGCCCACCAACACCGGGCCGCAATGTCCGGTGGTTTCTTTATGTGCGCAAGACATTTGGGAAGCCGCTCTATTCCTCCCGGAGTCTTGTCTAGAATGACGTGTCCCGTGGGTTTTCCGCCGCGTTGCGTGGGAGAACCCTGTCAGGTCTCGAAAACGGGGGCCAGAGGAGGGCGCGTTTCCTTCACCCGGACCATGAGGTGCCGGGTGTGTCTTTTTGAAAGGGAATGCGATGAGCAAGCGCGAATCCGCGAAATACAAGATCGACCGCCGTCTCGGCGAAAACATCTGGGGCCGCCCGAAGTCCCCGGTCAACAAGCGCGAATACGGTCCTGGCCAGCACGGCCAGCGCCGCAAGGGCAAGCTTTCCGATTTCGGCCTGCAGCTGCGTGCCAAGCAGAAGCTGAAGGGTCACTACGGCGACGTGTCGGAAAAGCAGTTCCGCAAGGTCTATGAAGAGGCGAACCGCCGCAAGGGCGACACCTCGGAGAATCTGATCGGCCTGCTCGAGTCGCGTCTCGACGCGGTCGTCTACCGCGCCAAGTTCGTGCCGACCATTTTTGCCGCTCGCCAGTTCGTCAATCACGGCCACATCAATGTCAACGGCAAGCGCGTCAACATCGGCTCGTACCGCTGCAAGCCGGGCGATGTCATCGAAGTGCGCGAAAAGTCGAAGCAGCTGGTGATCGTCCTGGAATCGGTAGGCCTGGCTGAGCGCGACGTGCCTGATTACATCGAGGTCGATCATAACAAGATGACGGCGTCCTTCGGGCGCATCCCCGGGCTGTCGGATGTTCCCTTCGCCGTGCAGATGGAACCGAACCTGGTCGTCGAATTCTATTCGCGCTGATCGATTTTTTTCATCTGCGACATCATCGAAGGCCGCCCTCGAGGCGGCCTTTTCTTTGGGGCTCCGAAAATCGATTTCGATTTTCGGGCCGATGCGCTACTCCGGGCAGCAACAAGGATTTTTGGGGCCGCCGCGCCATGAACATGCTGCCAGAAACAATCGAACCGATCACTGACGCCGCAGGCGGCTTTCATCCGCTGTTTGCCGATGTGCCGTCCTCCGTCGAATTCAACAAGCTGCGCAAGCGGCTGCTGCGTCTCGCCCGTCAGGCGATCGACGATTTTTCGATGGTCAGGCCCGGCGATCGCTGGCTGGTCGCCTTGTCCGGCGGCAAGGATTCCTACGGCCTGCTTGCGTTGCTGCTCGACCTCAAATGGCGCGGGCTGCTGCCGGTCGACCTGCTGGCCTGCAATCTCGACCAGGGCCAGCCGAACTTTCCAAAGCACATTCTGCCCGACTATCTCAACACATACGCCATTGCGCACCGCATCGAATATCAGGACACCTATTCGGTGGTGACCGACAAGCTTCCCCAGGGCAGCACCTATTGTTCGCTGTGCTCGCGGCTCAGGCGCGGCCATCTCTACCGCATCGCGCGGGAGGAGGGCTGCTCGGCTTTGGTGCTCGGCCACCACCGCGAAGACATTCTCGAAACCTTTTTCATGAACCTGTTGCATGGCGGGCGCCTCGCCGCCATGCCGCCAAAACTGCTCAACGACGACGGCGACGTCATGGTGCTGCGGCCGCTCGCCTATTGCGCCGAGGCCGATCTCGAAAAATTCGCCGGCGCCATGAAGTTCCCGATCATCCCGTGCGATCTGTGCGGCAGCCAGGACGGCTTGCAGCGTAATGCGATGAAGGCGATGCTCGACGACCTGGAAAAGCGCATGCCCGGCCGCAAGGACACGATGATCCACGCCATGACCAATGTGCGGCCCTCGCATCTGCTCGACAGAAAGCTGTTCGATTTCGCCGCCCTCAACGAGACCCCGACCGCAAGGCAAGACATTCCCGATGACATTTGACGATACCGCGATCGACTGGCTCGCCACGCTTCTGTCCGACGCTGCCATTGCCGAGATCATGCCGCGCTTTCGCCGGCTGGATGAGGGTGACATCCGCCAGAAGACCTCGGCAGCCGATCTGGTGACGGAGGCCGATGTGAGTGCCGAGCGGCTCATCACCGTCAGGCTGCGTGAACGCTACCCGCAGGCGATGATCGTCGGCGAGGAATCCTGCTCCGACGACCCGGCGCTGCTCCAGGGCCTCGGCGAAGCCGATCTCGCCTTCGTCATCGATCCGGTCGACGGCACTTTCAATTTCGCCTCCGGCGTGCCGCTGTTCGGCGTCATGCTGGGCGTCGTGGTGAAGGGCGAGACCGTCGCCGGCATCATTCACGATCCCATCGGCAAGGACTGGCTGATCGGCGCCAGCGGTGCTGGCAGCCACATACGGCATGCGCATGGCACTTTGGAGAAGGTGCATGTCGCCGAGCCTGCGCCGCTCTCGCAAATGACCGGCGCGGTTTCCTGGCAATATATGCCCGAGCCGGAACGGTCACGGCTGGCGCGCAACCAGACGAAATCCTTGTCGCAATTCGGCTATCGCTGCGCGGCTCACGAATACCGTCTGCTGGCGAGCGGCCACGCCCACTTCATCGTCTACAACAAGCTGATGCCGTGGGATCATCTGGCCGGTGTGCTGATCCATGCCGAGGCAGGTGGTTACGCCGCGCGTTTCGACGGTACCACCTATCGGCCTTCGCATGTCGGCGGTGGCCTTCTTGTCGCACCGGACGAAGCAAGCTGGCGCGAACTGCGCCGGGAACTGTGGGCGGAATAGGCCGTTTGGCATCGATCCGATTCGGGCCATGCCCGGCCGATCCGATTTTTGGGATCATCCGCTAATGCGGCGGTCAAACGCGACGCGCTTTAGGCGGGGCTGACGCCCAGGTTTCCGCTATGGCGACTACCGCGGCATTGATGGGTCCGCTCGGGATCGTCGGCATCACCGACGCGTCGACGATGAAGACGTTGTCGAAGCCGTTCAGCCGCAAATCCGGGTCGACGACTGCGTCGGCATCCCCGCCCATCCTGCACGTGCCGGCAGGATGATGATGTGTGGAGGCAGCGCTGGCGATGAAAGCGTCAAGCCCGTCGTCCGACTGCACCTGTGATCCCGGCAGGATTTCTACATCGCGCCACTCGTCGAGCGCTCGATGATGGCCAATCGCGCGCGCCGTCTTCAGCGCTATCCGGAAAACGGCTCGGTCATGTTCGGTTTCGAGATAATGCGGATCGATGATCGGTGCATCGTTTCGGCCCGGCCCGCTCGGTGCGATGCGCCCACGACTGGTCGGCTGGGTGACGCCGCATAGTATCGTGAAAGCCGAGCCGTAGGGCGGTGCATCCAAGCCCACTGCGGCCGATGGAGCAACGACGCAGGCGAGTACGATATCGGGGCTTCCCGTCGAACGGGTCGGGTCGCTGCCGTGCAGATACATCAGCGATTCCGAGTGCTGCAGGCGCGACGGGGGCAGCGGCTTTTTCGTGCTGTAGACGTTCCCAAGGGCCAGCAGATGGTCCTGCAGATTGCGGCCGACATCGCGCCGGTCGGCACGACAGCGAATCCCCGCCCGCTTCAGCGTATCCGGATCGCCGATGCCCGATCGCATGAGGATGAGCGGCGACGACACCGCGCCGGCACAAAGGATGATCCTGTCGGCGGAGATCGTCATGCTCTCCCCATCGCACACGACAGCCACACCCGTGGCCCGCTGGCCTTCCAGCACGAGGTGCTCGACTTCGTGAGCGGTGAGCAGAGCGAGGTTCGGTCGCACCATGACCTCCGGCGGCAGATAGGCGTCGGCGACGCTCAGGCGCTTGCCGGCGCGGATGTTCAGCGAATTAGGGCTCGTGCCAGCGAGCTCGCCGCTGTTGTGGTCGGTAAGGGCGGGGATCCCCATGGCCTGTCCAGCGGCTATATAGGCGCGGACGACGGGGCTGACCTCCGCATCCGGCAGATAGACGTCCAACGGTCCGCTGCGGCCGCGCGACGGCGCGTCGAAGGCGGTGAAAGCTTCGCTGCGGACGAAGCCCGGCAACAAGCCCGAAAAGGACCAGCGCTCGCCGCCTGCTACTGCCCAGGGCCGGAAATCATCGGGATGGCCACGCACATAGGCCATGGCATGCAGGCAGCTAGAACCGCCGACGATCTTTCCGCGCGGCCATTCGTGGACGCGGTTTGCGGTAAAGGGTTGCGGCACCGTCCGATAAGCCCAGTCATAAGCGCGGCCCTGCAGCATCGTCCATTTCAAAGGGTCGGCGATATCGGGATCGGACGGCATGGCCCCGGCTTCGATCAGGCCGACCTGGCACGAGCTGTCCTCGCTTAGCCGGCTAGCCACCACCGAGCCGGCAGATCCGGCGCCGACGACCAGCACGTCGAAATGACCCATCAATTTGAAAATTCCCGCGAGCAGGCTGTCTGGCTAGAAAGCGAGACGCTCATGCCGCAAAAGCGCCGGCATTCGACCGTTCCGTGATTCGTCTTTGCACGGATAGCAAATGCGCGCGCATGGCCGCTTCGGCTGCTTCGGGGTCGCGTTTCGAGATCGCTTCCGCGATCAGACGATGTTCGCCGTCGCGCTCGGCGATCCGCTTAGGGCAGGTGGGCGCTGCGGTCCGTGCGACCTTCACCCGCGCATCGACCCCGACCTGGCGCAGCATCTTGTAGAATTCGGCGGCAAGATGGTTGCGGGCGGCAGCAACAATGGCGGAATGAAAAGCGAAATCGACCGCGCCAGACGAGGCATTCTCCGGCGTGGTTGCCGCATCGATGATCCGGGCCGTCTCGAACGAGGACGCGCGCAGCGATGCCAGCCGGGCGAGGCCCGGTTCCATGAGCAGGCGCAACTCCAGAACCTCGATGGGGTTGGTTACCCTGACAAGTTCTTCGCCATATCGGGGCAGGGCGGTCGGCGCACGCCTGGCGCGCGTCGGTTTCAAATCACCTGATTGGCGCAGCATCTCGAGCGCCTTGCGAAGCTGATGACGTTTCACGTTGAGATGTTCGGCAAGGTCACGCTCGGAAGGAAGCTTGCCGCCACCCTGCTGCAACTGGCGGACCGCTGCGATGATGTCGTCGAGGTCCGACGATACGACCTGCGACTCGAATGTGCTCAAAACCAAATCTCCTGTCTGATCGGCAGCGGTCGACTCGACGTCCCGATATCAAGTTGTGACACGGAATCGATGAGAACAGCACTCAACCAACTCAACCAATCTACATCTGCGCCCGGTGGTTGACAACACCAGTTGCGCGATGGTTGAGTACCGCAGTTGTTTCTTTGACGGCTCATATCTCGGCGGGGCCGTCTTCTCCCGAGGACAGTGCATGCCGTTTGGGGAAACTTTCGACTATGTCATTGTCGGCGCCGGGTCGGCCGGCTGCGTGCTTGCAAACCGCCTGAGCGAAGATCCTGATGTTTCCGTGCTGCTCCTGGAAGCTGGCGACTGGGATCGCGATCCGATGATCCACATCCCGCTCGGCTGGGGTAAGATCCTGACCGAACGCCGTCATGACTGGATGTATTTCTGCGAGCCCGAGGCCAATGTCGGCGGACGCAAGGTCGAATGTGCGCGCGGCAAGGTCATCGGCGGCTCCTCCTCCACCAACGCCATGGCCTATGTGCGCGGCAATCGCGGCGATTACGACCGCTGGGCGGCCAGCGGTCTCACCGATTGGTCATTCGACAAGGTGCTGCCCTATTTCAAGAATCAGGAGCGCTGGGAAAAAGGCGAGAGCGACTATCGCGGCGGCAGCGGGCCGCTGAACACGCAGTTCTGCCGCTACAAGGACGAACTGATCGATGCCTTCGCTACGGCGAGCCGGGATGCCGGATATCCCCAGACCGACGATTACAATGGCCCGGTGCAGGAAGGCTTTGGCCGCCTGCAGATGACGATCGCAAACGGTCGCCGCTGCTCGACCGCGTCGGCCTATCTGCGTCCCGCCATGCGCCGCAGCAATGTCAAGGTGCTGACCGGCGCGATGGCGACGCGGATCGTGCTGAAGGATGGGCGAGCGACCGGCATCGCCTATACCAGGGGCGGCGCGACCCACCAGGTGCTGGCGCGGCATGAGGTCGTGCTTGCCGGCGGCGTCATCAACACGCCGCAGTTGCTGATGCTGTCGGGGATCGGCGATAGCGGCGAGCTCGCCGCGCATGGTATCGAGACGAAAGTAGACCGTCCGCAGGTCGGCAAGAACCTGCAGGACCATGTCTCGGTCATTCTGATGTATCGGCGCAAGCAGCCGGGGCCATTCCACAAGATGATGCGGGCCGATCGTATCGGGCTGGATTTCGTCAAGACCTATTTTACCGGAAAGGGCTTTTCGGGAGATGTGCCTGGCGGGGTCGTGGCGTTTCTGAAAAGCGATGCAAGCCGGCCGTTGCCGGATGTTCAGTTGCTTTTCACGGCTGCGCCGCTTGCCGCATGGCCTTACATGCCGCCATTCAAAGCTTCCTTCGCCGATGGCTTTGCGACCCGCATCGTCGCCGTCCAGCCGGAGAGCAGGGGGAGTGTGGAACTGGCGTCGAACGACCCGTTGGCCGCGCCGCTGATCCACCAGAATTTCCTGTCTTCGCCGCGCGACTGGCAGTCGCTTCGCGCCGGCTTCCGCGTCGCGCGCAACCTCGCTGCACAACCGTCGATGACGCCGTTCATCGCCTCGGAGTTCTTTCCGGGCTCACAATGCCAGAGCGACGATGAGATCGATGAGCATATTCGCAACACCTCGATCACTGTGCATCATCCGGCCGGCACCTGCCGCATGGGTGTCGACGCGGAGTCGGTGGTCGACCCGCAACTACGGGTGCGCGGCGTTGCCGGCCTTCGCGCGGTGGATGCTTCTGTGATGCCGGATCTCGTTTGCGGCAACATCAATGCGGCGGTCATCATGATCGCCGAAAAGGCCTCGGACCTGATCCGCGGCCGTGCTGAACAAAGCATGGCCGCCTGATTGCTGTCGCCCGGGTTCAACCAAGTTCCTTTGGTTGAAAACAAAATTCGAGTTGGTTGGGCTGCCGAGCGATTGCCACGGCCGCAATGGTACGATCCGCCGGCCATTTTCTCGCATCTTTTCGACTTTTTTGCCCCTTTTGGGGCCATTCGGCCTCCATAGAAGCACTCAACCAAAAATTTTTAAAATTCTCAGTTTTGGGATTGTCCAGAAAAACCAATCCGAATACGGTTGAGTTGGTTAAACGCATTTTCTTCGTGAAGAGAGGTGTCAGAGATGTCCTTGGCGCAACCGGCAGACCTTACCGTCACCAACAAGAAGGCAGCGCTGAAGGGCCTTTATGACGCCCTCTACGAAAAGAATATGTTCCCGTTCTGGGCGACGTCGGAAGGCGTCGATCACGACGAGATCAAGCAGCTCATGGCGACCTCGAAGGCGATCCCCTTCGTCTGGTCCTATGCCGATATCGAGCCGCTGCTGCAGCGCGCCGCCGAACTGGTGACCATGGACGACAGCGAGCGCCGGTCGCTGATCTTGGTCAATCCGGGGCTCGCGCCCAAGCGCGCCTCGGTCAGCACCATGTACACCGCCTACCGCCTGAATGATCCGGACGAGATCATGCCGCCGCACAAGCATTCGCCGAGCGCCATACGTTTTGGCCTGACCGGCAAGGGCAATTTTACCGGCGTCGAGGGCGAGGACGTGGTTTTCGGCCCCGGCGACATGGTGCTGACGCCGAACGACGCCTGGCACAATCACGGCACGGTCGGCGGCGAACAGGCGGTCAACCTTTCGGTCCTCGACCTGCCGCTGGTCGAGACGCTGCACGCGGTGCATTTCGATCACAAATACACCGAGATGGTCGACGGCAAGGAAGTCGAGAAGAAGGTGCAGACCGCGTGTTTTCCGAGCAATTATTCGCAGCGAATCTATGGCGAGGGCGGCCTGATGCCGCGCTTCGTCGACCACAAGCGCGGCGGCGGCCTGTCGTCGCCGATGTATGTCTATCGCTGGGAAAAGATGGAAGCGATCCTCGACGCGCACAAGGATTGGGACGGCGATCCGCATGAAGGCATCGTCATCGACTATGTCGACCCCACCACCGGCGGCCCGGTCTTCCGCACGATCAACTTCTACGTGCAGATGTTGCGGCCGGGCGAAAAGACGCTGCCGCAGCGCGAGACCGCCAGCCTGCTCTTGGCGCCGTTCCGCGGCAATGGCCATTCGATGATCGACGGCAAGCGCTACGACTGGAACCAGTTCGACACGATCGCCATACCGGGCGGTTGCTGGGTCGAGCATATCAATGGCTCCTCGACCGAGCCGGTCATCTTCTTCGGCGCGACCGATGCGCCGACACAGAAGGCGCTGCTGCTCTACAAGCGCTGGGGCCGCAACCAGGCCGGCGATCTGCTCCGCATCGTCTAGTTTGCAGCGGAAACCGTCCGCGCCGCCATAATGGCGCGGACATCGAAAGAGACGGTTCAGCAGCAAGGGCGGATGCATTTGGTTTCGGCGTTCAACACAAAGCAGATCGGCCATGTCGACTGTCCGGGCGGTGGTCAGGTCTGGGTCGACGGCAACATTCTCTATATCGGCCACATGCGTCCGCCGAGCGGCACGACGCTTGTCGACATTTCCGATCCGCGCAATCCCAAGAAGGTCGCGACGATCGACGTTCCGCCCGGCTGGCACTCGCACAAGGTGCGCGCCCAGGACGGTCTGATGATCATCAACCACGAGCGCTTCGGCAATGCGGGCCCGGCCGATTTCGGCGGCGGCCTGGCGCTCTACGACACGACCCGACCGGCGGAGCCGCGGCTGATCTCGAAGTGGATAACCGCCGGCCATGGCGTGCATCGCTACGACTATGACGGCCGCTACGCCTATATCTCGCCGACCGCCGACGGCTATGTCGGCAACATCGTGATGATCCTCGACCTGATCGATCCGGTAAATCCGGTCGAAATCGGCCGCTGGTGGATACCGGGGCAATGGACCGGCGGCGGCGAAGAGTATCCGTGGCATGATTACGTCACGCCGCGCTGCCACCATCCGTTACGCATGGGCGACCGGCTCTATGTCAGCTACTGGCATCACGGCCTGTTCATCCTCGACATTTCCGACATTTCGAAGCCGAAGCTTGTCTCGCATGTCAATTCGAGCCCGAGCTTCCCGCATCCCACGCACACATGCCTGCCGATCCCGCAGCCCCTCAAGGGCCGCAACATCATGGTGGTGGCGGACGAGGATGTCGCCAAGCTCCGACCTTCGCCGCCGGCCTTCACCTGGATCTACGACATCACCGACGAGACGAACCCGCTGCCGATCTCGACCTTCCAGGTGCCTGGCCTCGACCCGGATGGCGAACCACAACCGCCTATGACCGGCTGCCATCAGCCTTCCGAGCGGTTCAAGGGCACCATCATTCCGTTTGCATGGTTCGCCCAGGGGCTGCGGCTGGTCGACATCGCCGACCCGTTCGCACCCAAGGAGGTCGGCCATTTCGTGCCCGATGCGCCTGAGGGCGCCGAGCGATCGTCTTCCAACGACGTCACCATCGACGATCGCGGCATCGTCTACCTTATCGACCGCGTCCGTGGCGTCGATATCATCGAAACCAGCGTTCTCTAGGGGGATAGGTTGAGCGACAGCACGCGAAAATCCGCCAGCCACTACGCCATTGGCAAGAAGAATCCGAACCTGCCGTTTCATCCGGCGGTGCGTGCCGGCGATTTCATTTTCGTCTCCGGCCAGGTGCCGAAGGACGAGAGCAATAACATGATCAGCGGCACGATCGAGGAAGAGACGCTGGCGACGCTGAGGACCATCGCGCGCGTCATTGCCGATGAGGGCGCAACGCTCTCCGATGTCGTGCGGATCACCACCTATCTCGAGGATACGCGCGACTTCGGCCGCTACAACAAGGCGTTTCTCGAAGGGATCGGCGACGCGGTGCTGGCGCGCACAACGGTGGAGGCAAAGGCCGTCATCAATACCAAGATCGAAATGGACGCTATCGTCTACAAGCCGCTGCCGGCCGGCAAGTAGGCCACGACACAATCGAGGAGATGATATGTACAAGCTCTTAGGCCGCCAGACATCGGGCAACGTTCAAAAGGTGCTCTTCATGCTCGAAGAGCTTGGGGCGCCATACAAGCGCGAAGATTACGGCCGCCAGTTCGAAAACACCCAGACGGCCGAATACAAGGCGCTTAATCCGACGTCGAAAGTCCCGACGCTGGTCGACGGCGACACCGTGATCTGGGAGTCCAACACCATCCTGCGCTATCTCGCGGCATCCGGCGGTGAGCGGCTGAATGGCGCCACCCCTGCGGAAAAGACCGAGGTCGAGCGCTGGATGGATTTTCTGCTGGCGGCGGTCAATCCCGGCTATATGGCTGCCTTCAAGGGCGCCAAGCTGACGCCAGAGGAACAGACCGCCGAATACAAGGAACAGGTCAAGGACCTGGTGGCGCAGCTCAAGATCATCGACGGGCATCTGGCCGGCAAGGAATTCCTGGCGCTGGGAAAGCTGACCATTGCCGACGTCGCCTGCGCACCGATCCTGAAACGTTGCATCGACTTCAAGATCGACCGGCCGTCGCTGCCCAATCTCGAGCGCTGGGTCGCCGCAATCGCCGCTCGTCCAGCCTTCAAGGCGGCAACCGCTGCGGCTCCCGCAAAGGCCGCATGATGATCAAGCGCGCCGCTCTCATCGGACTGGGAACGATGGGTCCGGGCATCGCCGCGCGGCTTTCGCGCGGCGGGCTCGACGTGGCGGCGTACGATGTTTCCGATGTCGCGGTCGAACGCGCCCGCGGCACGCTCGACATCGCCGGCGGGGTTCTGGACCGTCTCGACATCAAGGTGCCGGCAACGGGCGCCGGCACGGTGCGCTTCGTCCGCACCATCGCCGAGGCCGTCGATGGGGCGGAACTGGTCATCGAGAATGTGCCTGAGAATATCGACACCAAGGCCGAAACCTATCGCGCCATCGACCCGCTGATCGGCTCTTCGGTGATCGTCGCCTCGGACACGTCGGGTATTCCGATCACCAAGCTGCAGGCCCATATCTCGCACCCCGACAGGATGGTCGGCATGCACTGGTCGAACCCGCCGCACATCATCCCGATGATCGAGGTGATCGGCGGCGAGAAGACCGCGCCCGAAACGGTGGCGACGATACGCGACCTGATCCGCTCGATCGGGCTGTTGCCGGTGGTCGTGAAGAAAGACGTTCCCGGCTTCGTCGAAAATCGCGTGCTTTACGCACTGCTGCGTGAAGCGGTGGATCTGGTCGAGCGCGGCGTCATCGAACCGGAGGATCTCGACACCTGCGTATCCTGGGGCATCGGCTACAAGATCGCCGTCATCGGGCCAATGGCACTGCTCGATATGGCCGGCCTCGATATCTACAAATCCGTCTCTTCGTTCCTGAACGCCGATCTCTCCAATCGGGATGATGTGGCGCCGATGGTGCTGGAGAAGACCGGTGCATCGAAGTTCGGCATCAAGTCGGGCGAAGGCATGTTCTCCTATACGCCCGAGCAGATAAGGGCGCTGCAAGGCGAACGGGCGCGCAAGCTGGTCGCGGTGCGACGCATCCTCGAGGGCCGGGAGTAGCCGATGGCACGAGTTAGGCATGAGGCTGGCTATGCCGGGGACTTCACCCGGTTGGCCGTTCATGCGGACTGTGCCATCAAGACAGCGCTGCTGCGGCCAATCACAATGCATGGGGTGATCGACCATGCAGGTTGAAACCATTCGACCCGCCGGCGGCCGACCGACCCACATCCGCCACGACGACCTCATTTCCGCCAAAGGCGTTTCGGTGGTCATGGGCACGGATCGCAACCGGCAGCTGATCCTCAGGGATATAGACCTTGCAGTTCCGCAAGGCTCGTTCGTTTCCCTGATCGGCCCTTCGGGTTGCGGCAAGAGTACGCTGCTCAAAGTGCTGGCTGGGTTGGTAAATCCGAGCAGCGGCAGCGTCTCGGTTGCCGGCGTTTCGCCAGGCGAAGCGGCGCGCAAGCGGATGATCGGTCTGGTCTTTCAGGATGCCAATCTGCTGCCGTGGAAAAACGCCGTCGACAATGCCTCGATGCTGCTCGGCATCGCCGACAAATCGATGTCGCGCTCGGCGCTGCGGGCACGTGGACAGGAAATGCTGGATCTGGTGGGACTTGGCGATGCCGCCCACAAGCGCCCAAACGAACTGTCTGGCGGCATGCGGCAGCGGGTTGCCATCGCCCGGGCTTTGGCGCTCGATCCGGCGGTCTTGCTGATGGACGAGCCGTTTGGCGCCCTTGACGCGATCACCCGCGACTCGATGGGCCAGTCGCTGCTGGAGATCTGGCAGCGGACCGGCAAGACGATCGTCTTCGTGACGCATTCGATCGACGAAGCCATTCAGTTGTCGCGCCAGGTCCATGTTCTGGGAATCAAACCGGGACGCATTACCCAGAGCCTGGACATTCCGCTGCCTTATCCGCGCGACGCTTCCGTGACCGAAGTCCCCGAATTCGTCAGGCTGGTGCTTCAGCTTCGAACGATGCTGCGCTCCAGTCACCAGCCGGGAGGCGCGACGTGAGCAGGCAACCCCTCATGAATCTCTCATCGCCGCAACCGGTTTCCGGCTGGGACGCGGCAACGAGCAGCTGGCTTCCGGCGGCTATCCTTCTGCTGGTGACGATCGTGGTGTGGGAAGCCGCGGTGCGGATATTCTCGATATCTTCCTTTATCGTTCCTGCCCCATCCGAGATTGCGAAATCGGTGGTCGCACAGTGGGGCACTCTCATGCAGGCGACGGTGGTCACGGCAGGCGAAATCCTGTTTGGCTTTCTTGTCTCGGTCATAGTCGGCATTGCGCTTGCTCTCGTCATCGTGCGCTTCGATTGGCTGGGCCGCGCGCTCTACCCGCTCGTCGTGCTGTTCCAGAATGTGCCGAAGGTCGCGCTGGCGCCGATCTTCATCCTCTGGTTCGGTTATGGGCTCGCTCCCAAAATCGGTCTGATTCTGGTCATCGCCTTCTTCCCGGTGACGCTGTCGATGCTGGCCGGCATGCAATCGGTCGACCGTTCGCTTCTGTCGCTGATGAATTCGGTCGGCGCCAGCCCGACCCAGATCCTGTTCAGGATCCGTGTCCCCCATTCGCTTCCGAGCCTGATGGCCGGGACCAAGATAGCCGCGACCCTGAGCGTGATCGGCGCCATCGTCGGCGAATTTGCCGGAGCCTCGGACGGGCTCGGCTACGTCATCCAATTCGCGTCGACCCAACTCGACACGGCCCTTGTTTTCGCGGCGCTGCTGCTGGTTTCAGTGCTCGGCATCGCCTTCTACTACGCAGCCGAAATTCTTGAACGTGTCGTGGTGCCGTGGGCGCCGAAATTCAGCCAGGCCTAGGATCTTTCGAACAACCAAACAAGGGAACAGACAATGCTGAGACGCTCTCTTATCAAGGCAGCCACCTTTGCGGCGTTTGTCGGCGCGCTTGGCTTCTCGAACGCGGCGCTGGCGGCGGACACGGTCAACGTCCAGCTCGACTGGGTGGTGCGCGGCAATCACGCCATGTTCTTTGTCGGCATGGAAAAAGGCTTCTTCGCCAAGAACGACATCGATGTGAGCGAGGTCCGCAAAGGGTCCGGCTCGCCTGACGCCATGCGGCTGGTGGGTAACGGCAACGCTGAATTCGGCTTCGGCGATCTTCCCACGCTTGCCGTGGCAAGGTCGCAGAATGTTCCCGTCGTGGCGCTCGCGGCGGTCAACCAGCAGTCGCCGCTGGGCATCATTTCGCTCGCCAAGACGCTCAAGCTGACCAAGCCTTCAGACCTCAAAGGCCTGACCATCGGCATCCACCCGGCGGGCTCTACCTACATTTTCTTCAGGGGCTTCCTGGCTGCCAACGGCATGAGCGAGAAGGATATGACGCTCAACAGCGTCTCGCCGCCGTACGAAAGCTACCTGCTGCTCGGACGGGTCCAGACGGTCGTCGGTTATCTCGACGCCGAAGTGCCAGAACTTGAAGCCAAGGCTGGCGGGCCAGGGTCGCTGAGCATCATGCTCGGCGCGGATCACGGCTGGAAGGCCTATGGCTCGGGACTGTTCACCTCGGAAGCGATGATCAAGGACAATGCCGATGTCGTGCGCCGCTTCGTGAAGGCCTACAGGGAGGCTTTCGACTATGTCGCGGCCCATCCGGAAGAAGCTGCCGAAATCACCGCCAAGGCCGTTCCTGGCTATGCGGAGAAGAAGGATGTGCTGCTGGCCCAGCTCAAGGCCGACATAGCTTCGACGTTCAACAGCCCGGCGACGAAGGAACACGGCCTCGGCTGGATGACGAAGACCCAATGGGAAGAGACCTTGAAGACGCTGACGGATCAGGGCGTGCTCAAAACGGCCCTGTCGGCCGACGACGTCTTTACCGACAAATTCCTGGCGGCAGAGTGAAGGTCGGGGGCGGTGTCTGACCTGGCAAAAAGCGAGCGTCTACCGGCAGACCAGCCTGTCGTCCGCTCTGCTGCAGGTCACGGCCATTTGCCCCTTTCTTCCACTGGTCCGGTCGAGCACGATTTGCACGCGCGTGGCGTATGCCTGTCTGGCGAGGCCGCACCACAGCCGCTCGACGGGCAGGTTTTCGCGCTTGTCGTTGAGGATCGCAAATGTCCCGGTTTCTGGATCGAACCACAGCTCGACACGGGCGCTCTTGCCAGGCGCCGCGGTGGCGATCGTGGCCGAATACCAGTGGGCGAAGTCTGCATTGCAGGAAAGCGCCTCACGCCCCGCATTCGAGATCGTCAGCGGCACCGGATCGAGCCCTTCGGTGCCGGTTCGCACAGTGATGTGCCGCAATTCAACCGCGTTGGCGAACGATGTGAACGCCAGAATTATCGGAAGAATGTATCGCACAACCACCTTGCCTGAACTCCGTGTGGAATTGTTCAGGCAGTCTACCTCGCTTTTGCGCAATAACAATAAGAATATCTTGGGTCAACCGAACAGAGAGGGTAACATGTCTAAGTTCCTTAAGGGTAGCGTAAGCGCTGTTATATTAAGCGGACTCTTGCTGGGTAATGCACTTGCCGCCGAAGTCAAGTCCATTGCCATCCTGACGCCGGAAGAAGGCACCGATTATGGCTGGAACCAGCAAGGCATCGACGCTGCCAAGGCAGCGGCGAAAGCTGCCGGTGTCGAGATAGTGACGGCGCAGGGGCTCGGCTATGGCGACGTGCGCCCGACATTGCGCGAACTGGCGGCCGACGGCGCCAGCCTGTTGATTGCCCATGCCAGCGGGTACAACACCGCGGCTCCCGAAATCGCCAAGGAAACCAAGGTGCCAGTGGCGATCGTCGACACGCCGACCGGCCTGGAGGCTGGGCTCGTCGCAGACTACACGCTGAGCGGTCACGAAGGCGCGTACCTTGCCGGCCGTCTCGCCGCCAAGATGTCGCGTTCCAAGTCGGTCGGCATCGTCGTGTCCGGCGAGCCTCCGTCGTGGAACTCGCAGTCGGCGGCGTTCGCGCAAGGTGTGAAGGCCGAGAACCCGGACGTCAAGGTCACCTATGCGGTGATCGGACCCGCCGCCTACAGCGATGCGGCCGGCGGCAAGCGCGTTACCGAAAGCGTGATCGCATCGGGCGCCGACATCATCTTCGGCCAGGGCAACGGCTCGAGCTTCGGCATGCTGCAGGCGGTCGAGACGACCAAGGCCGGCGATGGCGGCAAGGTCTATTTCATCGACGTCATCGGCGACAAGACGCCGATCGACAAAGGCTTCCTGCTGTCGTCGGTGGTTTGGAACATCGAGCCTGTCTATGCGGCGATGATCGCCGACCTCAAGGCCGACACGTTCGGCACCAAGAGCTACTCGATCGGCCTCAAGGACGATTCGGTCAAGCTTCTGAAAACCGCTGCGATCCCGGACAATGTATGGGCGGAGATCCAGACGCTGCGCGAGGACATCGTTTCCGGCAAGACCAGGGTCGATCCGGTCTATGATGCAGCAGCCGTCAGGGCGCTGATGACCAGCGTCGCCCAGTAAGGCGCTTCAATGCAGGTTTCCGGAGGGGTGACAATTCACCCCTCCGGACCGATTTCAAGTTTCAAGGCTTTGGCTTCATGAGCAGTGCTTCCTCATTGTCGGTCGACAAGCACGACATCGTCGCGCTTGAAGGCGTGACCAAACGGTTTCCCGGCGTCGTCGCCAACGACAGCGTCGATCTGGCGATCCGTCCGGGTGAAGTACATGTGCTGCTCGGTGAAAACGGCGCCGGAAAATCCACCTTGATCGGCATGCTGTCCGGCCTGCAGCAGCCGGACGAGGGCCGCATACTAGTCGACGGCGAGCCTATCGCGATCACCTCGCCGCGCCATGCGCTGGCGCTCGGCATCGGAACCGTATTCCAGCACGTGATGCTGGTGCCGACGCTGACGGTCGCGCAAAACCTGTTGCTCGGCGGCCCGTGGTGGCAGCGGCCCAAGACCGAGGAGCTGGAAGTGCGCGTCGCCGAAATCACCAGGGCGCTCGGTATCACGGTCAAGCTGCATGCCAAGGTGTCGGAACTCTCGCTCGGCGAACAGCAGCAGGTCGAGATCCTGCGCGCGATGGTGCGCAACAGCCGGCTTCTGATCCTCGACGAGTCGACCTCGATGCTGACGCCGAAGGGCATCGATGAGCTGGGCGCGCTGATGCGCCGCCTTGTCGAGCAGGGGCTGGCGATCGTCTTCATCACCCATAAGCTCAAGGAGGCGGCGGCTTTTGGCGATCGAATCTCGGTGCTGAAACTCGGCCGCAAGGTCGGCGAAATTCCTCCCGAGCGGTTTCGCGCGCTAGGCGAGCAGGCGATCGTTTCGGAGATCGTCGAATTGATGTTCGGCAAGCAGAAGGACGACCCGGAAGCGTCCGAGCGTCCGGTTCGCACCATTCACGCCGGAGCGGCTCCGCTGCTTCAGGTCCATGAACTCGCGGTCGCATCGACAGACGACGCGCCGGGCCTGTTATCGATTTCGTTCGACATCCGTCCAGGCGAGCTGCTGGGCATCGCTGGTATCGACGGCAATGGCCAGAAGCAACTGGCGGAAGCGCTGGCCGGCCAGCGGGCGACGGTGAGCGGTTCGGTGCGGCTGCAGGGCGCGCCCATCGAGGCGCTGAGCGTCGGAGAACGCCGTGAGCGAGGCCTTCGCTACCTGACCGACGACCGGCTCGGCGAGGGCACGGTCGGGACTTTTCCGGTCTCGATCAACTTCTTCCTCAAGCAGGTGGGCGCCGCTCCCTTCTGGCGTAACGGCGTCGAGCAGCGCGCTGAAATCGACAAGCGCGCCGCTCAGCTCGTCCGCGAATACGACGTGCGCACGCCCAGCCTGAAAACGCCGGTCGCCCGGCTCTCCGGCGGCAATATCCAGAAGGTGCTGCTGGCGCGCGAACTCGCCGAAGGCGCAAAAGTGGTGATCTTCAACAAGCCGACCTATGGGCTCGATCTCGCCAATACATTGGCTTCGCGCCAGCGAATCCGCGATACGGCGGCACGCGGCCTTGCCGTGCTGCTCATCTCCACCGACCTGGAGGAGTTGCTCAGCATGTGCGACCGCATCGCCGTCATCTCGAACGGCTCGCTGGTCGGCACGGTCGAGAATGTCGGCGATGCCCGCTCCAAGATCGGTCGCTTGATGATCGGACTTGCCGCATGAGCATCGACACCGTCCCAGCCGCCGGCGCAACCGCACTCGATGCCACGGCTGCTGTGGTCACGCGCCGCGATATCCAGCATCGGCTGCTGATGACCATCGGCCCTATACTGGCCGCGCTTATCATCGCCGGCTGCATCCTGCTTGCCGTCGGCGTCGACCCGCTTGCCTATTATGGCTTTGTGCTCGAGAGAGGGCTTTTGTCGCCGCTCGGCATCCAGCAGACGCTGACGCGCATGGCGCCGCTGCTGTTTCTTGCCGCCGGCCTGATCGTGGCCTTTCGCGCCGGCATGTGGAATCTCGGCGGCGATGGCCAGTTCCTGCTCGGCGCGGTAACGGCCGCCGCCAGCGCGCCGCTCTTCGTGGAAGTCATGCCTGCCTGGCTGGCGCTGATTTTCTCGTTTGTCATCGCCATGGCGGTTGCGATGCTCTGGTCGCTGGTGCCGGCCCTTTTGCGGGCCTATCAGGGCGTCAACGAGATCATCACCACGCTGATGATGACGTTCCTGGGCACCTCGCTTGCCAATGTGCTGGTCAAGCTGATGTTTCGCGATCCGGGCACAACCGTGCCGCAGACCCGCACCTTGCCGGTCGAGGACCGGCTGCCGCGCCTGTTCGACACGACCATCACCAGCGGCCTGCTTCTGGGACTGGCGGCGATCATCACCGTACATCTGGTGATGACGCGCACGGCCTTCGGCCTGAAGCTGAGGATCGTCGGGGCCAACCCACGCGCGGCCATCCATGCGGGGCTCGGCGTGCCGAAGCTCACCATTGCCGTCTTCGCCATTTCGGCCGGGCTGGCCGGACTTGCCGGCGCTGTCGATATCCTCGGCGTCCAGGGTAACGTCCGCGCCGACTGGAACCCCGCTCATGGGCTGGCGGTCATTCCCGTCGTGTTCCTCGCCCGCATGAACGGCTTTGCCGCCATCGGTTTCGTGTTCCTGCTTTCGGTGCTGTCGATCGGCGGCGAGAGCGCGGCCCGCCGCCTCGGCGTGCCCAATCATTTCACGCTGGTGCTGGTCTCCATCGTGCTGATCGTGCTCGCGCTCGCCGAATACATCGATCACCGCTACAATCAGTCGCGGAGGGCCTGAAGTTATGACCGGGCTGTTCAGCGAAGTCTTTCTCAGCGCGCTTTTGTTTGGCGCGGTCACCGCGGCGATCCCGCTGCTGCTGGCTGGCCTCGGCGAACAGATGTCCGAAAGGGCCGGCGTGCTCAACATCGGCATCGAAGGCATGATGCTGGCCGGCGCCTATCTCGGCTTCGTCGGCGCCTTCTATTCCGGATCGCTGTGGCTGGGCTTTCTCACCGGCGCCGGCGGCGGTATCGCAGTGGCGCTGGTCATGGCGCTGCTTTGCGTGCGCATCGGCTTGAACCAGATCGTCATCGGCATAGCGCTGACATTGGGACTTGAAGGCCTGACGGCGCTGCTCCACCATTTCCAGTTTTCGCGCAGCTATCCCCGCCTGCCAGCGGTGGATGTGACCGTCATTCCGTTGCTGTCGGGCATTCCGGTGATCGGGCCGGCGTTGTTCAGGCAGCATCTGATCGTCTACCTGGCGGTCGCACTGGTTTTCGCCATGGGCTACATCTATCGGCGCACGCAGCTCGGCCTGAACCTGCAAGCGGCGGGCGACAAGCCGGCCGCGCTTGACGTCGCCGGCATCGACGTCGCACGAACCCGCACCATCGCCGTGCTGACGACTGGAGCGCTGGCAGGGCTTGGCGGCGCCTTTCTCGCCAATGTCGGCGCCGGCCTGTTCATTCCCTTCATCACCAATGGCGCGGGCTTTCTCGGCATTGTGCTGGCCATGCTGGCGCGTGGTCGCCCGGTCTGGGTGCTGTTCGGTGCCTTGTTGTTCGGCGTGTGCCTGTCGCTGACGACAGCCATGCAGGTGGCCGGCATCAACATACCAACCGACGTCATCCAGATGCTGCCGTTCCTGGCGGTGATGATCATGCTGGTTCTGTTCGGCCGGCGGGCCAGCCTGCCGGCAGCGCTCGGCATTCCATACGAGCGCGGCGTGCGCTGATCCGGTTCAGGCGCGGACGGGACCCGCGCCAACAGAGGAGAGAACAAAATGTCGGATACCAAGGTCTACCTGCTCGATGGTGGCTCGCTCGTTCTCGACGGCTATCACGTGTTCTGGAATCGCGGCCCCGGCGGCGAAGTGCGCTTTCCCGTCTATTCGATCCTGATCGAGCATGCCGAGGGCCGGTTTCTCATCGACACCGGCTACGACTACGACCACGTCATGAAGGTGCTGCCTTTCGAAAAGCCGATCCAGGAAAAGCAACAGACCATTCCCGGCGCCCTGGCCCTGCTCGGCCTCGAGCCGAAGGATATCGACGTCGTCGTCAACTCGCATTTCCACTTCGATCATTGCGGCGGCAACAAGTATTTTCCGCATGCCAAGAAGATCTGTCATCGCACCGAGGTGCCGCAGGCCTGCAATCCTCAGCCTTTCGAGCACCTTGGCTATTCGGATCTGAGCTTTTCGGCGGATGCTGCCGAAGCGCGTGGCGCGACGGCGCAATTGCTGGAGGGCACGACGCGGGCCAACTCGACCTTCGAGGGCATCGACGGCGATGTCGAGCTTGCCAGGGGGGTCAAATTGATCTCGACGCCCGGCCATTCTATCGGCCATTACAGCTTGCTGGTCGAATTTCCCAAGCGCAAGCCGATCATGTTCACCATCGATGCGGCCTACACGCAGAAGAGCCTTGAAACGCTGTGCCAGGCGGCCTTCCACATCGACCCGGTGGCGGGTGTCAACTCGATGCGCAAGGTGAAGAAGCTCGCCGAGGATTATGGGGCCGAGCTGATGTATTCGCACGACATGGAAAACTTCAAGACCTATCGGACCGGCACGCAATTCTACGGCTGACCGCCGCCAACGAAGAGACAAAGACCATGCGCTATCTCGAACACGCCGAACCGGTCATCACGCTCACCGCCGGGCCGGTGAACGCCTATCCCGATGTGCTGCGCGGCCTCGGCCGCACCGTGCTCTACGATCACGACCCGGCGTTCCAGCTCTTTTACGAGGCTGTGGTCGACAAGGCGCAGAAGGCGATGCGGCTGTCCAACAAGCCGGTCATTCTGCATGGCGAGCCGGTGCTTGGCCTGGAGGCCGCGGCAGCCTCCCTGATCACGCCCGACGACGTCGTGCTCAACCTTGCCTCGGGAGTCTACGGCAAGGGTTTTGGCTATTGGGCAAAGCGCTATTCGCCGCATCTGCTCGAAATCGAGGTGCCCTATAACGAGGCGATCGACCCGCAGGCGGTTGCGGCAATGCTGGAAGCGCATCCGGAAATCAGCATCGTTTCCGTCTGCCATCACGACACGCCGTCGGGCACCATCAACCCGATCGATGCCATCGGTGCGCTGGTTTCGGCGCATGGCGCCTATCTGATCGTCGACGCCGTTTCGTCCTTCGGCGGCATGAAAACGCATCCGGAGGACTGCAAGGCCGACATTTATGTCACCGGCCCGAACAAATGCCTCGGCGCGCCTCCCGGGCTGACGATGATGGGCGTCAGCGAGCGGGCCTGGGCGAAAATGAAGGCCAATCCACTGGCGCCGCGCGCGTCGATGCTCAGCATCGTCGATTGGGAGCATGCGTGGTCGAAGGACAAGCCGTTTCCGTTCACGCCGTCCGTCGCGGAGATGAACGGGCTCGACGTCGCGCTCGACCTCTACCTCAATGAGGGACCGGCGGCGGTGTGGGCGCGCCACGCGCTCACCGCCAAGGCCATGCACGCCGGCGTCGCCGCGCTGGGTCTGTCGATCTGGGCGGCCAGCGACATCATCGCATCGCCGACCACGACTGCCGTCCGGACGCCCGAAGGCATCGACGAGGAGGCGCTTCGCCAGGCTGCGCGCGCCCGTTACGGCGTGGTGTTCTCGTCGGGCCGGGGCGAGACATTGGGCAAGTTGACGCGCATCGGCCATATGGGCCCGACCGCCCAGCCGATCTATGCGATCGCCGCGCTGACGGCACTTGGCGGCGCGATGAGTGCTTTGGGCGAAAAGCTCGCGGTCGGCAAAGGCATCGACGCGGCGCTCGCCGTTATCGACGCCGACGCCTGAGATGAAGTCACAGATCACATGGAGCACGGAAATGACTGAACGGCTTGCGGGAAAGACCGCCCTGGTTACCGGGGCCGCACAAGGCATCGGCAAGGCGATCGCCGCGCGCTTGGCCGCCGATGGCGCGACCGTCATCGTCAGCGACATCAATGCGGAAGGCGCCGAAGCGGCGGCGGCGGCGATCGGCGCAAAAGCGAAGGCGATCGCCGCCGACATTTCCGATCCGGCATCCGTCAAGGCGCTCTTCGCCGAGATCCAGGCACTGACCGGTGGCATCGATATCCTGGTCAACAACGCCAGCATCGTGCCCTTCGTCGCCTGGGACGATGTCGACCTCGACCATTGGCGCAAGATCATCGACGTCAATCTGACCGGAACCTTCATCGTCAGCCGCGCGGCAACGGACCAGATGCGTGCCGCCGGCAAGGCCGGCCGGGTGATCAGCATCGCCTCCAACAGCTTCTTTGCCGGCACGCCGAACATGGCGGCCTATGTCGCGGCCAAGGGCGGCGTCATTGGCTTCACCAGGGCGCTCGCCACAGAACTCGGCAAATACAACATCACCGCCAACGCGGTGACGCCGGGCCTGATCGAGAGCGATGGGGTCAAGGCGAGCCCGCACAACGAGGCGTTCGGCTTCGTCGAGATGCTGCAGGCTATGAAAGGCAAAGGGCAGCCGGAACATATCGCCGATGTGGTGTCGTTCCTGGCCTCGGATGACGCACGCTGGATCACCGGCCAGACGCTGAATGTCGACGCCGGCATGGTGCGCCACTAAAGCGCCGACGTCTGAAAGGATCCATCCGCAGCGCTGATACTCGATGGAAGCTTTAGTCGAAAATTTCGATTACATTTATCCGCGCGAAACCGGAGACCCGAGATGAAACCTCGGTCCGCAATTGTCGCCCTTACCCTTGCCCTGGTTGCCGGGCCTAACGCGGCAACATCGCAGGAGCGCGGCTGTCGCAGTCCCGAACCCGTCGACACCATAAACGAGATGTTCTCCGCGATCGTCGCCTGTTGGGAGCCGCCGCCCGGAACCGCGGGCATGACCCTGACGCTGCAGTTCTCAATTCGCCGAAACGGCACACTTATCGGCAAGCCTCGCGCCACCTACTCCCGTCTGGGGGATGATGGCAGCCTCAACCGGGCTTTCGTCGCTTCCGTCCTCGAGGCCCTCGACAAGGCTCTGCCACTGCCGGTTTCGGACAGGATGGGTGGGGCGATCGCAGGGCGTTTGCTGTTCCCTCGCTTCACCGCAGCGAGCGGGGATGAATCCTGAAACGCGTTCGGCCTAAACCGGCGGGTTCTGCGGCTGGAAGAATTTGCCGCGCTCGGCGATCAGCACCATCACCAATGCGCCAAGCGAAACGCTGCAGAATCCGGCGGCCAAGGGCGTCACCGTGCCGTTGAAGGCTTGGCCGATCAGCGTGCCGAGCACGCCGCCGAGGAAGGTCTGCATGAAGCCCAGAATGGACGACGCTGTCCCGGCCAACTGGCCGAGCGGCTCCATGGCGAGCGCGTTGAAATTCGCGCCGAGTGCGCCGAACGGGACCATCGTGCAGGCAAAGAAGGTGATGAAAAGCCAGAGCGGCATCTTCATCTGGATGGAAACGACCAGCCAGGCGAGGCTGATGGCCAGAAACAAGAGCAGCGCGCTTTGCGACAGGCGGCGCATGCCGATGCGGCCGACAAGGCGCGAATTCAGATAGCTCGAAAAGGAGAGCACGCCGGCGATCCCTGCGAAAATCACCGGGAACATCTCGCCGACGCCGAAGACGTCGACATAGATCTGCTGCGCCGAGTTGATGAAGCCGAACATCGCACCGAAGGCAAAAGTGCTGGCGAAGGCATAGCATAGCGCGATGCGATTGGTCAGCACGATGCGGAAACCGCCAAGGACGGATGATGCCGTCAGCGGCCGGCGATATTCGGGATGCAGCGTTTCCGGCAGCCGCAGCAGCGACCAGGCTGAGACGACCAGTGCGCCTGCCGCCATTGTGATGAAGATCCAGTGCCAGGAGGCAAACAGCATGATGAACTGGCCGATGCCTGGCGCCACCACCGGAATGGCCATGAACACCATGAAGATCAGCGACATCACCTCAGCCATGCGCCGGCCATCGAACGTGTCGCGCACGATCGAGACGGCGATGACGCGTGTGGCCGCGGCGCCGATGCCTTGCACCACCCGGCACAGGATAAGCGTAGCGAATGTCGGGGCGACCGCCGCCGCACTCGCCGCTGCGACGTAGATAACCAGTCCGACGACGAGCGGAGCGCGGCGTCCGAAGCGGTCCGAGATCGGCCCGAAGAAGAGCTGTCCGCCGCCAAAGCCGAGAATATAGGCGGCAATCACATATTGGCGGTGGTTTTCATTTTCCACGCCCAGCGAGGCGCCGATCTGCTGCAGCGCCGGCAGCATGATGTCGATGGCCAGCGAGTTGAGCGCCATCAATGCCGCGCACAGTGCGATGAATTCCCAGCGCGGAATAGGCAAGGTGCTTGCCTGTTGCTGCGCTTCTGCATGCTGATCCACGGCAAAGTCCGATCTTCAAACGAAAAAGCGCCGGCGCACCGGCGCATTCATTCGTCTTGTGCCCCGATACCGGGGAGATAATCAGCTTGGCGAAGTGCCCTAAATGTCCGTCAGGCGGCGCCTTTGACGCTCACGCCCTTTTCGACGAGGAACGTCTGCAGTTCGCCTGCCTGGAACATCTCGCGGACGATGTCGCAACCGCCGACGAACTCACCCTTGACGTAGAGCTGAGGGATCGTCGGCCAGTTGGAGTATTCCTTGATACCTTGCCGCAGCTCGGCCGAGGTCAGCACGTCGACGCCCTTGTAGTCGGCCCCGATATAGTCGAGGATCTGCACGACCTGACCGGAAAATCCGCATTGCGGGAAACCGGGCGTGCCCTTCATGAAGAGAACGACGTCGTTAGCCTTCACTTCGCTGTCGATGTAGTCGTTGATACCGCTCATAGAAAATCCTTTCATGCCCGCGGGAGCCGGGCTCGAAACATTCCCTTTCAAATAAACCCATAGGTTGCCTGAAACAAGACGTTTGCCGCCCTCGTCACGCAAATGGCGCAAAGGATGGCCTGAGCCAAGAGCGTCGGACGGCTATTTTCCCAAGCCAGCAAACCCCCAAAAAAGCTTACTCCGGCACGCTGGTCTGCAGTGCGAGCGCGTGCAGCACGCCGCCCATATTGCCCTTCAGCGCGTCGTAGACCATCTGATGCTGCTGGACGCGGCTTTTTCCGCGAAAGCTTTCGGCCACCACTTCGGCCGCATAATGGTCGCCGTCGCCGGCCAGGTCGCGAATCGTCACCTTGGCGTCCGGAATGCCTTCCTTGATCAGCCGTTCGATGTCGTGCGCGTCCATTGCCATGCGAGAATTCCTTGTTCAGATCTCATAGATATGATCGAAACGGCGGATGAACCACACCGAAAACGGGCCCACTCGATCAAATCAGGGGTCCACGACCTCATTTGCCATGAAGCGAGGAAACCAGGATTCGTGGGCAGCGGTCAATTCGCCGACAGCGATCGCCCGCGCCTCGCCAAGTTTCAACTCACGGCCGCCGGTCGAGCCGATCCACGGTGCGAAGATGCCGAGCTTGCTCTGCTGTTCGCGAATGGCGTCCCATTCCTTGCTTTGCGGATCGATCGACAGCGTCAAGAGGTAGCGGCCCTGATCCTCGCCGAACCAGACCGGGATCGAATCGGTCCCGACCAGGCCGGGGACGGTTGCGCCGATGCCGGACGCCATCGCCATTTCGGCCAGCGCGACGGCAATGCCGCCATCGGAAACGTCATGCGCTGATGTGACGACGCCGGAGGCGATCAGAGTGCGTACATGGTCGCCGACGCGCTTTTCGTGGTCGAGGTCGACCGGCGGCGGCGGGCCATCGGTGCGGCCATGGAGGTCGCGCATATAGGCCGACTGGGCGAGATGCGTTCCCCACATCGACGGCGCGCCGACCAGCAGGATCATCTGGCCCTCGGCGGCAAAGCCGATCCGCGCCATCTGGGACCAGTCGGCGATCAGTCCGACGCCGCCGATGGTCGGCGTCGGCAAGATGCCTTGCCCGTTGGTTTCGTTGTAGAGCGAGACATTGCCGGAGACGATCGGAAAGCCGAGCGCGCGACAGGCGTCGCCGATGCCTTTCACGGCGCCGACCAACTGGCCCATGATCTCGGGTCGTTCCGGGTTGCCGAAATTGAGGTTGTCGGTGGCCGCGAGCGGCAGGGCGCCGGTGGCGGTAAGATTGCGCCAGCATTCGGCCACCGCCTGCTTGCCGCCCTCGTAAGGGTCGGCCTCGCAATAGCGCGGCGTCACGTCGGAGGAGAAGGCGAGCGCCTTGGTCGGATGGCCCTCGACGCGCACCACGCCGGCATCGCCACCCGGAAGCTGCAGCGAATTGCCCTGGATCAGCGTGTCGTATTGTTCCCATACCCAGCGACGCGAGGACAGGTCGGGCCCGCCAAGCAGTTTCAGCAGCGCCTCGGCGACATCCGCTTGCGGTGCATCGCCGGCCGCCAGCGGCGCCGGCTTCTTCGGCTCGGTCCAGGGACGGTCATATTCCGGCGCCTGGTCGCCAAGGTCCTTGATCGGCAGATTGGCGACTTCGTCGCCCTGGTGCAGCACGCGAAAGCGCAGATCGTCGGTTGTCTTGCCGACGATGGCGAAGTCGAGGCCCCATTTGTGGAAGATCGCCTCGGCTTGCTTTTCCTTTTCGGGGCGCAGCACCATCAGCATGCGCTCCTGGCTCTCCGACAGCATCATCTCATAGGCGCTCATGCGCTCCTCGCGCACCGGCACCTTGTCGAGGTCGAGCTCGATGCCGAGGTCGCCCTTGGCGCCCATCTCGACCGCCGAGCAGGTGAGGCCGGCAGCACCCATGTCCTGGATGGCGATGACGGCGCCGGACGCCATCAGTTCGAGGCAGGCTTCGAGCAGGCATTTTTCGGTGAACGGGTCGCCGACCTGAACGGTGGGCCGCTTCTCGTCGATCCTGTCGTCGAATTCGGCCGAGGCCATGGTGGCGCCGCCGACACCGTCGCGGCCGGTCTTGGCGCCGAGATAGACGACCGGCAGGCCGACGCCCTTGGCTTCCGACAGGAAGATCGCATCGGTCTTGGCCAGCCCCGCCGCAAAGGCGTTGACCAGGATGTTGCCATTGTAGCGCGCGTCGAAATTGACTTCGCCGCCGACCGTCGGCACGCCGAAGGAATTGCCGTAGCCGCCGACGCCGGCAACGACGCCGGCAACCAGGTGCCTGGTCTTGGGATGGTTCGGCGCGCCGAAGCGCAGCGCGTTCATTGCCGCGATCGGCCGGGCGCCCATGGTGAAGACATCGCGCAGGATGCCGCCGACGCCGGTCGCCGCACCCTGATAGGGCTCGATGAAGGAGGGGTGGTTGTGGCTCTCCATCTTGAAGACGACGCAGTCGCCGTCGCCGATATCGACCACGCCGGCATTCTCGCCCGGGCCCTGGATGACCTGCGGCCCGGTGGTGGGCAGCGTGCGCAGCCACTTTTTTGAGGATTTATACGAGCAGTGCTCGTTCCACATCGCCGAAAAGATGCCGAGCTCGGTAAAGCTCGGCTCGCGCCCGACCAGGTCGAGGATGCGCTGATATTCGTCGGGCTTCAGCCCGTGCGCGGCAATGAGTTCCGGAGTGATCGGCACGGAATTGGAAATGGTCATGGGCGGCAATTTATGTCCTTGGGATCGAGTCCCGTCTTATCGCAAGCTTTGCAGCCGATACACCCATCAAGCGACGAAAAACGATGGAAAGGGTGCAGCAAGTAGCGAAAGATCGCCACTCTGCCCGCCGGTTTCAAGCCGGTTCAGGAGAAACTGTCGTAGCCGGCGCGGCCCTCGTCCAGCAGCCGCCGGATCACGCCGACGCCGCCCGCGATGTCCTCTCGTCGCTCCGGCTGTGAAACGCCAAACCGCACGCCGTGAAAAACCTGCTCGGAACGCCCGGCCTTGAACTCGTCCTCATCGTCGATGAGCACGCCATGTTCGAGACAGGCGTTCTTGAAGGTGCCGGAAAGCCATGGATCAGGCAGGGTGAGCCAGACGAAGGGCACATTGTCTAGTGCGTTGAAGTCGAACCCGGCTAGTGTCTCGCGCACGATCGCCACGCGCGCGTTGATCTCGACGATGCTGCGCTTGCGCATCTCGCTGGCCTGGCCGGACAGAACCAGTCGGCTACACACTTCCGCCAGCAGGAAGGGGAGGCCACCCGTCAGCATCTTGTGAGCGACCCGGATCCGGTGGCGATAGGCCGGCGGACAAGCGAGCCAGCCGCCCCGAACGCCGGCCGCAACCGATTTCGACAGGCCGCCGGCAACGATGGTCCGTTCGGGGGCATATTCGGCCAGGAGCGGCGTCGGGTCGTCGGTCAGATCGCCATAGAGATCGTCCTCGATCAGGATGACATTGTATTCGCGCGCGACGCGCGCGATGGCCTCGCGGCGCGTCGCCGACAGCGTCACCAGTGTGGGGTTCTGTGCCGTCGGCATCAGGAACATCATTTTCGGGTGTTTTTGCGCGCAGACGCGCTCGAAATCCTCTGGATCGAGCCCTTCCGCGTCCGACGTCACCAGCGCGGTGCGGCGGCCGATCAGGCCGGCGCTGCGAGAAATCTGCGAATAGGTGAGGTGCTCGAAGACGATATAGTCGCCGGGCGTGGTCAGCGCGGCAATCGCCGCCATAACCGCGGCATGGGTGCCGAGCGTCGGAACGATGCAATCGGGGCTTGGGCGAAACGAATTTCGCGACAGCCAGCTGCAGCCGGCCTCGACCCAGCGGTTGGGAAAATCCCGCGTATAGCTTGAAATCTCGTACGGATGCTCCTGCGCCGTGCGCGAAAGCACATCGGCGACAATGGCGCCCTGGCCGGTATCAGGCGCAGCCGTGCTGTCGAAGCGCAGTTTGCCGCGAGGCGCATCGATATAGCGCGTGCCTTCCACCTGCGGGTCGGGCGCCAGCAGATCGGTCTTGGTGTCATGCCGGCCAAGCACATAGGTTCCGCGTCCGACTTCGCCGCTCACCAGGCCCCGCTCGCGCAACAATTGGTAGGCCCTGCCGACCGTGCCGACGGTCGTGCCGATGTCGTATGCCAGATCGCGCTGCGGCGGCAATTTTGCCCCGGCGGCGATCAAGCCACGGTCGATGTCCGTTTCGATGGAATCTGCAAGCCGCTGATAGAGCGGCCCGGAGCCGGCGGAAAGGTCGGGAAGCCAATTTGTCATGGTGACAATTTTCTATATTGCACCGTTTTGAGAGTCAATACATATGTGACCGCGCAACAAATAGGTACAATCTCGAATTTTGGTAGCAAGAAAATGGCTGCAATCGATACAATCCGTTACATGAGAGCTGGATTGCCCGGAGCCGGCCCGTCAGGCCGGCAAGGCTATGTCCGTCGCCTGGTGCGAATGGTCAACTCACTCGCAAACCGGATCGGCCGCTTGCTGGATCGCCGGCGCAGTCGGCTGGTCTTGCTGGAAATGACCGACGATCAGCTTAGGGATATCGGCATCTCGCGTGCCGACGCCCATCGTGAGGGTCTGAGGCCGTTCTGGGACTGAGAATACGCGCTGAAATAGAAGACCAGCGAGCCGACAAAACTGCGGCCGGATGCCATCGACGCTGGAACGGTGATGAAGATTTGCAGGACAAGTGCGGCCAGGCCGATGACCAGACCGGCGACCTGCAGGCAGCGGGCTCACTGCCCTATGCAGCCGCACCGCAGGCCTGATTGCCAGCCTGCCAGCGGGCGATGTCCGAGCCGATGCGTGCGCCGAGCGGTTCGGCCATCAGCGGACCGTACACGTCAACCCGGCGTGAATTGCCCTGTGCCNGAGCCGATGCGTGCGCCGAGCGGTTCGGCCATCAGCGGACCGTACACGTCAACCCGGCGTGAATTGCCCTGTGCCTGCACGACCAGCAACGGCTTTCCGCCATAATGCCTGACCGGAACCAGCAGGAAGCGCGGCGTGCCGGTGAACGAATTCAACTCGTTGGCCATCTGATAGGGCTTGAAAGCGGGATCCTTGCTGGCGATCCAGCATTTGTGGGCGGCGATCGCCACCTGTTCCATGGCAAGCAGCGCCGCACTCTTGCCCGAAGGCGCCGGCGCGTTCTTCGGCTTCGACTGGCAGGAGGCGAGCACAAGGCAGGCGGCGGCGACAAGAGCGAGGCGGGCGATCGTCTGTCTCGGGCTCATGCGGCGCCTATTTCGAATTCGGAAAAAAGATGAACGCTGAAGATATCAAGCGGCGATGCCAAGCGCACTTTCGAACAGCGCCCGGCCGTCGCTGCCGCCATGCGCCGCTTCGATCAGGTTCTCGGGATGCGGCATCAGGCCGAGCACATTGCCCTGGCCGTTGATGATGCCGGCAATGTCGTTGATCGAGCCGTTGGGATTGGTGCCTTCGGCATAGCGGAACACGACCTGGCCTTCGCCTTCGAGCCTGCGCAGCGTCTCGGCGTCGGCAAAGTAATTGCCGTCATGATGCGCCACCGGCGAGCGGATGATCTGGCCCGGCTGGTAGCGGCGGGTGAACATTGTGTTGGCGTTGGCGATCTGCAGCTTGACCTGTCGGCAGACGAATTTCAGCGACGTGTTGCGCATCAAGGCGCCTGGCAAAAGGCCGGCCTCGACCAGGATCTGGAAGCCGTTGCAGACGCCAATGACCATCACGCCCTTGGCCGCCTTTTCGGCGACCGCCCGCATCACCGGCATGCGCGCCGCAATGGCGCCGCAGCGCAGATAATCGCCGAAGGAGAAGCCACCGGGAATGGCGATCAGGTCGACGTCGGGGATTTCGGTATCGGTCTGCCAGACCGTGACCGGCGGCGTTCCCGAAATCTTGGTCAGCGCCGCGATCATGTCGCGGTCACGGTTGAGGCCCGGCAGAAGAACGACGGCTGATTTCATTTCGGTTCGTAAGGCCCCTGGGCTTCGGCAAGTCCACGCAATTCGAGACGGCGCTCTATACGTTCGAGACGATCGTCTTGACGGCCAAGAATGCCGTAGATGTTATGGATGTCGCTTTGCGTTGCGACCATGTGACCCCGAATTGCGTTCAACTCCCGCTTCACTTCGGAAACATCTGGTCGAAGTTCAGCAACTTCGTGGTGCACACGCTTCAGGAGCTCGTACATCAACTCGTTCGTGGCTTCAGTCATATACCCTCCGGCACAACCTCAGGTAATGGCCACACTATAGTTCTCAATCACCGTATTCGCCAGAAGCTTGTCGCACATGGCTTTGAGATCGGCCTCGGCCTTGGCCTTGTCGCTCTCGGCAAGCTCGACGTCGAAAACCTTGCCCTGCCGCACCTGGCCGACGCCGTCAAAGCCCATCCCGGACAATGCGTGTTCGATCGCCTTGCCTTGCGGGTCGAGCACGCCGTTCTTGAGAGTGACGGTAATGCGGGCCTTGATCACGCTGGACATGCTCCTGTTCGACGTGTTGAGCGGCAAGAAATCTCAGTGCGGCTTGCCTTTGAGGCCATCGGTCGAGGCGACGAGCACCGGCCCGGCGGGACGCGGCGGCTCGTTCTCGTTCATGATGCCGAGGCGGCGGGCGACTTCCTGATAGGCTTCGACCAGACCGCCCATGTCGCGGCGGAAACGATCCTTGTCGAGCTTGTCCTGGGTCGCCACGTCCCACAGACGGCACGAGTCCGGCGAGATCTCGTCGGCAACGACGATGCGCATCATGTCGCCTTCGAACAGCCGGCCGCATTCGATCTTGAAGTCGACAAGCTGGATGCCGACTCCCATGAACAAGCCGGAGAGGAAGTCGTTGACGCGGATGGCCAGCGCCATGACGTCGTCGATCTCCTGCGGGCTTGCCCAGCCGAAAGCAGTGATGTGCTCTTCAGACACCATTGGGTCGTCGAGCGCATCGGCCTTGTAATAGAATTCGATGATCGAGCGCGGCAGCACGGTGCCTTCCTCGATGCCGAGACGCTTGGCCAGCGAGCCGGCGGCGACATTGCGCACGACCACCTCGAGCGGGATGATCTCGACTTCCTTGATCAGCTGCTCGCGCATGTTGAGCCGGCGGATGAAATGGGTCGGAATGCCCATCCGGTTGAGATGGTTGAAGATGTGCTCGGAAATGCGGTTGTTGAGCACGCCCTTGCCATCGACGATTTCGTGCTTCTTCTTGTTGAAAGCGGTCGCGTCGTCCTTGAAGAACTGGATCAGTGTTCCCGGCTCAGGGCCCTCATAGAGGATCTTGGCCTTGCCTTCATAAATGCGGCGGCGATTTTTCATCTGATCTTTTCTCTGGATTTCCGGGCAGGCGGCAAGCGACCAGTTCCTGTCCGTACGCCTAAATTAGTGCGGCAACGGTAGGGGTTCAATGCCGGTGTCTATCCCAATCGCAGTGTTTGCTCAATCGGCAAATCCTTTCAATCACCGCTTTCCGGAATGAAATGCCGCAGCGCAGCAAGTGATGTAGCATATTGACCGGCCCGCGGCCTTTTGGTTTGTGCTGGGCAGTACACATATTTCGACTGCCAACCAAATCGGATTTGACCGGAGGGATGCCATGAGCAGCATGAAAGATCGCGAGGAGGGCTTCGAGCGCAAGTTCGTAATCGACGAGGAACTCCGGTTCAAGGCTGCGGCGCGCCGCAACAAGGCGCTCGGCCTGTGGGCCGCCGAAAAGCTCGGCAAGGCCGGGGCCGACGCCGAAGCCTATGCCAGCCAGGTCATCCTCGCCGATATCGAGGAAGCCGGCGACCACGACGTTTTCCGCAAGATCCGCAAGGATTTCGACGAAGCTGGAGTCGCCCAGTCGGATCATCAGATTCGCCGCACCATGGACGATCTGATGGCGCAGGCAATCGAGCAGATCAAGAACACCTGACCCTTGCTCTGAGCCAATCGACACGCTGGACCAATCGACCGCCTCGCCCCTCCGGGCGGTTTTTCTTTGTCTTTGCAGCTGTTTCCGGCTGAACTGCATTAGAGCGACGTGCATCCATTCGGAAAGTACGAGGTACGCTCAACTTTGACTCCTCGCATCGGGCTTGCCGATTTTGGGCCGATGCGAGGTCGAATAAGGAAGGCGCCCATGTCCCTCAAGTCACGCCTTGCGGCCGATGAAACCTTGTGCACCGCATGGTCTGGCGTGCCTGATGCCCTGACGGTCGAGATTCTTGCCAGACAGGGGTTCGATGCCGTCACGCTCGACATGCAGCATGGCGGACATCATGAGGACAGCGTGCTGCGCGGCCTTGGGCCGGTGCTGGCCGCCAACAAACCGGCGCTGGTGCGCATTCCGGTTGGCCGCTTCGACATGGCCAGCCGCGCGCTCGATTTCGGCGCCGAGGCGGTGATTGCGCCGATGGTGAATTCGGTGGCGGATGCCAGGCTGTTCGCTGCCGCCATGAAGTATCCGCCGCTCGGCGAGCGCTCCTGGGGCCCGACTTATGCCTTTCCGCGTCATGGCAAGGGCGACTATGCCGACTGGCTGCGCGACAGCAACGCGCGCACCATGGCCTTCGCCATGGTCGAAACGCGCGCCGCGCTCGATGCACTCGACGGCATCCTCGACACGCCGGGTATCGACGGCATCTTCCTCGGGCCATCGGATTTTTCGATTGCCTGGTCGAACGGCGCCGCCGTCAACTCGACGCTCGAAAGCATGATGGAAACAGTCGCCTCGATCGCCGAGCGGACGCGCAAGGCCGGCAAGCATGCCGCGATCTACGTCATCGAGCCGGCCATCGCCGGCCGCGTGGTGTCGATGGGCTACCGGCTGCTCGCGATGGGGTCCGAGCACGCGTTGATCGGCCTGGGGGCAAAAACCCTGCTGAAGAGCGTGAGGGACTCGATCAGCGCCTAAAGCGCGTCGCATTGAAGGGAATGTAACGCGCTTAAAGTCTTTGTTTTATGCATGTCGTCCCAAAACCGCTTCGCACCCTCGGGTCAGGCCCGAGGGCATGCTTTTGGGCGACATGCACTAAAGGTCGGTCAGGAATTTCGCAAAAGTCATCGAGCCTTCCGGCCACGGGCCGAAGCCGGCATCGGCGTTGAGATGTCCGGCCTCGCCGGCGTCGATGAACAGCGAGCCCCAGGCGCCGGCAATGTCCTCGGCGACCTCGAAGGTGCAGAACGGGTCGTTGCGGCTGGCGATCACCACCGAGGGAAATGCCAGCGGCTCGCGCGGATAAGGTCCGAAGGTCATCAGGTGCCTGGGTTTTATCTCTGGGTTGGCGACGTCGGGCGGCGCCACGAAGAAGGCTCCGGCGACCGGACGCTGGAACTGCGGCATTGCCTGGATCACGGCAGCGACGCCGAGTGAGTGCGCGACGATGACGACCGGTCGCTCGGCCTCGTTGACCGCCTTCGCCACGCTCGCCGTCCAGTCTTCGCGCACTGGCTTCGACCATTCCGCCTGCTCGACGCGCCGCGCCGTCGACAATTTCGATTGCCAGCGGCTCTGCCAATGGTCGGGACCGGAATTGGTGTAGCCCGGCACGATGAGAATGTCTGCATCCCTGACTTTCATGGCGCGCATGTAGCGAGGGACACGGTTTCGTGCAACCGCGCATGATCCCAAAAAGTGTGAAGCGGTTTTTGAACAAGATCATGCGCAACTGGGTCTGATCATTTTGCGATTGCTCATAATTGTGAACACCATGTTCGCTTCTTGACGTCTTGTGTGAACGATCAAGAACGACGATCTGTCATCGGGAAAAGAAACAGCCGTGTACATGAGACCCAGGATTTGGAACTGACACGACGTACGATGGTAGGTGGCGCGGGCTCCTGGTTTTGGGGATCTCGTCGAAGGCCGGCCAAACGGAGACTTTGATGAGCGAATTGCCTTTTGCCGCCACGACCCCGGTCAGCGTTGCCCGCGTCGGGCTGCGGGCGCGAGATGCCGAAAGCTTGGCCGCTTACTATCGCGATGTCATCGGGCTGCAGGAACTGAGCCGCACCGGTGGCACGATCACGCTGGGCGCCGCCAATCGTCCCTTGCTCGACATCGAAGCGGATGCAGCGGCGAAGCCTGACGATCCGCGCAGCGCCGGCCTGTTTCACACTGCCTTCCTGCTGCCCAGCCGGGCCGACCTCGGGCGCTGGATCAACCACGCCATCGCCAACAATATCGGCATCGACGGCGCTTCCGACCATCTGGTCAGCGAGGCGCTCTACCTGACCGATCCCGAAGGCAACGGCATCGAGATCTATTCCGACCGCCGCCATGAGGACTGGAAGTGGAATGGTGACAAGATAGCGATGGCGACCGAACGACTGAATATTTCGTCGGTCGTCGCCGACGTGCCCGCCGGCAATGCCGCCTGGCAGGGCATGCCGGACAACAGCATCATCGGCCATGTCCATCTGCGCGTCGGACGGCCGGAAGACGCCGAGGCCTGGTGGCACCAGGAATTCGGCTTCGATACCATGGCGAAATATGGTGGCGCGGCGGTGTTCCTGTCGTCAGGCGGCTACCACCACCACATAGGCGCCAATTCGTGGCAGAGCGCCGGCGCCGGCCGTCGCGATCCTTCCCGGTCCGGCCTCGCCTGGGTCGAAATGCGGTCCGACAATGTGACTGATGCAGCGACGCGCAAGGACCCGTGGGGAACGGTGATCAGGACCGTTCCCGGCAAGGCTTGATTATTCGAACCTGACGGTGCGGCGAGGTCGATGCCGTCTTACCTTCTCCCTTGTTTGTGGGAGAAGGCGGCCGCCCACGGGTCTTGCCTTCGGCAAGCCCGAGGACAGGCTCCGCGGTCCGATGAGGGTGCTCCAGCTTGGAACCGCCGGCTGGGACCGGTCAAAACCGCGTGGCCTCACGCTTCTCCGAACACCCGCTTGAAGATCGTGTCGACATGCTTGGTATGATAGCCAAGGTCGAATTTTTCACGAATTTCGGCCTCGGGCAAGGCTGCGGTGACCTCCTTGTCGGCCAAAAGTTCCTCAAGGAAATCAGCGCCTTGCTCCCATACCTTCATGGCGTTTCGCTGCACCAGCCGGTAGGCGTCCTCACGGCTGACGCCGGCCTGGGTCAGCGCCAGCAGCACACGCTGCGAATGCACGAGGCCGCGGAACTTGTTCATGTTCTTCAGCATGTTGTCGGGATAGACGAGCAATCTGTCGATGACACTGGTCAGCCGCGATAGCGCGAAATCGAGCGTCACAGTCGCATCCGGGCCGATCATGCGCTCGACCGACGAATGCGAAATGTCGCGCTCGTGCCAGAGCACCACGTTCTCCATCGCCGGCAGCGCGAACGAACGCACCATGCGCGCAAGCCCGGTGAGGTTTTCGGTCAGCACCGGGTTACGCTTGTGCGGCATCGCTGACGAGCCCTTTTGCCCGGGCGAAAAATACTCTTCGGCCTCCCGCACCTCGGTGCGCTGCAGATGGCGGATTTCCGTCGCCAGCCGTTCGATCGACGAGGCGATGACAGCGAGCGTCGCAAAGAACATCGCATGGCGGTCGCGCGGGATCACCTGCGTCGATACCGGCTCCGGCTTCAATCCGAGTTTCTTCGCCACATGCTCTTCGACATAGGGGTCGATATTGGCGAAGGTGCCGACTGCACCTGATATGGCGCATGTCGCAATATCCTCGCGCGCGTGCACCAGCCGCTCGCGGCAGCGCGAGAATTCGGCATAGGCCTGCGTCAGCTTGACGCCGAAGGTGGTCGGCTCGGCATGGATGCCGTGGCTGCGACCGATGGTGACGGTGTCCTTGTGTTCGAAGGCGCGGCGCTTGAGCGCCGCAAGCAGGCCGTCGATGTCGGCCAGAAGGATGTCGCCGGCGCGGGTGAGCTGCACGGCAAAGCAGGTGTCGAGAACGTCCGAGGACGTCATGCCCTGATGAATGAAGCGGGCGTCCGGCCCGACGAATTCGCTGAGGTGGGTGAGGAAGGCGATGACGTCGTGCTTGGTGACGCGCTCGATCTCGTCGATCGCATCGACGTCGAACTTGGCGGCCCCGCCTTTTTCCCAGATGGTTTTGGCGGCCTCCTTCGGGATCACGCCGAGCTCGGCCAGCGCGTCGCAAGCGTGGGCCTCGATCTCGAACCAGATGCGGAACCGGTTTTCGGGCGACCAGATGGCCACCATTTCCGGCCGGGAGTAGCGAGGGATCATCGGTCAGTCCTGACTTGCGAGGGCGTTCGCCCGCGTCGTAACAGAGGCAGACAAAATGCTCAACGCTGCTGCCGTGCAAACCAGATGCTGGCGAGAGCAAGCGCGATGAAACCGAGCGGAAAATAAAGCCGGATGCCCAGCACGATGAATTGATAGAACGCCGTTGCCATGGTGTGCACGAACTGGATGGACCAGCCAATGGTCAGTGCAGGTTCATGCCACTGCGCATAGTAGGAACGGTATTGCAGCGCAAAGAGCCCACCGGTGAAGCCGATCGTGGTGGCAAGAAGGCAGACAAACGCGGCCGCCAAGGCTACTTGCCAATGCCGCCCGAGCGAGACGAGCCGCGCCAGGAACAGGCCAACCGGAAAGGCGAGCGCACCGCCCGCCGCATAGAGCAACGAGACGAAGCGGATATTTGCCGGGGTCACCCAGTCGTCCAGCAGCAGATTGACAAGTGCGCTGGCGGCCATCGCGGCGGCCCACAGCAGGGCGCCGCAAACTGCGGCGGACGGCGACGGCAAGGCCTTGCGGATGCGATCCAGGACGCCGTTGCGTATGGCGGGGAGGGACGTCACAGCCGGCCGGTCACCGCGATCCAGCGATAGTCAGGCCCTTCGAAGCCGTACTGGCGCACCGCGATCAGCACGGCATAGGCGCTGAGGCCCTGCATGGAAAATGTCTGCACCGCGCCGATTCGATAGCCGTTCGGGCAGCCTCTGCTTTTGGGGATCGACTTGTCCTCGTGCAGGAGTTCAGTCTTGCCGCCGTCTTTCGCCTCGATGCGCATCAGGCGAAAGCCGTTGATCTCGCCAAGGTTTTGGCAGGTTTCGGTATCGTTCATGCCGATCTCGTCGAGTCGGAACTCGAGCGGATCATCGACCGGCGAAAAGATCGGCCGCGGGTTGACCACCATGCGGAACGGATCGGCCGAAAGCTCGGTCACCGGGTTGGAGCCAGCGGTGATGCCGCGATTCGCCGTCAATTCCGCCTGTTTGATGATAGCTTCACCTTTCTGCCGGGCTGCAAGACGCGCCGCGTCGAGCGTTGCGTTCTCGTCGTCAAGCCGCACCCTGATCGGTGTGCCCTTGAGAAAACTGTCGTCGGCGGTGTTGATGTAATAGCGATTGGCATAGGGAAACCCCGACCCGTCCTGGACACCGTACTCCTCGAAGGCGAAGGCGCCGCCATCCCCGGTGAAGCCGAGGATTTCAAGCTCGGCAACATCGCCGGCATGCGCGGCGAGCGAGGTTGCAAACTGGGCGAGGAGGGACACAGCAAACAGGACGAGAATTCGCATCGGATTTCCGTTTGAGCAGCCAGCGTTGTTTCGATCACTATCACGACATCGTCAAAACGTCGTGCCCTCTGAGACGCAAACCCGATGCATCCAATCGTGCCGTCATTTGTTTATGTTGGCAGCTTCACCGCATCGACCCGAAAATCGGAATCGATTTTCGGAAAGTACGATGCGTTGATTTAAAGTGTTAGAGCGTCCTTTGCGCGTCCAAAAGGACGCGCGGCGCTCTAATGGAGAACCCACAATGACCGATGCAGCCAGCATTCGCGAACATATGGAAGTGATCGGCGCCGACGGCGTCCATGTCGGCACTGTCGACAAAGTTGAGGGACAACGAATCAAGCTGACCAAGCGCGACAGCGGCGAGGGCGCCCACAGGGGGCATCACCACTTCATTCCGCTCAGCCTCGTAGCCGAAGTCGAGGGCCAGAAAGTCCGGCTGTCGGCAAATTCGGATGTCGCGGTCACGTTCGAGGAGGAAAAATCCGACCCCACCTGATGACGGGCCATGGCAGCCCGCATTCAGCGCGACGACCAGACCGGAAACAGGTCGCCATCGGCGGGCGTTGCGGCAAAGACGCCGCGGCTGATGGCGCGCGCCATGGTGGCGCCGGCCGCAGCATAAAGCTCGATGGCGTCGTTGGGCGCGAGCTCGATGCCGCTCTTGCCGGTCGCCAGCGCGAAAACCAGATCGCCGTCGGCCGGCGTATGTGTCGGCCAAATGGCGCGCACGAAGCCGTCATGCGCTGATATCGCCAGGCGTTTTGCGGCGGCCTTGGTGAGAAGGGCGTCCGTGGCGATGACGGCGATGGTCGTGTTGCCTCCGACGTGCTTGTCGCGAAATTTCAGCAGGATCCTTTTCGCGTTCGCCGGCATCGGCGCGGGATAACCAAGCCCGCCGAACTCGTCGCCGATCTCGAAGGGCGCTGCCCAGAAGTGCCTGCTTCGGGCGATCGTCACCGAGCCGGTCGGATTGACGGCGGCGAGTGCGCCGATGGTGACCCCGCTGTCGAGCACCGTCGAGGCCGATCCGAGGCCGCCCTTGAGGCCGGAACTCAGGGCACCGGTGCCCGCGCCGACCGTGCCGAGCGGAAAATCGATGCCGACTGCCTGTGCCGCCTCATAGCCGAGATCGCGGTAGGGCGGATAGCGGCCCCAGTCCTTGTCGCCGCCGTTGCGCAGGTCGAACAGGATCGCCGCCGGCACGATCGGCACGCGAAAGCCGCCGACCTCCACGCCGATGCCGTTTTCGCGCAGTGCCGCCTGCACGCCGGAGGCGGCATCGAGACCGAACGCCGAGCCGCCCGAAAGCACCACGGCATGGATCGCCTCGATCGAATTGTGCGGCTCGAGCAGGTCGGTCTCGCGGGTGCCCGGCGCGCCGCCCAGGATCTGCACACCGGCCACTGCCGGCTCGTCGCAGACGATGGTGGTCACCCCGGACTTCAGCCTCACATCGGAAGCGTTGCCGACACGCAGGCCGGCGACATCGGTGATGAGATTGCGCGGCCCGGTGCGAAACATCATTTGGCCTCCGCCGGCACGAAATTTGCGCCGTTGAAACGGAAGACCCGATAAAGGTTTTCGGTCAAGTCGCCCTTGCCGTCAAAGCGGATCGGTCCGATCGCGGTGCTGAAGTCATGCGCGGCGAGCGCATCGGCCAATGGCTTGCCGGGGGGGTCCGCCAGGGCTGTCGCCGCCTTGGCGATCTCGACCGCTGCATAGGCCGGCAGCGTGTAGCCCTCCGGCACGATCGTTTGTGCGGCAAAGCTTTCGAGCACCCTGGAGTCGGCGACATCGGCCCATTCGGGCGGCGCAAACATCAGCGTGCCCGTGGCATAAGGCACGTCGCCGGGCGCTGTGCGCAGCGCTTCGCCGCCGGCAAAAATGATGCCGGCATCGAGTTGGCCGGCGTCGCGGCCCATGATGGCGATGTCTTCGCCGTCGCCGCCGGCGAAGACATGCGTTGCGCCGGCCTTCCTCAGCCGCCCGATCAGCCCGATCTGGTTGTCGAGCTGCGGCCTGAATGTGTCGACGAACACCGGTTTCAGCGCCGCCTGCTCGGCTGCCGCCCGAAGCGTCTCGGCGATTTCGCGGCCGTAAATCGTGCCGTCGTCGATGATGGCGAACAGCTCGTTCTGCCATTGGCGGGTGAGATTGAAGGCGACGGCGTTGCGCTCGTCATCGCCGCGCGGCCCGAGCCGAAAGATCGGCCAGCCGGTCTTGGCGCGCCGGTCGGTCAGGCTTTCGGTGCGCACGCCAACGGTGATGACCGGCATGTCGGCGTCCTTCAGAATCGGCAGTGCCGCCTCGATCGCCTCGGTGCAGAGGAAGCCGACGACCACGCCGACCTTCGCCGCAACGAATTCTCTCGCCGCGGCAGCCCCGCCATCGGCCGTGCAGGCGTCGTCGACAACCTTGAGTTGAGCACCGTTTGCCGCTGCCGCCAGGCCTGCACCCGCCTCGATCTGTTTGCCAAGCATCGCCGACGGCCCGGACAGTGGTGCTGCGACGCCGACCAGCAGCGTGTCAGCGTTCGCATCACCGGCGAGAGACAGCCAGGCCAGCACCGCTATTATCGTTTTCGTGCCTATTGTCCGGGGTCGCATGCGAGCGAAGAATTCCTCCGCGCCGGTCGCGTGTTTGCCGGCGCCACTTCCTGCCAAGACCTAAAGGCTGGTCAGCTTTCACGCAACACGCGAAATTCAGGATGCATGTCAACCACTTCGCTTGTGGCATGCAATATGCCGCCATATATAACGGTTGGGAGTTCATCTCGCTTCAAACCAATGGAAATCGCCGGTGCTGAAGAAGAACGACATAGGGCCGCAGGCCTATCGCGACGCGATGGCCCATTTTGCCGGCCACGTCCATGTGGTCACCACCGATGGTTCCGCCGGCAGGCGCGGTGCGACTGTCATTGCAGCCTGTTCGGTGTCGGACACGCCGCCGACCATCCTGGTCTGCCTCAATCGCGAAAATCCCAAGAACGAGCCGTTCGTGAAGAATGGCAGGTTCGCCTTGAACGCGCTGGCTTCGGACCAGGAGGCGCTGTCGGTGGGCTTTTCCGGCCTCACCGGCCTGCCCGTCGAGGAACGCTTCGCGCTCGGCGAGTGGGATATGATCTCGACCGGCGCGCCGACACTGAAGGGCGCGCTTGCCGTGTTCGACTGCGAACTGATCGATACCAAGGATCTGGCCACCCACCGTGTGCTTTTTGGCAAGGTGACAGGCCTGCGTATCGGCGATAATTTGCGGCCGCTGATCTATCACGACCGCGGCTATCACGCTCTGTAGAGGCTCTGGATGGGCCGCACGCACGGAGAGAGAATGACCGGGTTGAAACCACGCCCTACGCCGCGGACGATCGATGAGACGCTCGATCTCCTGACCGGTGCGGACTATGTGGCGGACCGGTCGCTGGCGACCGTGCTGTTCTTGTCGCTGCGCATGAAACGGCCGCTGTTCCTCGAGGGCGAAGCCGGCGTCGGCAAGACCGAGATCGCCAAGGTGCTGGCGCAAGCGCTCGGCCGCCGGCTGATCCGCCTGCAATGCTATGAAGGCCTCGATGTCTCTTCGGCCGTCTACGAGTGGAATTACGCCGCGCAGATGATCGAGATCCGCATGGAGGAGGCGGCCGGCAAGGTTGACCGCTCCGACATGGAGCGCAACGTCTTTTCCGAAAAATACCTGATCCGCCGCCCGGTGCTCGACGCGCTGACCGGCAAGGCGGGCGCCGCCCCGGTCTTCCTGATCGACGAGCTCGACCGCACCGATGAGGCCTTCGAGGCGTTCCTGCTCGAAATCCTCTCCGACTTCCAGGTCACGGTGCCCGAGCTCGGCACGATCAAGGCGGAGGAGCCGCCGATCGTCATCATCACCACCAACCGCACCAGAGAGATCCACGACGCGCTGAAGCGGCGCTGCCTCTATCACTGGGTCGACTATCCGAATGCCGAGCGCGAGCTGGAAATCGTGCGCCGGAAAGTGCCGCAGGCCAACAGCCGGCTGTCGGCCGAGGTGGTTTCGTTCATCCAGAAGCTGCGCCAGATCGAACTGTTCAAGGTGCCGGGTGTTGCCGAGACCATCGACTGGGCCGGCGCGCTGACCGAACTCGACAAGGTGGCGCTCGATCCGGAAACCGTTTCCGACACGATCGGCGTGCTGCTGAAATACCAGGACGACATTGCCCGTATCGAGCAGGGCGAAAGCCGGCGCATCCTCAACGAGGTGAAGGCCGAGCTTTCGGCGGCGGAGTAGGGCGATGGCAACGCTGCGTCCCGAACCGAAAGAGGCAACGCCGGACGGGCGGATCGCCGATAACATCGTCTATTTCGCCCGCACCTTGCGCAAGGCCGGCATGCGGGTCGGCCCGGCCTCGGTCAAGGATGCCATCGAGGCGGTGCTGGCCGCCGGCATCGGTTCCCGCGACGATTTCTACTGGACGCTGCATGCCGTGCTGGTATCGCGGCACGAGGATCACCCTACCTTCGACGAGACTTTCCGGCTGTTCTGGAAATCGCACGAGCTGATCGAAAAGATGCTGGCGATGTTTTCGCCGGTGGCGCCTGATATCAGAGAGAAGCAAAAGCCGCGGGCTGCGGAAAACCGCGTCAGCCAGGCGATGTTCGAGGGCCACCAGAAGAACCAGCCGGCGCAGGAAATCCCCGAGATCGAGGTCGACGCCCGCTTCACATTTTCCGGCAACGAGGTGCTGAGGGGCAAGGATTTTGCCCAGATGAACGCCGCCGAGATGATCGACGCCAAGAAGGCGATCGCCGAGTTGCGGCTGCCCTTCGACATGGTCAGGACACGCCGCTTCAAGTCTAATGCGCATGGTCGCCGTATTGATCCGCGCGCCATGATGCGTTCCGCTGCGCGCACCGGCGGCGAATTGATCTTGCCGAAATTCCGTTCAGCCCGCGAGGTTCACCCACCGCTGGTCGTGCTTGCCGATATTTCCGGTTCGATGAGTCAGTACACGCGCATCTTCCTGCATTTTCTGCATGCCCTGACCGAAAAGCGCCGGCGCGTGCACGCCTTCGTTTTCGGCACCAGGCTGACAAATCTGACGCGTCAGATGCGCCATCGCGATTCAGACGCAGCACTCGCCGACTGTTCGGCGGCGGTGATGGACTGGTCGGGCGGCACCCGCATCGGCGATACGATGGGCGAATTCAACCGGCTGTGGTCGCGGCGTGTGCTGGGGCAGGGTGCGGTGGTTCTCCTGATCACCGACGGGCTGGAGCGCGACGACGTTGCCGGCCTGTCGGAGGAAATGGAGCGCCTGCGCAAATCCTGCCGGCGGCTGATCTGGCTGAACCCGCTGCTGCGCTTCGACGGCTTCGAGGCGCGCGCCCGCGGCGTCAAGGCGATGCTGCCGCATGTCGACGAATTCCGCTCGGTGCACAACCTCGATGCGCTCGCCGACCTGTGCGCGTCGCTGGACAAGACTTCGGCGCGCTCCGTCGACCCACGCAGATGGATTGAGGGTGGCGCCAGAGGCGCAGCATAGTCATATGTTTTCTCTGGGAGAAGCGGTGATGGAAAACAGCATTTATCTCGATGAGGCCCGCGATCCGCTGATCATCGCGGAAGGCTGGATGAAAGACGGCAAGGATGTCGCCATTGCCACCGTGGTCGAGACCTGGGGCTCGGCGCCGCGCCCGGTCGGCAGCCACCTTGTCATCGACGCGGAAGGCAATTTCCACGGTTCCGTCTCTGGCGGCTGCGTCGAAGGCGCGGTGGTCACCGAGGCGATCGACGTCGTCGACTCAGGCAAGGCGAAGATGTTGGAGTTCGGCGTCGCCGACGAGACCGCCTGGCAGGTCGGCCTGTCTTGCGGTGGCCGCATCAAGGTCTATGTCGAGCGGTTGGGTTAGAAGCATGATCCCGCAAAGTGGGAACCGGTTTGCGGACAACAATCATGCTTAAACAAGAAAGCATGATCCCGCAAAGTGGGAACCGGTTTGCGGACAAGAATCATGCTTAAACAAGAGAGCATGATCCCGCAAAGTGGGAACCGGTTTGCCGACAAGAATCATGCTTAAACAAGAGATATTTCGATGGATCCCTACGCGCTAAAGACGCTGAACGCCGAACGCCGCGCCCGCCGCGCGGTGATCCTGGTCACCGATCTCGGCGATGGCCGCGATCGCATCGTGCGGGAGGGCGATCAGGTCGCCGGCGAATTGGGCGCTGCGATCGCCAAGGCGTTTCGATCAGGAAATTCCGGGTCGGTCGAGGCGGAAGGGCGAACCTTCTTCCTCAACGCCTACCTGCCGCAGCCGCGCCTGGTGGTGATCGGCGCAGTCCATATCAGCCAGGCACTGGCGCCGATGGCCAGGATCGCCGGCTACCCCGTGGAGATCGTCGATCCGCGCACGGCCTTTGCCACCGCAGACCGCTTTCCCGATGTCGCGCTGCATGCCGAATGGCCGGAGGATATCCTGAAGCGCCAGCCGCTCGACAGCTTCACGGCGCTGGCCGCCGTCACCCATGATCCGAAGATCGACGATTTCGCGCTGAAGGCGGCGCTCGACGCCAAATGCTTCTATGTCGGTGCGCTCGGCAGCCGCAAGACTCATGCGAAGCGGGTCGAACGCCTGCTGGCATTGGGCGCGACCGCCGACCAGATCGCCCGCATCCACGCGCCGATCGGTCTCGACATCGGTGCGGCGAGCCCGGCCGAAATAGCTGTGGCGGTGTTGGCGCAAGCGATCCAGGCGTTTCGTTCGCGCGGCCTCGAATCCAAGGACGCGGTGGCGTGAAGTTTGGGCCAATCCCCGTAGATACGGCCGAAGGCGCAGTGCTTGCGCATGCCACCACGGCCGGAGAACGGCGCTTGCGCAAGGCACACAGGCTGAGCGCCGAGGATGTGACTTTGCTCAAGTCAGCAGGGATTTCTGAGGTCGTCGCGGCCGTTCTTGCTCTCGATGATTTGAGCGAGGACGCTGCCGCCGAAAAGATCGCCGAAAGCATGATCCATCGCAATGTCGAGGCGAAGCCCGCCGCGACCGGCCGGGTTAATCTGCACGCCCAGGCGGCCGGTATCTTCACGGTCGATGCCGCGATGATCAACGCCATCAACGCCGTCGATCCGACCATCACCATCGCCACTCTGGCGCAGCACGCACCGGTCGAAAATGGCCAGATGGTCGCAACCGTGAAGATCATTCCCTTCGCCGTTGCTTCCGCCCTGGTCGATGCGGTGGCAAGGATCTGCGCCAGCGGCGAGATCTTTGCCGTCAATGCCTATCAGCCTGTGCGTGTCGGCGTCATCCAGACGGTTCTGCCCGGCATCAAGCCGAGTGTGCTCGACAAGACATTGCGGGTCACCGAAGCCCGTCTTGCGCGCTCAGGTGGCCGGCTGACGGCCGAGCGCCGCACGCCGCACGAAATTGGCGCCGTTGCGGAGGCTGCGGGCTCGCTGGCGCGTGACAACGATATTGTGGTGATCTTCGGCGCCTCGGCGATGAGCGATTTTGGCGACGTCGTCCCGGCAGCGATCGAGAAGGCCGGCGGCACCGTCATCCGCGCCGGCATGCCGGTCGATCCCGGAAATCTCCTGGTGCTCGGCGCGCTTGCCGGCAAGCGCGTCATCGGCGCGCCGGGCTGCGCCCGCAGCCCCAAGGAGAACGGCTTCGACTGGGTTCTCGACAGGTTGATCGCCGGTCTCGACGTGACGGCCAAGGATATTGCCGGCATGGGTGTCGGCGGTCTGTTGATGGAAATCCCGACCCGGCCACAGCCGCGCGAGCCGCTGCCGGCGCCAAAGTCTGAGAGTGCCGAGTTGAAGGTCGATATCGTGCTGCTGGCCGCCGGCCGCTCCAGCCGCATGGGCGGCCCGAACAAGCTGCTGGCGCTGTTCGACGGCCAGCCGCTGGTGCGCCGCAGCGCCGAGCGCGCGCTCGGCTCCAAAGCTTCGGGCACCGTCATCGTCACCGGCCATCAGCGTGAGCGTGTGCGCGCCGCGTTGTCGGGACTGGATGTGACTTTCGCCCATAATCCGGATTTCGCCGAGGGCCTGTCTTCATCGCTGAAGGCCGGCATCGCGCGGGTCAGAGCCGATGCTGCCGGCGCCATGATCGTGCTTGGCGACATGCCTGGCATCGCGTCAGCCGACCTCGACAGGCTGATCGATGCATTCCGCAAATCTGAGGGCCGATCGGTGGTGCGCGCCTCGCATGAGGGAAAGCGAGGCAATCCTGTGTTGCTGCCGCGTTCGCTGTTTGCGGCGATCGCTCATCTCGAAGGCGATACCGGCGCGCGCCATCTGGTCGAGGCCGAGGGGCTCGATGTCATCGATGTCGAGATCGGCAAGGCAGCGTCCATCGATGTCGACACCCCCGAGGCGCTGGAAAGCGCCGGCGGTGTGCTGCAGGATTGACAAACCGGGGCCGAAAAACGCATGCCTGTGGGATGGCTATTCGAACCGTCCTATGCGCTCTACTGACTTCAATATTTTTCCTGTTTTCTTGCGCTGCTTACGCTGACGTTCTCAAGCCCTTCAAAGACGATCTGTTCGCCTATCCGGCCATCCTCTCGTCCGAGGGCGCCTATACAGTCGTCGACTATCGCGAGTTGCGCGATATCAACGCCCGCGACAAGGTGCCGGAGCGCCGCGCGCAGGCGCAGTATGTCGACACCGGTGTGCGCAAGGTGCAGCAGGATCTGCTGCTGAAGACCGACGCCGGCAATATCCGCCACGTAGCCGTCGGTCGCACGCAAGGTGCTGCCATCATCGTGCTCTATTTGCATGGGCAGGGTGGCAGCCGTAAGCAGGGCGTCGACGATTTCACCTTCGGCGGCAATTTCAACCGCATCAAGAACCTGATGGCCGGCAATGGCGGCCTCTATCTGTCACCGGACTTTTCCGATTTCGGCGACACAGGTGCTGCCCAGATCGCCGCGCTGATCGGCCACTATGCCGAACGGTCGCCGGACGCGAAGATCTTTGTTGCCTGCGGCTCGATGGGCGGCGCACTGTGCTGGAAGCTGGCCGCCCGCAAGAATACTGGCGGGCGCATCGGCGGGCTGCTGCTGCTCGGTTCGCTGTGGGATGAAAGTTTCCTCTCGAGCCCGGCCTTCAGCCGCCAGGTTCCGGTCTTCTTTGGCCAGGGCAGCAAGGACCCGGTGTTTCCAGTCGAGAAACAGGAAGCCTTCTTCCGTTCGATCCTGGCCAAATCGAAAACCTATCCGGCTCGCTTTGTCCGCTTCGAGACCGGCACGCACGGCACGCCGATCCGCATGACCGACTGGCGCGGCACGCTCAACTGGATGCTGTCGAAGGCCCCTTAAGGCGGTGTGTTGTAGTCCACCACTGTCTGCGGATTGATCTCGCCGTCATAGGAGGCGTCGACATCGTACTGCACCAGCGAGAAATTGCCGTTGCGAAATAGATACGTGCCGGCCGACGCGGCATCGCCGACACCGCGCCACTTGTTGAGCGACGAGATCGTCTTGGCGGCGTCGTCATACTCGGAATTGACCAGCTGGTCGTCGGTCTGGAAGCCGGTGACGTTGATCGCCTCGACCTTGCCTTCGCTATCGTTGTTCTCATAGTGGATATCGAGTTCCGGCGAGGCGAACTGCAGCTGCCGGACGCCTGACACATCGTCGTGGACATAGTAGACGGCACTCTCATTGTAGGCAGCCATCGAGCAGAAGAAGCGAAACAGCCGCGTCTCGCGTTCGGGCTGATCGGCCTCGGCGCCGGCATCCTTGTAGCGCAGGGAGTAGGCGTCCGGCTCTGCCAAGGGCTCGCCGCCAGGCATTTCCTTGTCGCACTGGTCGCCATAAGTGGCCGCAAACGCATTCTTGGCTTGCTCCAGCGCGGCATCCTTCTTCGGTGGCGGCGGTGCGTCGCCGCAGCTTGCCGGCACGGCGTCCTCGAATTCGGCCTTGGACGGTTTCAGCGCGCCCTTGTCGATGAAGATCGGGCGGAATGGCGGTTCCTGGATCGAGGCGTTGACCTGGCGCAGGGTGTAGCAGCCGGCAAAGACATTTTCGCTGCCGTCCTTGGCTGTCGCCCGGATGGCGACCGGAACATTGTAATAGATGCTGCCGGCCGCACCGTCTTCGGACACGCCACCGGTTTTGACCTCGACCCTTTCGGTGCCGTCATAGCCCTTGACGAAGGCGTCGAAATCCTGGACCGGCTTGGTTTCGCCGAAATAGTCCCAGGCGCGCGCGAATTCTTGCCGGTTGATGGCGCTGTAGAACGAGCGGATGACCGCTTCGGCGTCCGACCTGTCGTCGACATAAGGCGCTTCGGCGGCGAGCACCGGTTGGCCTGTCACGGCAAGGGAGAAAAAAGCGGTCGCTGCAAAAAGGGCGCTTCTCATCGGGAATCTCCACCGGATGGGAAATCCTATCATAGCGATTGCGGCGACGTGGTGACGCTTGAAGAATCGCCTGCGCAGGCGCTAGGTGCCGCCGTCGGCGTTCCCGCCGGGATAGGAGATTCACGTGACCATATCGATGTACGAAGCGTCCATTCCGGTGTTTTCGGCCAGGTTGAAGGCGCTATCCAACGTGCTGAACATCGCCGAGCAAAATGCGCTCGACCGCAAGATCGATCCGCAGGTGTTTTTGACGTCGAGGCTGGCGCCGGACATGTATGCGTTGACCAGGCAGGTGCAGATCGCGACCGACCACGCCAAGGGCGCGCCGTCGCGGCTTGCCGGTCGCGAGGTGCCGAAATACGAAGACAACGAGGCGAGCTTTGCCGATCTCCAGGCGCGCATCGCCAAGACCGTCGACCTTCTGGCGACATTCGCGGCTGCCGATATGGACGGCTCCGATGACAGAATGATCGAGCTGAAGCTTGGCCAGCGCGAATTCTCGATGGCCGGCATGCAATATCTGCTGCATCTCGCCATGCCCAATTTCTATTTCCACGTGACCACGGCCTACGACATCCTGCGCCACAATGGCGTGCCGCTGAGCAAGGCGATTTTCATAGGATCGCGTTGAAGAATAGCGAGGAGATATCCCGGTCGAGCCGGGATATCCGTGACTAACGTGAGGACATTTCGCGGGCGACGCGCGGAAAATCGGCCGGTTTGATGCCGATGTCGGCACGGTCGGCATTGCTCATCGAATGAAGCAGCGCCAGAGCCGCGCGGTAGCGCAGATGTTCCTGCGGACGCGGACGGGCGAACATTTCAGTGAGGAAACCCATGATTCAAGCCCCTGGTTGGTCCTCCCAAGCCCCAATATAGGCAAACCGTGATAATTGTGCAGTGCAGCATTAGCATGGCAGCCATGCCGCCCTGATTTTTTGACGTCGCCGAGCGCCCCCTGCTTCGGCCTCTCGAAAAAGTCGCTGGCCACTGGCGCCAGGGTTGGAGACAGCCCGCGCATTCCTGTATGCTGCGGCTTCCTTCCCGCGCAGCCGCGCAAAAGAGTTCCCGCCGGAGAAATTACCATGCAAAAACGCCGCCTTGGTCGGACCGATCTTCTTGTTTCCCAGATTTGCCTGGGATCGATGACCTGGGGCCAGCAGAACACCCAAGCGGATGGCCACGCCCAAATGGATCTGGCATTTTCGCGCGGCGTCAACTTCATCGACACCGCCGAGCTCTACCCGATCCCGCCCAAGGCGGAGACGCAAGGCTGGACCGAGAAGATCATCGGCAGCTGGATGAAAGCGAAGGGCAACCGCGATCAAGTGGTCATCGCCTCGAAGGTGGTTGGCCGCACCGCCAACACATGGTTTCGCGGCAACCGCCCGTCGAAGCTGGTGCGCGCCGACATCTTCGATGCCGTCGAAAAATCGCTGACCAGGCTCAACACCGATTATCTCGACCTTTACCAGATCCATTGGCCGGAACGGGACGTGCCATGGGGCGCCAATCCGAACCGCGTCGGTGCCGTGCCGCTGCGGACAGATTCCGCCGGTGCACCGGGCGGCGAGACGCCGATCACCGAAACGCTCGCCGTCTTCGAAGAATTGGTGAAGGCCGGAAAAATCCGCCATTTCGGCCTGTCGAACGAGAGTTCCTGGGGCGTCATGCGGTTTATCGGCGAAGCCGACAAAGGCGTCGGCCCGCGCCTGGCGTCGCTGCAGAACGCCTATAATTTCGTCAACCGCGGCTTCGAGGTGAACCTTGCCGAGGTCTGCGAGCGCGAACAGGTTTCCCTGCTCGCCTATTCGCCGCTGGCGCAAGGCTACCTGACCGGCAAATACGATCATGGCGCGCGGCCGCAAGGCTCGCGTTCTCAGCTTTTCAACCGTGGCCAGCGCTACGAGACGCCCAATGCCGCGGAGGCGCAGCTCGAGTACAACGAACTGGCGCGCACTTTCGGCATGGAGCCGGCACTGTTTGCCAATGCCTATGTCACGAGCCGGCCCTTCGTCACCTCGAGTATCATCGGCGCGACGACCCTTCCGCAGCTCGAAATGGCACTGTCGTCCGCCGATGTCGTCTGGACCGAGGATATGCAGAAGGCTGTCGATGCAATCCATCAGCGTGTCGGCAACCCGTGTCCGTGAGCTGCTTCCCGGTGCTGCAAGGTGCGATTGCTGAACGATTGCAGTAGGGAGAGGGAAAAAGTGGATTTTCCAATTGAGGTCGTGCGCGAGAAATTTCCGGCACTGTCGCTGACCGACAAGGGCCGTCGCCGCATCTATCTCGACAACCCTGCCGGCACGCAGGTGCCGCAGGCGGTCGCCGACGCGGTGTCACGTTGCCTGCTGACAACAAACGCCAATCTCGGCGGCTTCTTCGAAACCACGATCGCGGCGCAACAGATAGTCGACGACGCCCATGCGGCGATGGCCGATTTCCTCGGTGCTGCAAGCCCGCAGGAAATCATCATCGGCGCCAACATGACGACGCTGACTTACCACATGTCGCGCACCCTCGGCCGCACGATGAAACCCGGTGACGAGATCATCCTCACCCGTATGGACCACGAGGGCAACGTTTCGCCGTGGCTGCAGCTCGCCGAAGATCTTGGCCTTGTCGTGCGCTGGCTGGCTTTCGATGAGCAGAGCTGGCAGATCGAGGAGGCGGCGCTTGCTGCGCTGCTCACCGACAGGACGCGGCTTGTCGCCTTGAACTACGCCAGCAATCTGACCGGCTCGGTCAACCGGGTGAAGGCGCTGACCGGCATCGCCAGGCAGGCCGGCGCGCTGGTCTATGTCGACGCCGTGCAGTTCGCACCGCACGGCCTGATCGACCTCAGGGACCTCGGCTGCGATTTCCTGGTCTGTTCGGCCTATAAATTCTTCGGGCCGCACATGGGCATAGTGTGGGGCAGGCTGGATGTCATCGACGCGCTGACACCGTACAAATGCCGCTGTTCGTCCAACGCTCTGCCGGAGCGGTTCGAACTCGGCACGCCGCAGATCGAGCTGATGGCCGGCCTGAGCGCCGCGGTCGATTATTTTGCGGAACTGGGCGCCGTCGCCGGTGAGGATGGTTCGCGACGTGCCGGGATAGTCAAGGCGTTTGAAATTTCAATTGCTTACGAGAACAGGCTGACGCAAAAGCTGATCGACGGCCTGTCGGCCGTTTCGGGCCTGACCATCCACGGCATCACCGATCCGGCGCGTGTCGGCGAGCGCGTGCCGACGGTCTCGTTCACTGTCGACGGCATCGTGCCGGAGACGATCGTGCGGCAGATGAATGCGGAAAACATCTTCCTGTGGTCCGGCCACAACTATGCCTGGGAGATCGTGCACCAGCTTGGCATTCCGGCCGAGCAGGGTGTCGTGCGCATCGGCATCGCCCACTACAATACGGCGGCCGAGATCGATGAGACGCTGGAGAGCGTGCACCGGGTTATCGCCATGCTGCGACAGGAGCGACTCTGAAGCGGCATCCGGCTGATATTAGCGCTTCTTGCCGCCGCCGAACCCGGTGAGGAACGCAGTAAGATTGTCGCCGAGTTCGTCGCAGAGATAGCCGCCTTCCTGGACGATGACCGTCGGCAGGCCGCAGCCCACAATGGCCTCGCCGATGCGCGAGAAGCCCTGCGTCGTCACCGACAGACCGCCGAACGGATCGCCTTCGAAGGCGTCGAGGCCGAGCGCCACCACAAGCGCTTCCGGTGCAAAGGCGCGGATGCGCTGGAACGCCACGTCGAGTGCTTCGAGGAACGCGGCATCGCCGGATTTGCGCGCCAGCGGCAGGTTAAGATTGTAGCCGAGACCAGGCCCTTCGCCGCGCTCGTCGGCATGACCCCAGAAGAACGGATAGAAGCGCACCGGATCGGCATGCAGCGAGACGGTGAGCACGTCCGGCCGGGCATAGAAAATGCCTTGCGTGCCGTTGCCGTGATGCAGGTCGACGTCGAGGATCGCCACCCGCGCAGCTTGCCTGCGCAGCACCTGCGTCGCGACCGCCGAATTGTTGATGAAGCAGAAGCCGCCGGCGACGTCGGCAAAGGCGTGATGGCCGGGCGGACGGCACAGCGCATAGGCAGCCGGCGCGCCCGCCATTACCGCGTCGGCGGCCTCGACCGCGCTCCAGGCGCTCCACAGCGCGCTCCGCCAGGTCTCGCCGGAGATCGGGCAAGCGGTGTCGGCCATGTGGTAGCCGGCCTGGCCGACCGCCGAGGCCGGATAAGAGCCGCCCCGCGCGATCGGATGGATGTTGGGGATCACTTCGGCCGAAGCGCCTTCGATTCGCTGCCAGCGCGCGAAGATGTGCTCGAGAAAATCGAGATATTCGGGCGTATGCACAGCGGCAACCGGACCAAGCCCGTGATCTCTCGGCCGTTCGATCGTGCAGCCGGCAGCCTCGGCGCCGGCGAGCAGCCGTTCGACGCGCTCCGGCTCTTCCGGATTGGGCTTTTGGGCGCCGCTGGAGAGGAACGCCTTGGGATCGTGGCGCTTCTGCTCTTCGGCATAAAAGGCTTTCATGATTTCCCTCATTCCTCTGGTGCATCGGCGAAGGCAAAGAACGCGTCGCCGACGATCTTCTGCACCTGCTCGTAGCTCGACCAGGCAATGCCCAGCCTTTCGTAAAAGGCCTTGGCGGTTTCATTGTCGCTGTCGACGGACAGTCTGAGATAGGCGCCGCCGTCCTTCCGGCATTCTCGGGCGACACGCCGCAGCAGGCGTTCGCCGATCCTGCGGCCGCGAAACCGATCTTCGACATAGAGGTCCTGCACATAGACGCCGGGCCGCCCCATCCAGGTCGAGAAGATCGGGAAATGCAGGCACAGGCCGGCAAACTCGCCGTCGACTTCGGCGATAAGCGTCGAGAAGGCAGGTTTTTCGCCAAAGCCACAGGTGCGCAGGTCTTCGGGCGTAGAAGTGATTTCCTGGTGTGCGCCGGTATGCGCGCCAAGCCGCAGGATCGCGGCATGGATGGTTTCGACGTCCTCGATGCGGCCGGGGCGGATGAGGACGTTTGTTGATGGCGTAGTCACGACAGGCAGGGCGCCCAGGCACCCCCCTCTGGCCTGCCGGCCATCTCCCCCGCAAGGGGGGAGATTGGCAGCTTCGGTCTTGTCGCCAATACTGCAACGTCGGCAATTGGCGAAAGCCGCAGTGATGTCCGATCTCCCCCCTTGAGGGGGAGATGTCCGGCAGGACAGAGGGGGGTGGGACGGAACGCAAGCATCTCAGGCCATAACCATCTCAGAACGCCACCCGGTCACCGCCCTTGAGCGCCAGCATCTCGCGCGCCTCGGTGGGCGTGGCGACGTCCAGCGACAGCCCGTCGAGCACGCTGCGGATGCGGCGCACCTGGTCGGCATTGGACTTTGCCAGCTGGCGGCCGTCGTAAAGGCTGTCCTCCAGCCCGACGCGGACATTGCCGCCCATCGCCGCCGCAATCGCAATCATCGGCATCTGGTGGCGCCCGGCGGCCAGCACCGAAAACTGGTAGCTGTCGCCGAACAGTTTGTCGGCGATGCGCTTCATATGGACCAGATTGTCGGGATCGGCGCCGATACCGCCGAGAATGCCGAACACGAACTGGATGAACAGAGGTCCCGACACCAGACCTCGATCGCGAAAATGCGCCAGTGAATAGAGGTGGCCGACATCGTAGCATTCAAATTCGAAGCGTGTGCCGCAGCCCTTTCCAAGTCTTTCGAGCACGGTCTCCATATCGGCAAAGGTGTTTTTGAAGATCGTGTCGCGGGTCGCTTCCAGCAGTTTCGGCTCCCACTCGTGCTGCCACTCCCTTGACCGGTCGAGCATCGGGAACAGCGCGAAATTCATCGAGCCCATGTTGAGCGAGCACATTTCGGGCTCGGCCCTGAGCGGTGCGGCCAGCCGCTGGTCGAGCGTCATCAGCGAGGAGCCGCCGGTGGTGATGTTGATCACCGCTGATGTCGCGTGCTTGATGCGCGGCAAGAAATGCATGAACACATCAGGATCGGCGGTCGGCCGCCCGTCCTTCGGATCACGGGCGTGAAGATGCAGGATCGAGGCGCCGGCTTCGGCAGCCGCGATCGCCTCTGCGGCGATCTGGTCCGGCGTCACCGGCAGATGCGGCGACATCGACGGCGTGTGCACCGACCCGGTGACGGCGCAGGTGATGATGACTTTTCGCGGCGCCATGGCTCAGCCTTCGACCGGCAGGTCGAGTTCGCCGGCCAGCACCTGCAGCGAGTCACCGATGATGGCGACGATCTCGCCGATCTGCTCGGCCGTGACGATCATCGGCGGCGCCACCATGAAATTGTCGCCGTCGACCCCGCCCTTGACCTTTCGCCCATAGATGATCAGGCCGCGCTCATAGGCGAGGTCGAGCAGGCGCTGGGTGGCCTTCTTCGCCGGTGCGATCGGCCGCAGCGTATCGGGGTCGGCGACCATCTCGGCGCCTAGCAGCAGTCCCTTGCCGCGCACGTCGGCGACGAACGGAAACCGCTTGGCCAGGCCCTTCAACTCAGCCATCAAAAGATCGCCCATGCCAGCCGCATTGGCGATCAGGTCGAGACGGTCCATTTCGCCAAGCACGGCGAGCCCGGCAGCGCAGGCGAGCGGATTGCCGGCATAGGTATGGCCATGCTGGAAGCCGCCGGAGGCGAGCAGCGGCTGCACCAGCCGCATGGATGCCGCCAGCGCGCCGAGCGGCGCATAGCCCGAGCCCAGCCCCTTCGACAGCGCGACGATGTCGGGCTTGCAGTCAAAATGGTCGCCGCCGAGGAATTTGCCGGTGCGGCCGGCACCGCTCATCACTTCGTCATGGATGAGCAGGATGCCGTAGCGGTCGCAGATTTCGCGGATGCGCGGATAATAGCTGTCCGGCGCCACCAGCGCGGCGGTGGCAGCGCCGCCGACCGGCTCCATGATGAAGGCGAGCACGCTTTGCGGTCCCTCGGCGAGGATCTTCTCCTCCAGCATATCGGCGTAGCGGACGCCGCGCTGTTCCATCGAGAGATTGTCGCGGTCGCGCCAGGCTGCCGGCGCCGGCACGGTCGGCATGACCTGCATCATCGGCGCAAAGGTTTCGGCCAGCGCATCGTCGCCGGTGACGGCGAGCGCCCCGAGCGTGCCGCCATGATAGGAGGGAAAGCGCGTGATCACCTTCCAGCGGCTGGCCTGTCCGGTGGCGACAGCCCATTGCCGCGCCAACTTGACGCAGGATTCCGTCGCTTCCGAACCGCCCGAGACAACGAAGATCCGGTCCAGACCTTCGGGCAGTTTTCCGGCCAATTCCCGTGCCAGGTCCTCGGCCGGCTCGTTCTCGAAGTGCAGCCGATAGGCGAAGGTGGCGCGATCCATCTGCCGCTTCATCGCATCGAGCACGTTGCGGTTGGAATGACCGATATTGGCGACCATCGGTCCGCTCGACCCGTCGATGAAGCGGCGGCCGTCCTGCGTCCAGATGTAGATGCCTTCGGCGCGGTCGACCAGCGGCCGGCGCAGGCTGGACAGATAGAACAGATGCGACGGCAGGCGCGTCTCGGTATCCGGGGCAGGGGTCTGGGACTTCAGCATGTCAGGACTTTCCGAGATAGCGGTCGAGTACATTCCTGGTGACGCGCTCGACCATCGCGTCCTGCCTTAGCAGGCCGGCGACCCATTCGCAGCTTCCGGCGTGGAACACCTCGCCCTTGCCGCGCCGGAAATTGACGATCATGCCGTTGCCGCGCTTGACCTTGTCGAGATTGGCGTCGCTCGCCTCGCCGAACAGCGTTTCGGCGGTGAAGCGTCCATCCTCGTCGCCGAGAAACTGGTGTTCGAACGGGATGTCGGCGCTCTCCTCGACTTGCGCAGCCATGCCGACCGCAAGGATTTCCAGCCCATCCGGCGCGCCGCTGTCGGGCGTCGGGTAGGGCAGGCCGCCGTGGATCTCGTGGTCGAGCCCGTCGACCTCATAGCCATAGACATGGCTGTCGGCGCCGAGCAGGTCGCCGTAATAGATGCCTGTGCCGGCGAACGCCCAATGCTCAGGCCGGTAGACCGGAAAGCCGCGCACGCCGCGCGGTGCGCAACCGCCCCAGCCGGCGTAGATGCCCCTGGTCGCATTGAGCCCGAAGGTCGTCGCACCCGGCCGGCCGATTTCCGGTGCTTCCCAGGAGTTGGTGGCGCGGGTCACGTCGCCGCCGCGATAGACCGGATCCTCGGCGCGGGCGCGGTATTTGTAGCAGACCTGACGGCGGCCCTCGTCCTCCAGTCTGGTCTGCCACATGAAATTGCCGGCGAAGCGCGCCGCATGGCCGCCGCGCTCGACATAGGCGTCGACAGCGTCGCGCATCTCCCAGGTCCAGTATTCGTCATGGCCGACGAAGACGACGCAGTCATAGCCGTCGAGGATTTCGGGCGAGAAATGCAATTCGTGCTGGCTGGCAAGGTCGACCGCATAGGCGGCACGCTCTGCAAAACGAAAGAAGTGGCTGTCATAGCTTGCCCAGCCCGACGAGGCGTATTTCTTCGAATGGCCGGTGGCGAAGGCCCATTCCATATGCGGATAGCGCGGCACGGTTTTGGGCGCCACGGCGACCGCGAGCGGCACGCGCGGCGCCTCCTTCGGCAGGACAACAAAGCCGCGGCACCATGGCCGCTGCGTCGACACCATTGGGGCATACTGGTCGCGGTTCGGGCCGGTGATGCCTTCGTAATGATTGGAGCCGCCCCAAGTGTTGTAGGCAAGCCAGGTGCCGGTGGCGGCGACCTGCAGCACACGACCCCGTTTCTTGCCGGGCTGCGGGGTAACGATGAAAAGATGGTGGCAGCGGACCGGCTTGCCATCGCGGCCATCCGCCGTCAGCGTGACGCGATAGGCGCCGGACGGCCAGTCGTCGCCGACGCGGAATTCAAACGACGCGTCCCAGCCGCAGCCTAGGACCGAACATTGGTCGGGTGTATCCTGCCAGCGTGCCGCGATCCCGGCCTTCTCGAACATTTTCGTCTCGATGGCGCCGTCGCGGACGATCGCCATGCTGAAGCTGGAGGCCGTCGAGCTGACATGCAGCGTCACCGTCTCGCCCCGACGGTATGAGAAACGGTCGCTGTAGCACCAGACCTCGCCATGTTCGCCGTCCATGCCCGGCCACTCCCAGTAGTGGCCGCGCACCGCTTGCCGGCGCTGGTGGGGCGTCAGTCCGAAATCGGGGAATTCGGTCGGCAAGTCAGTCATGGCTACCGGCATGATCGAAGATCGCCATTTCGGCCATCTGCTCGGCAAGCGTCAATCGGAAACGATCGGGCCAGCGATAGCTGACAGCCGGCCTTGGCCTTGCCTGTCAAACCGACTATCTCTCAAAAGGCGGCCTTTTCCGCCGCGGGAGCCGACATGCTGAGAGTGCAAAAGGTCAGGGTGGACGACATCTACGTGCCGACCGCGCGCAGGAAGACGCTGCATCCCGAGACCGTTCGGCATCTGGCCGAGGACATTCTGGAAAACGGCATGAAGACGCCGATCCAGGTGCGCCACGACGGCAAGCGCCATATCCTGGTTGAAGGCCTGCACCGGCTGGAAGCGGCAAAGTGGCTCGGCGAGACCGAGATCGAAGCCTATCTGGTGCAAGCCAAGCGCCACTAGGTTTACGCGGCCGCCCGCCTAAATCGGTCTAGCGAGATTTTTCGCGAGACCGTGTCGGGCTGCGCGTTGCCCGCTCGTCCTTGAGACGGAAACCGGCATTCAAGCAACCCTTTTGCAAGCAAGTGAGGAGACCATCATGACGACCAAGCTCGACATCGCCCCCAGCTCCGACCGCGAAGTGGTTCTTGCCCGCATCATCGATGCGCCGCGCGAGAACGTCTATCGCTGCTGGACCGAGCCGACGCTCGTGACGCAATGGTTCGCGCCAAAGCCGTGGACGACGCCGCGCGCCGAAATGGACGTACGCACCGGCGGCTCCAGCCTGGTTGTGATGGCCGGTCCCGACGGCAACGAATTCCCGAACCCCGGGGTCTTCCTCGAAGTCGTGCCGGGCAAAAAGATCGTTCTCACCGACGCCTACACAAAGGCGTGGGAGCCGTCCGAAAAGCCGTTCATGACGGTCGTGCTGACCTTTGAGGATGAGGGCGAGGGCAAGACCCGCTACATCGCCCGGGTTGCGCATTGGTCGGTCACTGACCGCGAAGAGCACGAGAAGATGGGCTTTCACGAGGGCTGGGGCCAGTGCGCCGACCAGCTCGAAGAAGTCGCCAGGCGGCTTTGATATCGGCGGGACGCAAGGAGACCGACATGTCCAGATCGATGTTTTTCGCCATTTTCGCCTCGGCCGCGGCGTTGTTCGCCGCGCCGGGCGCCAGCAATGCCGAGGACGTAAAGCCGTCCATGACCAGCGAAACGAAAGCCATGCCGAAGCCGGCGAAATCCGGCCTGCTGCCGATCAATGGCCTGAATTACTATTACGCCGTCTATGGCCAGGGCGAGCCGCTGCTTCTGCTGCATGGTGGGCTCGGCACCACCGACATGTTTGCGCCGATCCTGCCAAAACTTGCCGAAAGCCGCACCGTCATTGGCGTCGACCTGCATGGTCACGGCCGCACCGCGCTCGGCGATCGGCCGTTGAACCTTGAGGCGATGGGTGACGACATGGCGGCGATCGTCAAGGCGCTCGGCTACGACAAAGTCGACGTCATGGGTTACTCGCTGGGCGGCGGCGTCGCCTTCCGCATGGCCGTCCAGCATCCCGAGACAGTGCGCCGGCTGGTGCTGGTCTCGACCGGCTATGCCTCGGACGGCTTCTATGCCGACATGCGTACTCAGCAGGCGCAGGTCGGCGCGGCGATGGCCGACATGATGAAGGACACGCCGATGTACAAATCCTACGTGGCGGTCGCGCCGCACCCGCAGGATTTTCCAAAACTGCTCGACCAGCTGGGCACCCATATGCGCAAGGACTACGACTACTCCGCCGGCGTGGCGAAGCTGAAGATGCCGGTCATGCTGATATTTGGCGACAGCGACATGTACCGGCCCGAGCATGAGATCAAGTTCTATCAGATGCTCGGCGGCGGGCTGAAGGACGCCGGCTGGATGCGCGAGAACCTGTCGCAGAACCGCTTGGCCATCCTGCCGAACCGCACCCACTACGACGTGTTTTTCGCGCCGGAACTGGTGGCCGCCGCACTGCCCTTCCTCAATGGCGAGACCAACGTCAAGACCTGGGACGAGATCGTCAGAGAAACGCACTGACCGCCTGACAACTGCCTGCCGGCCGTCCTCCCGCGAGATGGCCGGCGACGCTCGTTGCGCATCGCGCCTGATCGTACATTCGGCCTGCCGCATCACGCCAACAGATGGCGCCATAAAGCTTTTCAATTGACGCTCCTATCCCGGCAGCTACCTTCCTGCCAATCTTCAGAAAGACGGGCTAAGGCAATGGCGAAATATCAGGGTGGCTGCCTGTGCGGGGCAGTGCGCTACCGCACTGAGGCCGCGCCGATCAACGAGCGCGTCTGCCATTGCCGGCTTTGCCAGAAGGCGCTGGGCGCGGCCTTCAACGCCCGCGTGCTGTTCCGTATCGACGATGTGACCATTGACGGGCCGGTGGCGACGGTGAATTCCTCGCCCGATCTCAAGCGCGGCTTCTGCCCGGGCTGCGGCACGACGATGTTTTCCCGGCGCGACTCCGCCGGCATCATCGGCATCACCTCCGGCTCGCTCGACGAACCTTCCATGTTCAAACCGCAGATGCATATCTGGACCGCCTCGAAGCAGCCCTGGGTGCAACTCGACGACGAACTGCCGCAATATGAAGGCGCGCCCCCGCCCAACTGAGGCGCAGGGCGTGCCCAAATTTTTTTCGTCCGAGACACGAGATAGCCGGCAAAGCGTCATTGGCGAGCCATCATTGCCGCCTATCTATTGCCTGCGGGTCGGCAGTCGAAGGAGGCGACAGATGAACGACAGAATTAACACCCTGGATGAGCTTTTGAGCGATCCGATGGTCAAGCTGGTGATGGAGCGTGACCACGTGCAGCCGGCCGAGCTTCGCTCGCTGCTCGAAGAAAAGGTTCGCCGGGATGATGATGCGCCGGTCAATCCCGTCACCGATCGCCCCAACTCTGATCGCCTTGGCACCGACCGCTCCGTCCCGCCCGCTCATATGGTAGCCGAGAGCTGCCACAATCTATGGTTGTGCGGCTAAGCAGCGGCCTGCAGGCGTCGGCGATCCTTCGCGCGCCTTCGGTCCTGCGGCGTTTCCAGGCTCTCACCGCTACGGTGATAGAGCGAGCGCCTTGCCCAGCCCCTCTGCCCTAACAATTTGATTCAAACTTTGTTGGTAATTTCTTGTTAGTAATCCGGACTGGTTTGTCCGGCGGCGTTGTCTTGCCCTCGGTCTGTTGTGTTCTGCGTACAGGTCCAGATGCGGTTATCAGGCGTCGTCATCTTCTCGATCGCGTCACTTTGCCTTGCCGGCTGCACGTCCACGTCCGGCGTCGACGCGCTGCAAGTGCCGTCCAGCGAGACGACCAGTTCGGTTGTGCGGCCGCCCGCGCCGGTGGCGTCGGTCGGCGCTGCCGATGTCGAACCCGACTTCGCGCAGGAGGAGGCGACGGAGCAGACTGTGGCGATGGCCACTCCGGAGCCTGCCGAAAGCATCGAGCCACCCCTCGAGCCGATTGCCCTGGTGGCGCCGAAGCGGCTGGCACGGGCAGCACCGATGCTCGCCGAGCCGGTCCAGCGCTATCGTTTCCGTGACGCCAAGCCGATCAATTTCGGCAGGGCATCGCCCAGACACCTCGCCGTTCACGGCGTCGACGTCTCGCGCTGGCAAGGCAACGTGAACTGGGCGAAGCTGCGCGCGCAGGGCGCGAACTTCGCCTACATCAAGGCGACCGACGGCGGCGATCACCTCGACCCGATGTTCAGGAAGAACTGGCGCAATGCCGACGCCGCCGGCCTCAAGCGCGGCGCCTATCACTTCTTCTACTGGTGCCGCACCGCTGGTGAGCAGGCTGACTGGTTCATCCGCAACGTGCCGAGGGTCGAGGGCGCCTTGCCGCCGGTGATCGATGTCGAGTGGAACGGCGAATCCAGCTGCAAGCGGCGGCCGACGCGGCAAAAGGTGCTGGAGAAGATGCAGGTCTTCATGGACAAGCTCGAGCGCCACTACGGCCAGCGGCCCATCATCTACACCGCGCCTGATTTCTACCGCGACAATCTCAGAGGCGCATTTCTGGACTATCCATTCTGGCTGCGCGCGGTGGCACAGCACCCGTCAAAGGTCTATCCCGGCCGCAAATGGGTGTTCTGGCAGTATTCCGGCTCCGGCCTGTCGCATGGGGTGAGGGGCCGCATCGACCTCAACGTCTTCCACGGCGACGAGAGAGCCTGGCGGAACTGGGCTGGCGGGCGGCAGATGGTGGCCGAGGCGGAGTAGGCGGCCGAGGAAAGCGCCCATTCGCAGGCCAGCATGAGGTGAATATTGACGGACCTGGCCGCCTGTCGCGGAAGTGTCATCGATCCGTCATCGCATTGAAATGTCGTTCCCGCAATCAGGTGGCTTCCATTCGAACAGGAGACGCCACCCGTGCCCCGCCATTCCGCGCTTTTCGTCCTGACGGCAGCGCTTGCTGCCTCGGTTTCGCTGCCGGCCCATGCCGACATGATGTTCAACCGGGTCGCGAGCTTCGCAGTCGCCGGTAACCTGCCGGGAAACGTCGAGAACACCACGCCGACTTCGTCCGAGATCATCACGGCGAGCGAAGACGGCATGACGCTGGTTTATTCCGATAGCCCGCTCGGTGCTGTCGGCTTCATCGACATCGCCGATCCCAAGGCGCCCAAGGCCGGCGGCATCGTCAAGATAGCAGGCGAGCCGACCCGGTTGTGGTCATCGGCGGCAAGGTGCTGGCCGGCGTCAACACGTCGGAAAGCAAAGCCAGGCCTTCGGGNGCGGCATCGTCAAGATAGCAGGCGAGCCGACCCGGTTGTGGTCATCGGCGGCAAGGTGCTGGCCGGCGTCAACACGTCGGAAAGCAAAGCCAGGCCTTCGGGCAACCTCACCGTTATCGACCTTGCCTCCAAGGCGATCGAAAGCACTTGCGACCTCGGCGGCCAACCGGACTCGCTGGCGTTCAGCAAGGACGGCAAGTTTTTGGCCATCGCCATCGAGAACGAGCGCGACGAGGATCTGAACGACGGAGAAATTCCGCAGATGCCGGCGGGCGACCTTAGGATTTTCATGCTTGCCGAGGCCAGCCTGATTGCGCGACGATGAAGACAGTCAACCTGGCGGGCATTGCCGAAGTCGCTGGGGAAGATCCCGAGCCGGAATTCGTCGCCTTCAACGAGGCCGGCGAGATCGCGGTCACGCTGCAGGAAAATAATCACATCGCCATCGTCAACGCCGAAACCGGCGCGATCGTCACGCACTTTTCCGCAGGCTCGGCCACTCTGGACAAGATCGACACCAGGAAGAACGGTGCCTTGTCGTTCGATGGCAAGATCGAAAACGTCGCGCGCGAGCCCGACGCCGTGAAATGGCTCGACAATGACCGCCTCGTCGTTGCCAACGAAGGCGACTACAAGGGCGGCTCGCGCGGCTTCACGATCTTCAGCAAGAAGGGCGAGGTCCTCTACGAATCCGGTCCGTCCCTTGAGTACCAGGTCGCCAATGCCGGCCATTATCCCGACGACCGCAACAAGAAGGGCGTCGAGCCGGAAGGTCTCGAGACCGGCACGTTCGGCGAGGACAGGCTGATTTTCGTCGCTTCGGAGCGTGGCTCCGTTGTCGGCGTCTACAAGGACACGGGTGCGGAGCCTCGGTTTGTCCAGATCCTGCCGTCCGGCATCGGCCCGGAAGGCCTGGTCGCGATCCCGTCGCGCAATCTCCTGGTCACCGCCAACGAGGCCGACCTGGTCGAGGACGGGCTCGCCCGCTCGCACGTGATGATCTACGAGCGCTCCGAGGGTCCCGCCACTTACCCGATGATCACGGCAAAGCCCACGGCAGACGGCACGCCGCTCGGCTGGGGCGCGCTTTCGGCGCTCGCGGCCGGCGACACTGCCGGCAAGCTGTTCGCTGCCTCGGACTCTTTCTACGCCAACGCGCCCTCGATCTTCGAGATCGATGCCACCCAGACGCCGGCGCTGATCACCGGCAAGACCATCGTCACGCGTGATGGCCATCCTGCACAGAAGATCGACATCGAGGGTCTTGTCGCCGACGGTGAAGGCGGCTTCTGGCTGGCCAATGAAGGCGATCCGGCAAAGCTCGTCCCACACGCCATCCTGCGCGTCGACGACAAGGGCGTGATCAAGCAGGAAATCGGCTTCCCGACGGAACTGCTCGCCCACCAGAGCCGCTTCGGTCTCGAAGGCATCACCGCGATCGGCAAAGGCGACGACCTGACGCTGGTGATGGCCGTGCAACGCGAATGGGCCGACGACCCCAAGGGCCAGGTCAAGCTCTTGGCCTACAAGCCCAAGGCCAAGGAATGGTCGGCGATGCGCTACCCGCTCGAAGCGACCGAAGCTGGCTGGATGGGCCTGTCGGAGATCACCACGCATGACGGCAAGCTCTACATCCTCGAACGCGACAACCAGATCGGCGACCTGGCCAAGGTGAAGCGCATCTATTCGGTGGCGCTCGACGCCTTCAAACCGGCCAAGCTTGGTGGCGACCTGCCGTTGGTCGAAAAGACGCTGGTGCGCGACATCGTCGGTGACCTGAAATCAGCCACCAACGGCTATGTCGCCGACAAGGTCGAAGGATTCACCATCGACAAGAACGGCGACATCTTCGTCGCCACCGACAATGACGGCGTCGACGATTCTTCCGGCGAAACCCTGTTTTTACGCCTCGGCAATATCAGCGCCGTGAACTGAGGGTGGTTCTTTCCTTCTCCCCTTGTGGGAGAAGGTGGATTGGCGCGTAGCGCCAAGACGGTTGAGGGGTGCTGGACGGAGTGCGGTTTTTGACAAGCTGGAACACCCCTCATCCGTCGCCTTCGGCGACACCTTCTCCCACAAGGGGAGAAGGGGGAGCCAATCTCGAACGTCAGCGATTTGCGTACGATGGTGCTGGACGGAGCGCCAAGGCTGGGTAATCTCGCCCCAATGCCGCATCAGCCCGTCGCTCCGAAAAAACGTCGTTTCGCCCGCTCGATGCGCCGCGAGCCAACGGAGGCGGAAGACCGCCTGTGGCACGAACTGCGCGGACGCAGGCTCGATCGTATCAAATTCCGGCGTCAGGCTCCCGTCGGCAAATTCATCGCCGATTTCGTTTGCGCCGAGGCCAGGCTGATCGTCGAGATGACGGCAGCCAGCACGCGGGTTCGGAACTACGATCGGGAGCGAGACGCCGAATTGAAGGGAAGGAGCTTTCGTGTGCTGCGCTTCTGGAACGACGAGGTGCTGCGGGATTTGAACGCCGTCTGCGACACCATCATCGCTTATGTCCGCGATGAGAGTTTGCAGCCGTGGCGGTAGCGCGGTCTTCCCTTCTCCCCTTGTGGGAGAAGGTGGATTGGCGCGCAGCGCTGAGACGGTTGAGGGGTGTTGGACGGATCGCCATCGGTGCCAAGCTGGAACACCCCTCATCCGACCGAGCTTCGCTCGGCCACCTTCTCCCACAAGCGGAGAAGGGAGAGCGTCCGCATTTGCGCTTGGGCCAATCTCGAATGTCGCCGACTTGATTGGGCGAAGCAGCGAGGGCATCGAAGCTAAAAGCAGGCTTCAGATCCTAGTTCGCCATTCCGAATCTTGAACATCTCTTGGCGCTTTGAGATCGTAATAGCGGCAGCCGCTTCGTCGCGTGGAACCCCAGTCTTCCTACATAGGATATCGACATCTTCTTTGTACCGGAACGCAACTGCTGGGTGTACTAAAAAATGACGCGCAAAAATGGTCGCTTGATCTTCTGCGCTCTCAATTGCATTCAGGTTTTTGATGTTTTCAGTATATTCTCCAGATGAAACTGTATGGAGATCTTTCAAAGTTTCCCTGTGGAGAAGAAAGTGCCCAAGCTCGTGAGCTAAGACAAAGCGACTATAAGCATCCCCTTCGCAAGCGCCGTTATAAATATCCTCTCGAACTAATATCCTGTCGTTTCTAGTTTCAGTGACAGCCTCTTCAGCCAAGTCAACTCTACTTCGGACAACAAGACGGAAACCCGGATAAGTGACGGGTATCTTAAATTCGAGAACTTCAACAATGCTCACAAACTCGGTGTGAGCCAGATCAAATTCATGGCGATATTTGCTCGCCACCTTCGCCATCTGATGTTGCGTTAGTCCTTGTCGAACAAAGATATCTGTTGCCATTTTTGCTTTCTGTAGAGCTCCAGATCGACCACATTTACCCGCTCGTTGGAGGAGGGGTTCTCCGACGAGTCAAGCTTGATTGTCCGAGGCGGCCTCTTGCAGTCGTCGACCACCTTCAACGGCAATCCAACAAACGCGACAACTCGCTCAAAATCAACGTGGCTCGGATCAATCTCCCCGTTTTCCACACTGCTTACGAACGCAGTCGCGACGCCAAGTGCTTGGCCCACTTGATACGACGTCAAGCGTTTTTCCCGGCGCGCCCGCTCCAACATTTTGCCGAGGGCGATAAGTGCGACAATGTTCTTCATTGCTCTAGCTCCTCCTCAGCTACACCCGCTCGTCGAGCCACAAGTGTCGCACTTCTCGCACGTGCCGTTCCGCACCATCGTAAAATTGTGGCATTCGGAGCATTCGTTGCCGGTGTAGCCCTGCATCAAGGATTGCTGACGCCTTGTCGCGGCAAGCGCCTTGGCCTCGGCCGCTTCCTTTGCGGCATCGTCGGTGAACAGCCCAGTTGGGTCGGTTGCTTCCTCGTAGACGATGTCCTCGACCAACTCCTTCGCCCGCTCCTCGTAGTCTCGCTTATAGGCGATCGCTTCGTCGCTGGCCGGCTTCAGCGCCAGCACGTTGGAGCCTGAGAACGCCGTCGGCGCCGAGCGAGTGGGAGCGGGAGAGGGGCTTGAACCCCCGAACCCCTTGGGGTCGGCACCCATGCCCGATACCAGCTTGACCGGCGAGACGCCGCGGGTCAGCCCCTTCGAGAACGGCGTCGCCTTGCCTTCGTTGATGCCGCGGCCGAGTGCGGTCTTGTCGAAATCCGACTGGTCGACATGGGCGAGGTCGTGACGGGCAAGATAGGACACGGCAAGCTCACGGAACACGTAGTCGAGGATCGACGTGGCGTTCTTGATCGCGTCGTTGCCCTGCACCATGCCGGCCGGCTCGAATTTGGTGAAGGTGAAGGCTTCGACATATTCCTCGAGCGGCACGCCATATTGCAGGCCGAGCGAGATGGCGATGGCGAAGTTGTTCATCATCGCCCGGAAGGCCGCACCTTCCTTGTGCATGTCGATGAAGATCTCGCCGAGACGGCCGTCGTCGAATTCGCCGGTGCGCAGATAGACCTTGTGGCCGCCGACGACCGCTTTCTGGGTATAGCCCTTGCGGCGGTTCGGCAGCTTTTCGCGGTCGCGATAGAGGCGTTCGACGACGCGTTCGACGATCTTTTCGGTCACCTGCACGGCGCGCTGTGAAGCAGGTGCTGCGATCAGCTGCTCGACGGCATCGTCCTCGTCGTCTTCGACGTCGGCAAGCAGCGAGGCGTTGAGCGGCTGCGAGAGTTTCGAGCCGTCGCGATAGAGCGCGTTGGCCTTCAGCGCCAGCTTCCACGACAGCATGTAGGCGCCCTTGGCGTCTTCCACCGTCGCGTCGTTCGGCATGTTGATGGTCTTGGAAATGGCGCCGGAGATGAACGGCTGCGCCGCCGCCATCATCTGGATGTGGCTGTTGATCGACAGTGAACGCTTACCGATCTTGCCGCACGGGCTGGCGCAGTCGAACACCGGCAGATGTTGGTCTTTCAGAAATGGTGCTCCCTCGAGGGTCATCGCCCCGCAGACATGGATGTTGGCGGCCTCGATGTCCTTCTTCGAGAAGCCGAGCGCCGGCAGCATCTCGAACGAGAAATCGTTGAGCTGCTCGTCGGTGAAGCCAAACGTCTCCTTCACCCAATCGGCACCCAGCGTCCACTGGTTGAAGACGAACTTGATGTCGAAGGCCGACTTCAACGCCGCATTGAGCGCTGCGATCTTGTCGTCGGTAAAACCCTTTGCCCTAAGCGAGCCTGGGTTGATGGCAGGCGCCTGGTTCAGATTGCCGTGGCCGACCGCATAGGCCTCGATCTCGGCGATCTGGCTTTCCGAATAGCCGAGCGTGCGCAGCGCTTCAGGGACGGCGCGGTTGATGATCTTGAAATAGCCGCCGCCGGCCAGCTTCTTGAATTTGACCAGCGCGAAGTCGGGCTCGATACCGGTGGTGTCGCAATCCATGACCAGGCCGATCGTGCCGGTCGGCGCGATCACGGTCGCCTGCGCATTGCGGTAGCCATGCTCCTCGCCGAGCTCGATGGCGCGGTCCCAGGCAGCCTTGGCATGGGCGGCAAGCTCCGGCTGCTTCAGGTCGGAGGCGACCAGCGGCACCGGGTTGACGGCGAGTTTCTCGTAGCCGTCCTTGTCGCCATAGGCGGCTCGGCGATGGTTGCGCATGACACGCAGCATGTTCTCGGCATTGCGGTCGTAATCGGGGAAGGCGCCGAGCTCGGCGGCCATTTCGGCCGAGGTGGCATAGGCGGTGCCGGTCATGATGGCGGTGAGTGCTGCGCAGATGGCGCGGCCCTCGTCGGAATCATAGGGAATGCCCGAGGTCATCAGCAGGCCGCCAATATTGGCGTAGCCGAGGCCGAGCGTGCGGTATTCGTAGGAGAGCTTGGCGATCTCCTTCGACGGGAACTGCGCCATCATGACGGAAATTTCCAGCACCATGGTCCACAGCCGAACCGTGTGCTCGTAGGCAGCGATGTCGATGGTGCCGTCGGCGTTGCGATAGGGCAGCAGGTTGATCGAGGCCAGGTTGCAGGCGGTGTCGTCGAGGAACATGTATTCCGAGCACGGGTTGGACGCCCGGATCGCACCGGCCGCGGCGCAGGTGTGCCAGTCGTTCATCGTCGTGTTGAAGTGCAGGCCCGGGTCGGCCGACGCCCAGGCGGCATAGCCGATCTTCTCCCACAGATCCCTGGCCTTCAGCGTCTTCATCACCTTGCCGTCCTTGCGGGCGGTGAGATGCCAGTCGCCGTCCTGCTCTACGGCGCGCAGGAAATCGTCCTTCAGCGAGACCGAATTGTTGGAGTTCTGGCCCGAAACCGTGAGGTAGGCGTCCGAATCCCAGTCGGTGTCGTAGGTCTTGAACGACATCGAGGTGTAGCCCTGCCTGGCGAACTGGATGACGCGGTAGATGTAGTTCTCCGGCACCCCGTCCTTCTTGGCCAGCTTGATCTCACGCTTCAGCGCGGTGTTGATGGCCGGGTCGAAGCAATCGTCGTCCTGGCCTTCGCAGTTGATGCAGGCCTTCATGATCGCTTCGAGGTGCTTCTTGACGATCTTCGAGCCGGTGACCAGCGAAGCGACCTTCTGCTCCTCATTGACCTTCCAGTCGATGAACTCCTCGATATCGGGATGGTCGGCGTCGACGATGACCATCTTTGCAGCGCGGCGCGTCGTGCCGCCCGACTTGATGGCGCCCGCCGCGCGGTCGCCGATCTTGAGGAAGCTCATCAGGCCGGACGAGCGGCCGCCGCCGGACAGTTTTTCGCCTTCGCCGCGCAGGAACGAGAAGTTGGAGCCGGTGCCGGAGCCGTATTTGAACAGCCGCGCTTCACGCACCCACAAATCCATGATACCGCCTTCGTTGACGAGATCGTCCTGCACGCCCTGGATGAAGCAGGCATGCGGCTGCGGATGCTCGTAGGAAGACTTCGACTTGGTCAGCTTGCCGGTGAACGGGTCGACATAGAAGTGGCCCTGGCTCGGGCCGTCGATGCCGTAGGCCCAGTGCAGGCCGGTGTTGAACCATTGCGGCGAATTCGGCGCAACGCGCTGGGTGGCCAACATATAGGCGATCTCGTCGCGGAAGGCGCGCGCGTCTTCCTCCGACTTGAAGTAGCCGCCCTTCCACCCCCAATAGGTCCAGGTGCCGGCGAGGCGGTCGAAGACCTGGCGGGCGTCGATTTCGGAGCCGTAGCGCTCGGCCTCCGGCAGCTTTGCCAACTCGGCCTCGTCGGCGACGGAGCGCCACAGGAAGGAGGGAACGTCGTTCTCCTCGACCTTCTTCAGCCGTGCCGGCACGCCGGCCTTGCGGAAATACTTCTGCGCCAGGATGTCGGCGGCAACCTGGCTGAACTGCGCCGGCACATCGATATTGTCCAAGCGGAACACCACCGAGCCATCCGGATTCTTGATCTCCGAAAGCGCCTTGCGGAATTCGATCTCCGAATAAGCAGACTGCCCTTGCTTGGTGAAACGACGCTCGATGCGCATTGGTCCTATCCCTTTGTGTCTAGATATAGCGCCTTTCCCAGGGGATTTCTGCCCCCATTGCGAAACGCGCATGTCCGCCGTCTGCCGGCGTTCCAAAACGGCCGGCTCCTTTTCACGAGGCTCCGCCCGCCCTGCTGGTCGAACTCCTTGCGAAGTAGTCGTCCAACGCGCCGACGGACCCTGCGGGTCCCTCAAGACTGAAACTTTTTTGCGACTCCCTCAATCGAGGGAACTTCACACTATCTAGCGTCGAACCTACCTGCAAACACTAAATATAGTATTAACAGACAATTTATTCCAGTCCGACATTTTTCCCTTTTCGTCCCCCAAAGACCCCACAATCCCGACGCCTCCGCCGGCCCCTAGCCAGGCGGAAATGCGGCCAAACGCACATAATCCGGGAAAAAAGACCGGGCTCAAAACTTTCCGGTCGCACTCTCAACAGGAGCGCATGACCTATAAAAGGCGACTCGTTTTGCGCCGTCAAGGATTCGTTTGCGTAGCTTTTGTGACCCCAACATCTTGTGTGTCACATATGTGGATAACGGGGATAGAAGTGGCCCGCAGGATTTTCGATTTTACCCACGTGCAGGCCATCAGCCGGACAACGCATGCCAAAGCTGGAGTGGCCAAATCGATTCCCTTTGCCAAAGAACATCGCCGGTGATGCGGCTTTGGCCGGTGAGTCTATGCTTGCTCAGGAGAACTGGTGCGGGTCGGCACAGAAATAGGCGATGATCTGGCCAAGGTCCGGCTCGTTGACCATGCGCGCGGCCTCGGCTGGGCTGACCCATTTGCGGATGCGCGACCGCTTTTCCTTCCACCGGTCGGCGATCTTGTCGACCCGCAGCGGAAACACCAGGACTTCGCAAGGCACTTCCTCGCCGGAAGCCAAAGCCTTGGCATAGAAGTAGCGGCCGGCTTCGTGGTGGGAGACCGTGCCGCGCAGCCCGGCTTCCTCGCCGGCCTCGCGCGCCGCCGCTTCGCAAAGCAGTTCCTTGGCCTCAGGCCAGCCCTTGGGAAGCACCCAGCGGCCGGTATCGCGGCTGGTGATCAGCATGATCTCGACGCCATGCCCGGTATCGCGCCAGGGCAATGCTGCAACCTGCAAACGGCACGGCGCTGTGCCGAAGAGCCGCTGGACCCTTTCGGCCAAATGGTTGTGCGTTACTGGCCTCGTCAACATCGGAGAAGCTTGCCCCAGCCTCCAGAATCACTTGCCGTCTCGTGAATCTTACGGCTAATCATAAGCAATAAAAGTAAAAAACCTCATACGCACGAATTAACCACACACGAGACGTCGATTCAGGAATATCGTGCGCCGCTGCACTCTTTCAAGAAGTGCGCCGGCAAGAAGGCCGCGCCGGTATGTTCCGGGAGGAGAAAAAGCAGCTGCCGCGAATCAGCCGGCGTGGTCGTCGGCGATCGGCTTCTGGTAGGTGAAGCCCATGTCCCACGGAAAATAGATCCAGGTGTCCTGGCTGACCTCGGTGACGAAGGTGTCGACCAGCGGCCTGCCTTTCGGCTTGGCGTAGACGGTGGCGAAATGCGCCTTGGGCATCATGGCGCGGACGATGCCCGCGGTCTTGCCGGTGTCGGTGAGGTCGTCGATGATCAATACGCCGGCGCCGTCATCGGCGAGCAGTGCCGGCGTGACCTCCTTCAGCACCTGCAACTGCCCCTGGCTGGCATAGTCGTGATAGGAGGCGACGCAAACCGTCTCGATGACCCGGATGCCGAGTTCACGCGAGATGATGGCGGCCGGCACCAGGCCGCCGCGGGTGATGCAGACGATCGCTTTCCATTGGCCTTTGTTGGCGCCGGCAAGCCGCCAGGCGAGCGCACGCGCGTCGCGGTGGAACTGATCCCACGAGACGGGAAAGGCCTTTTCGGGAAGGGACATTTTTGCGCACTCCGCAGCGCGCGAAAATGCGCGCAGACACCTGAAGGAATGCGCGCGGAATTAACTGGAAAGCCTAGGCGTTGGCAAGTGGTGGCGGCAGGCGATCCCTGTGGACTTGCCGCCTCTGGACTTGCCGCTTGTCGACTTACCGTGACAGGAAAGCTGCCACCGGCACTGTGCGCAGCACCGTGCGCGTGACCCCGCCGAACAGCAACTGGCGCAGCCAGGAATGGCTGTAGGCGCCGAGCACGAGCAGGTCGGCTCCGGTTTCGGCAACCCTGGTCTGGATCACCTCGTCGACCGAGTGGCCGGCCGATTGCAGCACCGAGACGCTGACCGTGGCGCCATGCCTGGACAGGGCGGCGGCGATTTCGGCGCCGGCCGCCTCCGGGGCCTCGTCGAGCGTTTCCGGCGGGTCGATGACGACAATATCGGTTTTTTCGGCCTCGATGATGAAGGGCAGGGCGTCGAAGGCGGCGCGCGCCGCTTCCTTGCTGCCGTTCCAGGCGAGCAGCACATGCTTGAAGCTGGTGACGAGCGGGCCTGAGTGCGGCACGACCAGTACCGGCCGGCCGGCGTCATAGACCAGCGTGTCGACGTCGGCGCTCGGATCGCCGCCCGTCTCGCGCTGCGCGGCGATGATCAGGTCCGCGGTGCGCACGGTTGGGATGCCGGTCAGCGCGCTGTCTCCGGAAAAGCTCTCAAGGCTGCGCCACTCGAAGGACAGGCCGGACTCCTCGACATGCCGGAGGAAAACCGCCCGCAATTTTTCAGCACGCTCCTTGTTCATGTCGGCCGAGACCTGCAGGAACTCGGTGTCGGGAAAGCCGGTGGCCGAGGTGTAGGGGACGGGAAGCGCTTCGGCATGAATGCCGATGAGATGGCTCTCGAACTTGTCGGCAAGCGGAATGGCGCATTCGAGCACGCGCTCCGCGTCCTGTTCGTTCTGCAGTATGGCGACGATGGTCTTGAATCGCATGGCAACCCCTCAATTCACGGGCGATCGAACCTCGCCCGCATGAAACGTCACTGCACCATGCTTGGTTCCGGCTAACCCGGATACGGGCTAATGCATGTTGCCCAAAAGCATACTTTGGGCACGAGGGTGCGCAGCGGATTTGGGATCGCGCCGTGCAGACAGACAAGAAAGTTGAAGCGCGTCGCATGGATCGTCTCAGACGCGACGCGCTTTAGATCAGCTGGCCGCGCTGGTGAGGCCTGCGACCATCGCTTCGACATCGGCGCGGGCGGCGTCCAGCGCTTGCTGGCTGCGGGCACGGACGACCAGCTCGGTCCAGAACTTGCCGTCGCCATATTTTGGATAGGAGCCGATGATCGTGTCCGGGTGCGCCTTCTGGATGTCGCCCAGCGGTCCGCCGACCAGGCCTTCGCCGAACGGACAGTGCACCGTGGCCGACAGCATTTTGGTGCCGGCCTTCAGCGTCGGCACCACATTGTCGAGCATTGCCTGGAAAATCGCCGGCACGCCGGCCATGACATGGACGTTGCCGATGCGAAAACCCGGCGCGATCGACACCGGATTGTCGATATGGTCGGCACCGCGCGGCATCCGCGCCATGCGCTTGCGCGCCTCGGTGTATTCGATGCCGCGCGCCGCGTAGCTCGCTTCCAGCATGGCATAGGCTTTGGAGTCGTAGTCGCAGGGCACGCCGAACGCCTTGGCAATGGCATCCGCGGTGATGTCGTCATGCGTCGGACCGATGCCGCCGGTGGTGAAGACGTAGGTGTAGCGGGCCCGCAGGGCGTTCACTGCGGCGACGATCTCGTCTTCCTCGTCGGCAACGATGCGCACCTCCGTCAGGTCGATGCCGATCGCCGTCATGATGTCGGCGAGGTGGCCGATATTCTTGTCCTTGGTGCGGCCGGACAGAATCTCGTCGCCGATGACGAGCATGGCGGCGGTGACGATTTCGGGCATTGGCAGGCTCCGGCATAAGGTCAGTTGAGGCAGGCAGGTCGCCCGAGGCAGACAGGGTCGCCTGGGCAGACAGGGTCGCCTGGGCAGACAGGGTCGCCTGAGATAACGCGGTGGATGGTTGGCGGCAATGCCCGTATTGATAACGCTGCTGCAGCAGAGCAATCGCATTGGTTGGCGCCGCCCCTCATCCGCCTGCCGGCACCTTCTCCCCGTATAGTGACGGGGAGAAGGGGCTGGCCGCGGCCTCGGCACCCATTCTGCAACGCTGGAGATTGGCGAAATCCTTTGCGAAGGCGTCTTTCTCCCCGTCACCATACGGGGAGAAATGCCCGGCAGGGCAATGAGGGGCGGCGCCGACTTCGACAATTGGCCAGTAGAGCGCCAACTGCGGCAGGGCGCTATTCCTTCACCGCTCCGGTCATCGAGGAAACGTAGTGCTCGACGAAGAACGAATAAAGCACCACCACCGGCAGCGAGCCGATCAGGGCTCCGGCCATCAGCGCTCCCCATTCATAGACGTCGGAGCGGACAAGCTCCGTCAGCACCCCGACCGGCACCGTCTTGTTTTCGGACGACTGGATGAACGTCAGCGCATAGATGAATTCGTTCCATGACAGGGTGAATGCGAAGATGCCGGCCGAAATCAGGCCGGGCACCGACAGCGGCAGCACGATCTTGATGAGGATCTGCCAGCGGCTCGCCCCGTCGATGAGCGCGCATTCTTCCAGTTCGAACGGGATCGAACGGAAGTAACCCATCAGCAGCCAGGTGCAGAAAGGCACCAGGAAGGTCGGGTAGGTGAGGATGAGCGCGAACGGCGTGTCGTAAAGCCCAAGGTTGAACACCATCACCGACAGCGGGATGAACAGGATCGACGGCGGCACGAGATAGGCGAGGAAGATCGCCAACCCGACCTGCCGCGCCCCCGAAAACCGCAGCCGTTCGATCGCATAGGCCGCGAACACCGCAGCCAGCAGCGACAGGAACGTGGCGGCGGTGGAGATGATGATCGTGTTGAGCAGCCAGCCCGGATAGGACGTGTCGAACAAGAGATAGCGGATGTGCTGGAATGTCGGATGCACGACCCAGAACGGATTGAAATTGGCGTAGTCGGTCATCTCGTGATTGGGCTTGATCGCCGTGATCGTCATCCAGTAGAACGGGAACAACAGCACGATGACGAACACCAGCAACGGCAGATAGACCGTCACCACGCGCCGCGGCAGGCTCTGAAGATAGCCCATGCCGCCTTCGTCGAGTTCCTGCCGTTTGGTTTTTTTGATCGCGGCGCTCTTGATCTCAGCCGTCTTGATCTCAGCCGTCTTGATCTCAGCCATGTGTCAGTCTCCTCCGCCCTGCTGCCATTTGCGGCGTTGCAGGCCGAAATAGCTGAACAGGATCGCCGCAAGCAGGAACGGGATCATGGCGACCGCGATGGCGGCGCCCTCGCCAAGCTGGCCTCCCGAAATGCCGCGCTGGAACGACAATGTCGCCATCAGATGGGTGGCATTGACCGGTCCGCCGCGGGTCAGCACATAGATCAGCTGGAAGTCGGTGAAGGTGAACAGCACCGAAAACGTCATGGTGATGGCGATGATCGGCGTCAGCAGCGGCAGCGTCACAAACCGGAACAATTGCCAGCGACTGGCGCCGTCGAGCGTGGCGGCCTCGTAAAGCGACTGGGGAATGGTCTGCAGGCCGGCTAGCAGCGTGATGGCGACGAACGGAATACCGCGCCACACATTGGCCGCGATCACCGAAGCGCGCGCGTTCTCCGGATCGCCGAGGAAATTGATGCGATGGTCGATCAGGCCCATTTCCATGAGCGCCCATGACAGGATGGAGAACTGCGAATCGTAGATCCACCAGAAGGCGATGGCCGACAGCACCGTCGGCACCACCCACGGCAGCAGCACGATCGCGCGGAAGAACGATTTGAAGGGAAGGTTCTGATTGAGGATAAGCGCCAGCCAGAGGCCGAGCGCGAACTTCAGGATCGACGCGCTGATCGTGTAGAGCAAGGTGTTAAAGACGGAGAGCCAGAAGACGGCGTCGTCCGATAGATATTGGTAGTTTTCGATGCCTATGAAGATGCCGGGGCGGCCGATGCGGGCATCGGTGAAGCCGAGCCAGATGCCGAGCCCGAGCGGATAGGTCAGGAAGACCAGCAGCAGCGCTGCCGCCGGCAGCATGAAGCCGAAGCCAAGCGCGTTCCTGCTGTCGGCCAGGAGCGACAGGCTCCGCGACAGGATCGACGGACGCGGCTGAACGGCGGCGGACGACACGGCCATGGGACGGCTCCTCATACGGTCTGCTGGCATGGTGGCCTGAGAGGCCGCCACGCGATTTCAGGACCAGACCGGGCAGCGCGGTCGCGGCTGCCCGGCTCGGCTGTGATCAAACGCGATAGTAGCGGTTGGCGCGTTTCTCCGCCTCTTCCACCGCCTCCTGCGGCGTCGCCTGGCCCGTCACCGCCTTGGCGAACATGTCGACCAGCACATAGTCGGCCATGGTCGCAGCCGAGGCGTAGCCGAGCGGCCCGGCATAGCCGTTGGGACGCAGCGTCGCCGAGGCCTTGGCGTAAGCGGCATTGTTCGGGTCGGCCGTCCACACCGGATTGTTGTCGAAGGCCTTGAGTGTCTGGCAGCAATAGCCGGCCGAGGAGGTGATCCATTCCGCCATTTGCTGTTCCTCGAACATGAACTGCAGATAGGCTTTTGCCGCGTTGGGGTAGGGCGTGTAGTCGAAGATCACGGCCGTGGTCACCTGGAACAGCTCGACGGATTTCCCGACGGGACCGATCGGCAGGCTGGTCGTGCGCATATCCTTGGCGATTTCAGCCAGTTTCGGATCATTGTCCTTGTTGGTTTTTGCCGTGTTATACACGGAAATGCCGTTGGCGATGACGCCCAGTTCGCCGGCCAGGAAGGCGCGGTTGTTGTTCACGTCAAGCCAGCTTTCGGTGCCGGGGATGAAGGTCTTGTAGAGTTCCTGCGCGTATTCGATCGCCTTGAGCGTCTCGGGGCTGTTGATCGTCACCTTTCCGCTCTCGTCGACCATCTGGCCGCCATGGCTCCAAAGCAGCCAGTGAGCATAGTTGTTGCCGTCGCCGACGCCATGGCCGTGTGTGAAACCGGCCGGATGGCCCTTCGCCTGCAAGGCCTTGCAAAGCTCGAGGAAGCCCGCCGTGTCCTTCGGAAATTCCGAGAAGCCAGCCTCCTTCACCCAGCTTTCCCGATAGACGATGGCATTGCCGATGGTGGCCAGGGGCAGGCCGAGGAATTTTCCCTCGCGCGTCGCATATTGCTTTGGTCCGTCGTGCCAGCCGCCATATTTCGTGCCGAGATACTCACCCAGTTCCGACACGTCGTGCAGCTTGTCGGGGTACTGGTGCGGGTCGTCGAACCAGACCAGCATCAGATCTGGACCGGAGCCGACATTGGCGGCGACCGCGGCCTTGGGGCGAATGTCCTCCCAGCTTTCCTTGTCGACGCGGACCTCGACGCCGGTCGCCTCGGTGAACCGCTTGGTGTTGGCCAGCCATTGGTCTTCATCGCCCTGAACGAACGGCGACCAGCGCAGCATGCGCAGCTTTGCGCCGTCTTCGGGCTTGTACGTCAACCCCTCCTGGGCAAAGGCGGAAGAGCCGACGAAGCGGCTTCCCAAGGCTCCCGCCGCCACGCCGGCGGTCGTGCGAATCACGTCACGTCTGGTGAATTTCATGCTCGTTTCCTCCTGTTTGTTGTCCTTGCCTTATGGATCCTACTGCCGGGCGCGCAGTTCGAAGCGCTGCCCGGTTTCGCCATGAAAGAGATGGATGAGGCCCGGCTCGGCCGTGAGCCGTACGGTCTCGCCCGGCGTGAAGGAATGGCGCTCGCGGAAATTGGCGACGATCTCGTCACCGCCGGCCGTCCGGCCGATGAGCTGCACTTCCGACCCGGTCGGCTCGACCACCACGACGGTGACTGGAATGCCGTCGTCTTGGGATAGCCGCAGATGCTCGGGGCGTATCCCCAGCACCACCTGCTCGCCGCTGCCGGTCGACGGTATTGCGGCCAGCGGCAGGGAAATCCCCCCGGAGCCGCGAAAAGACGGTGAGCCGCCATCCGTCGCGATTTCGCCCCTCAGCATGTTCATGGCGGGCGAGCCGATAAAGCTGGCGACAAAAAGGTTGTTGGGCCGGTCGTAGAGTTCCAATGGCGGCCCGATCTGCTCGACGATGCCGTCATGCATCACGACGATCTTGTCGGCCATGGTCATGGCCTCGATCTGGTCGTGGGTGACATAGACCGTCGTGGTCTTCAGGCGCTGGTGCAGTTCCTTGATCTCGGCGCGCATCTGCACCCTGAGCTTGGCGTCGAGATTGGACAGCGGCTCGTCGAACAGGAAGACCGCCGGATCGCGCACGATCGCCCGGCCCATGGCGACGCGCTGGCGCTGGCCGCCGGAAAGCTGCCTAGGATAGCGCTCCAGCAATGGCACCAGCCCCAGGATTTCGGCGGCGCGCTTGACGCTGGCAGCGCTTTCGGCTTTCGCAACACCCTTGAGCATCAGCGAGAACGCCATGTTCTCGGCCACGGTCATGTGCGGGTAAAGCGCATAGTTCTGGAACACCATGGCGACGTCGCGTTCTTTTGGCGCAACGTTGTTGACGACGCGCTCGCCAATCGCGATCTGGCCGCGCGAAATCTTTTCCAGGCCGGCGATCATCCTGAGAAGCGTCGATTTTCCGCAGCCCGACGGCCCGACCAGCGTGACGAACTCGCCATCCTCTATATCGACGCTGACACCGTGGAGAATCTCGACGGTTCCGAATGATTTGTAGACATCGCCAATCGCGACAGACGCCATCGATTTCCTCCCGAATGCTTCCTGCGACGTCTTCGAAGGAAACCGCTTTCCTGACTGGCCGCGGCAGTTCCCAAAGCTCCTCCCTGGTCACGCGCGATGATGAAACGGTAGCGCTACCAGACTGCCCTGTAAAGCGGTTGCGTGGCAAGCGCCCTTCTTCGTCGCGCCTGATCGTGAGCGTTCCCAGCGGGACTGAAATTCGCCATGGCCGGGATCATAGCAAGAGCATGACTTGTCAAGCCCCAGCTCTTAAAACCGGAGGTGCGAGAAGCCATCAGTAACGACACCAGCCTTAATCGGAAACTTCGGTTTGCGGCCGGTCCCGACCGTCGGCGAGCTCGTCGTGCCATTTGCCTTCGGCGTCCTCGTACTGGATGCCGTCGGTGGTGCCGGCGACCTGCTGTTCGGCCGAAGCGATCTCGGCGGCGCGCAGCGCGTCCTCGTGAGTAGGGAACGTCTCCGAAAATGTCTCGCCGACCTTATAGGCCCAGCCCCCGTCATGCTCGACGATCTTGTAGGTCAGCTTGGCCATGAAATCCTCCAGTGGAAAAAGCTCAGGTTGCTCAATGCGGTTTGCCTTGGGGCAGTTTGCGGTCGGGCAGTTTGCCTTCGGGCAATCTCTCTTCGGGAACCAGCACGTCCGATTCCATGGCGGCCTCGACCAATGCCCGGCGCGCATCCGCTGTCGAACGATAACCTTCCAGCACTTTTAGGCAAGTGTCGAGAGCATCGCGATGCCGAGGGCCACGATTGAGCGGCCAGACGGTCATCAGGCACTCCGCAGCTTCCTGGGTGCTGCGGATCTCACGGTATTTGCCGACACGGCCAAGTTCGACCACGACCGGCTTTTCAAAAGGCTTGCTGTCCATCATCGCCGCCAACGCGGAGCCGCTGATTTGGTTGCACGCCCCTCGGCGTGCGCAAATGTCTCGGGGGGTAGCGGTCGTTGCGGCGGCAGCCCTGCAATCGGGCCGGTCAGCCGGCCGCCTTCATCCAGTGCTGCATCGTCGTCACCGAGCGGGCAAGCTGCGGCGCCGGCTGGATTTTTTCGCCGAAGGTGGCCGCGGCGCGCCACGCCCAGCGCGGATCGGCGAGGAAGGCGCGGGCCAAGGCCACCATGTCGGCACGGCCCTCGGCGACGATCGCCTCGGCCTGCTTCGGATCGTCGATCAGGCCGACGGCCCGTGTCGGGATGCCGGCGCCGTTGCGAACGGCTTCCGCCAGATGCACCTGGTAGCCGCGACCTGCCGGCAGCTTCTGCAGGGGCGAATTGCCGCCGCTCGAGCAGCAGAGATAGGCGACGCCCGTTGCCTTCAGCGCCTTGGCCACTTCGATTGCGTCGTCGACGTCGAAGCCGCCATCGACCCATTCCTTGACCGACAGGCGCGCCCCGAGCATCAGCCTGGGCACTGCCTTTCTCACCGCCTTGGCGATCTCGACGACAAAACGCATGCGGTTTTGCAGCGAGCCGCCCCAGCGGTCGGTGCGCTGGTTGGAAAGCGGCGACAGGAACTGGAAGATCAGATAGCCGTGCGCGGCGTGCAATTCGATGAAATCGAAGCCGGCACGTTCGGCCCGCCTTGCCGCCTCGGCGAAGCGTTCGATGATCTGCAGGATCTCCTCATCCTCCAGCGCCCTCGGCACCTGCCAGCCCGTGTCGTAGGCGATTGCCGAGGCCGACACGATCGGCCAAGGGTCCTGATCGGCGTTCAGCGGCCCGCCGCCTTCCCAAGGTTTCTGGTTGGAGGCCTTGCGGCCGGCATGGGCAAGCTGCGTGCCGAACCTGGTGCCGGGAGCAGCGACGCGCTTGGCCGCATCCAGCGCGCGCCGGGCGGCCGCCTCGTTGTCGTCGGAATAAAGGCCGAGGCAGCCATGCGAGATGCGGCCGCGCCGCTCGACGTCGGTCATCTCGACGGTGACCATGCCGGCGCCGGACATCGCCAGGTTCATCCAGTGGTACAGGTGCCAGTCGCTGGCCGAGCCGTCTTCGGCGGAATACTGGCACATCGGCGCCACCGCAATGCGGTTGGGAAAGGTCAGGCCGTCAAGCGTGATCGGCTGGAAAAGGGAAGGGGTCATCAGGAAACTCCGGGGAGGGGCTGTCGCTATTTAGGCAATGGATTGCGCCCGCGCCATACACGAGGCGGTGAAGCGCGCCTCTGCTGGATGAAGCCGCGATCCTTCGCTGAAGCGATTGCCCTGAATTGCTGTCGGGATTGCGCAAAGGCTGGATCACCGCTACGCCTCGCCGGCAACACGGAGTTCACCATGGAAGACCGCATTCGCATCCGTTCGGAGGAAGTCCTTTCCGATGACTGGGCCGTCCTGAAAAAGACCGTCCTCGACTATCGCCGGCGCGACGGGCAATGGGAGACGCAGACCCGCCAGACTTACGATCGCGGCGACGGCGCGGTGATCCTGCCTTACGACCCCGAGCGCTCGACGGTTCTGCTCGTGCGGCAGTTCCGCTACGCGGCCTACGCCACCGGCCACCGCGAGCCGCTGATCGAGGCCTGCGCCGGCCTGCTCGATGAACATGATCCCGAAACCTGCATCCGCAAGGAGGCGGAAGAGGAACTCGGCTATAGGCTGAAGGACGTCGAACGGCTGTTTTCGCCCTTCATGAGCCCCGGCAGCGTGACCGAGCGGCTCTGGTTTTTCGTCGCCCGCTATTCGCCGACCGACCGCATCTCCGACGGCGGCGGCGCGCCGGACGAAGGCGAAGACATCGAGGTCCTGGAAATGCCGCTCGACGAGGCGCTGGCCGGCATCCACGACGGCAGCATCATCGACGCCAAGACCATCATCCTGATCCAGCATCTGAAGCTGAACCCGATCCGGGTGTGATCCAAGCCGGAACCTGCATGCGCCAGCGCGGTGGCGCCGGCGTTGCTGGTGCGGACGACGGGAATCGAACCCGTACGATCAGAGATCGAGGGATTTTAAGTCCGATGTGAGGTGGTGCGAGCGACGGGGATCGAACCCGTAAGCCATTGTAGTGGCGGCAGATTTTAAGTCTGCTGAGTTTACCAGTTTCTCCACGCTCGCTGGCACAGTTGGCCCTGTTTGGCACAGCCGTGGCACTGTGTCACGAAGGTTTCTCAGCAGGATTGGCACGGGCAAACTTGGTGCGCTGCTGCGGTGCAGAACCTTTTGATGGCGGAGCGAGGCGCCCGCCTCTGTCCTGCCGGACATCTCCCCCACTTGGGGGGGGATCGGCAGCTTCGCGGACAGCGTCCTTTTTTGCCAGGTTGGTGTTGGCGAAATCAGTGATGAAGGCCGATCTCCCCCCTCGTGGGGGAGATGTCCGGCAGGACAGAGGGGGGCGCGAAGGATCGCTACGGAGCGCTTTTTCTGAGCCGCTGCGATCTTCGGCTGATGTCACGGAATGGATCCCAGGGTCTGCGCCGCGTCGCTTCGCTCCTTGCTTGCCCTAGGATGACGAAGGCGCGGGAGCTTACGGCTAATCGCAGACGTTGGAGATTGGCGGCTGCGGGCCGGTCGGCAGCGACTTGGTAAGAAAGCCACCTTGGCGGCAGGTCCGTGGCGCAAATCAGCGCCGTGCCGAAATGCACGGCCTAGCTGCCGCGACCTGGCCAGTGGCAATCCCCTCCGGCGCGGGCATTCAAACAAGATCGCCGGAACCATTTCGGAGCGGCTGAGTTTCGGGCTAAAGCTACTGGAACCCCTGACATGGCAGAGTTTGACACAGGACAAGGGAAGTCTGTTGCCAACGCGGTACGGCAATTGCTGCGTTCCGAAGACTATCGCCGGCATTTACACGGCGTGCTGAATCTTGCCGTCGACCCACGACTGCCCAGCACCTTTGTCCCATTGCTTGAGGCGCTTGATCAGGCCGGGCGGGAACTGTTTTCGCATTCCCGGAGCCCAAACGAGCGATAACCGAGAAAACGCGCCAATCTTCTCCTGCACCCGCTAATCTCTCCTGCACCCCATGACTCAACGCTACGACACTGAGAAGACACCTGAAGGCACATGGGACATCATCGATGTGTTCACGGGGCAGCCGGTTGTCGAGGTCGGCGTCCCGTTGATCGACATGCCGATCGAAGAGGCCGACGATCTGGTCGAGCTTCTCAACTGCCGCGACAGGGAACAACGGGGCGATACTTGAGCGCCCGTTTTCCTGATCGAAACTCCCGAACAAGCTGATTTGCCGCAACCGGACTCGTCTTCCGGTTGAGGCATTTTGTCGTGGATGGCGCCTCGCAGCTCCGCCGAGGGCGCCTCCTGCATCGAGAGGGAAGACCGCGTAGCCGCACACGACCCACAAGTTCCCCGCTGGTCAAAATCCGCGCGGCTTGGCACAGTCGGGAAAACAGGAGTCTCCTCATGGCGAAGACCGCGCGTGCGACGAAACCAAAACCCTGGGCCGAGGCGGCGACGCATCTGGTCGACGTCGCCATGGGCAGGAGGCCCGCCGATCTCGTCATCCGCAACGGGCGCTGGGTCAACGTTCATTCCGGCGAGATCATCGCCGGCACCGACATTGCCATTGCCGGCGGCCGTTTCGCCTATTGCGGGCCGAATGCCGGTCACGCCATCGGCCAGGGCACCAAGGTGGTCGACGCCGGCGGGCGCTATCTGGTGCCGGGCCTTTGCGACGCGCACATGCATGTCGAGAGCGGCATGGTGACGGTAACGGAGTTTTGCCGCGCGGTCATCCCGCATGGCACCACCTCGATGTTCATCGACCCGCACGAGATCGCCAACGTGCTCGGCCTGCCGGGTGTGCGGCTGATGCATGACGAGGCGGTCGCCATGCCGATCAACGTCCTTGTGCAGATGCCGTCCTGCGTGCCTTCCGCACCTGGGCTGGAGCATGCCGGCGCCGAGCTGACGGTTGCCGATGTGGCCGAGGCGATGGGCTGGGAAAACATCATCGGACTTGGCGAGGTGATGAACTTTCCCGGTGTCGCTGCCAACGATCCGGTGATGGCCGGCGAGATCGCCGCGACGGTGAGGGCGGGCAAGACCGTCGGCGGCCATTATGCCTCGCGCGATCTCGGCCTGCCGTTCCACGGCTACGTCGCCGGCGGCCCCGAGGACGACCACGAAGGCACGCGCGCCGAGGACGCCATCGCCCGCGTCCGCCAGGGCATGAAGGCAATGCTGAGGCTGGGCTCGGCATGGTACGACGTTGCCTCGCAGATCAAGGCGGTGACGGAGAGCGGGCTCGATCCGCGCAACTTCATCCTGTGCACCGACGACAGCCATTCCGGGACGCTCGTCCATGAAGGCCATATGGACCGGGTGGTCCGCCACGCCATCAGCCAAGGGGTGAAGCCGGTGACCGCGATCCAGATGGCGACGCTCAACACCGCCCAGCATTTCAGGCTGGAGCGCGAGCTGGGTTCGATCGCGCCGGGGCGGCTCGCCGATCTGCTGATCGTCTCCGATCTGGCCGCAATGACCATCGACGAAGTCTATGGCCGCGGCGTCAGGCTGGCCAAGGGCGGCAAGCTCGACATCGACATTCCGGCATATGACTATCCGAAGACGGCAAAGAACACCGTCAAGCTCGGCAAGAAGCTCAAACCGGGGGATTTCGACATCGTGGCGCCTGTCGGCGCCAACGAAATTCGGGTGCGGGTCATCGGCGTGATCGAGAACCAGGCGCCGACGCGGGCGCTCGAGGCCGATCTTCCGGTCGAGGACGGGCTGGTCGCCATGGACCGTCGCAACGACGTCTGCCAGATCGCGCTGGTCGAGCGCCACCGCGGCACGGGAGGCGTCACCAACGCCTTCGTCTCCGGCTTCGGCTATATGAGCGACTGCGCCATGGCCTCCAGCGTGGCGCATGATGCGCACCACATCATCGTCGTCGGCACCAGCAAGCAGGACATGGCATTGGCGGTCAACCGGCTGGGCGAGGTCGGCGGCGGCGTCGTGCTGTTCTCCAGGGGCAAGGAACTGGCGCTGGTCGAAATGCCGATCGCCGGCCTGATGTCGGACGAGCGCGCCGAAATCGTCGCCGCCAAGGCCGACAAGCTGACCGAGGCAATGCGTCAGATGGGCTGCTCGCTGAACAACGCCTACATGCAGCACTCGCTGCTGGCGCTGGTCGTCATCCCGGAACTGAGGATTTCGGATGTCGGCCTGATCGATGTGACGACGTTCCAGAAGGTCGAACTGTTCGTCTGACAACGACCAAGGGCGTGTCCGCTCCTCATCCGCCGGTGGCGATGGTCAGCACCTTGAACGGCGTGGTGATGACGATCTCGGCGACGGAGCCGACGGCCTTGCCGATGCCCTGGCCGAGATTGTCGATCGGCCGCGCCGGATCGACCTCGTCTGATGCCAGGCCAGCCGGGGCGCGCAGCCGGTCACCGAGCAGTTGCACCAGGAACGGGTTGTCGGCGAATTTGGCGTGGTTCAGGCGGTCGCCGCCTTTGGTCTTGCTCAGGTCGACCACCGACACGCCATAGCTGGCGAGGTCGGCCGCGTCGCCATAGTCGCCGACGCGCGGCTTGTCGCCGGAGATCAGCGAGGACAGCCTCAGGGCGCGATCGTCGCCCGAAAGCAGGATGGCGAAAGGCTTGTCGGGCTTGCCGTAACGGATCATCTGCTTCTTGAATACATCGACATCGATGTCGGGCGAGGCCAGGATGACATAGCCGAGCTTGTCGCCGAGATCACGGTCGCCCGTGATGGCAAGCTGGCGCAGCGCCTCCATCGTCACCCAGGTGCCCATCGAATGAGCGATGATGTCGATGCTCTTGGCCTTCGTCTTGGCCAGCATCCGCAACGTCTCTTCGAGATCGTCGCGCGCCGCGTTGGCGCTTTCCTTGTCGTAGATATAGCCCGTGGTCTTGCCGCTCGACGCCCATGAGAACAGCACCGGCGTGCCGGAGTATTTGGTGTCGTGCGCGATCTGCGTCAGCCGGTAGATGCCGTCGTCGAAACCGTTGTTGAAGCCGTGCACGAAAACCAGAGCGCGGTCGCCGCGCATGGCGATGTCGGCGCCGACCGCTTGGCGAATTGCGGGGCGCCTTCGTAGAATTCGACCTCGGTTGCCGTGAAGTCCTTCGTCGGGTTGCTGTTGGCGGAGCCCCTGACCCGCTCGATGGCGCCGACCTGATGGGTTTTCGGGACGGTGACTTCGACACTGGCAAAACTGGTGGTCGGTGAACGGTCACCGTCGAACACCTGCCGCGGGTCCTTCGTCGCCTTTTTTCGGGTGGTGGCGACGAAGATCTCATGCGTGGCGGCGATGTCGGAGGCAGGCACCGTCACGGTCGTCGTGTTGAGAAGGTCGTGTGTCTTGCGGCCGGCGCAGCCGGTCACCGCGAGCGCAAACGCTACGACGAGAAAAGTCTTCGAACGCACCTCACTGCCCGAGCAGGCTGATGCGGTCGGTCACCTCGCGGTCGCTGGCAAATCCGTCATCCTCGCGCAGCCGCTGGCCGATCATCTTCACCAGCTCGGGGTTGTCGGCAAATTTGGTGTGGTTGAAGCGATCCGATCCCTTGACGCTGGAGAGATCGACCACGCTCACGCCATAGTCGGCGAGGTCGGCGGCGTCCTTGTAATCGCCGACCCGCGGCCGCGAGCCGGCGATCAGGCCGGAGAGCCGCAGCGCCCGGTCGTCGTCGGACAGCAGAAGGATGAATGGCTTGTTCGGCTTGCCGTAGCGGCGCATCTGGCTCTTGAACACGTCGACATCGATGTCGGGCGAGGCCAGCACGACGTCGCCGAGCTTGCCGCTGAGATCGCGGTCGCCATTGATGGCGAGCTGGCGCAGCGCTTCCATGGTAACCCAGGTCCCCAGCGAATGGGCGACGATGTCGATGCGCCGCGCGCCGGTCTGCGAGAGCATTCTCAGCGTGACTTCCAGTTGGTCGCGGGCAGCACTGGCGCTTTCCCTGTCATAGACATAGTCCCGGGTCTTGGCGCCCGATGCCCAGGAAAACAGCACCGGCGTGCCCGGGTAGCCGGAATCATGGGCGATCTGGGTGACGCGGTAGACGGCAGCGTCGAAGCCGGTGTTGTAGCCATGGACGAAAAGCATGACGCGGCCGCCGCGCGCGGCGATGTCGGCACTGAGCGCGTTGGAGAATTTCGGCGCGGTGTCGTAGCCGACGACGTCGGAGGCCATGAAATATTTGGCAGGGTCGTTCGACTTGCCGCGTGAGCGCCGCTCGATCTGACCGGCTTCGTGGGTCCCCGGCACGGTGACGTTGACGCGGGCATAGTTCAGCGTGGCCGAGCGCTCGCGGTCGAAAACCTTGCTGGGATCGTCGGAGCGCTTGCGCGTCGTGGCGATGAAGATGCTGTGGTTGCCGGCGATATCGGTCACCGGCGCCGACACCATGGCGCTGCCGAGCAGTTCCTCGGTCTGCCGGCCGCCACAGCCGGCAACGAGCAAGGCAAGGACAAGGATACAAATCTTCTTCAACTCTAGAATTCCACTCCGGCCGAAAGGCTTGATCCAACCTCCGCGACCCCTCCCGGACAGCCGAAGTGCGGCAGAAGTAAGTCGTTTCCTGCCGAAATGCGCTCAGCGGCTTGCGACAGTCATCGCACTGTTGCGCGAAAGCCAGAACGATTGCCCTGATCAAACACGTACGGCGTGTGCTAGCTTCGCGAACACCACAGACGATCCGGGGTAATTTTTTCGATGACTAGTTTCTCTTCCCGCGTCGCGGTCGCCGCTGCCGCGATCCGCCAGATCTTCCCGGAAACACCGCTGCAGGAAAACGATTATCTGTCGAAGAAGACCGGCGCGCGCGTGCTGCTGAAGCGCGAGGATCTGTCGCCGGTGCGCTCCTACAAGATCAGGGGCGCCTTCAATTTCTTCCGCAAGTCGCTCGCGGCCGGCAACGATGCCGAGCTGTTCGTCTGCGCTTCCGCCGGCAACCACGCCCAGGGCTTTGCCTTCGTCTGCCGTCATTTCGGCAAGCGAGGCGTGGTGTTCATGCCGGTGACGACGCCGCAGCAGAAGATCGACAAGACGCGGCTGTTCGGCGGCGAATTCGTCGAGATCAGGCTGGTCGGCGACTTTTTCGACGACTGCTACCGCGCCGCCTCCGAATTCACCGAAAGCGCCGGCGCGCACATGGTGCCGCCGTTCGACCACAAGGACATCATCGAGGGGCAGGCGACGGTCGCCTACGAGATATCAGGCCAGATGCCGGGCGCGCGCATGCCCGACATCATCATGCTGCCGGTCGGCGGCGGTGGCTTGGCTGCGGGTGTGACGCATTATTTCGCCGACCAGCGCCGCGACACGCGCTTCGTCTTCTGCGAGCCGGCCGGTGCGCCAAGCCTGCGCGAGAGCCTCGCCACCGGCAAGCGCATCAAGCTTGCCAGGGTCGACAATTTCGTCGATGGCGCGGCGGTGGCCGAGATCGGCCGCGAGCCGTTGCGGCATCTCAGGGACTTTGCCACCGAGGCCGTGCGGCTGATCCCGGAAAACCGGCTTTGCGCGACCATGATCGAGATGCTGAATGTCGAAGGCGTGGTGCTGGAGCCGGCCGGCGCATTGGCGATCGACGCGCTGAAGGATTTTTCGAAGAAGGAAATCAGGGGCAAGACCATCGTCGCGGTGGTTTCGGGCGGCAATTTCGACTTCGAGCGGCTGCCGGACGTGAAGGAAAGGGCGCTGCGTTTCGAGGGGCTGAAAAAGTATTTCATCATCCGCTTTCCGCAGCGGCCGGGCGCGCTGCGCGACTTCCTCGAATTGCTCGGTCCCGACGACGACATTGCCCGCTTCGAATATCTGAAGAAATCGGCGCGCAATTTCGGCTCGGTGCTGATCGGCATCGAAACCAAGGACCGCCGCAATTTCGAGCTGCTCAACGCCAATTTCGAGGCCGAGGGCGTCCAGTATCAGGACATCACCGACAACGAGACGCTGGCCGGGTTCATCATATGAGCGCCCAGGCGAAGATTTTCGTTGCGCTGTTTTCCGGCATCAATGTCGGCGGCAACCGCATCGTCAAGATGGCGGACTTGCGGTCGTTCTTCGAGGAACTCGGCTTTGGCGACGTCGCCAGCTATGTGCAGAGCGGCAATGTCGTGTTCCGTTCGGCAAAGGGCGACGCGGCCACGCTGGCCAAACAGATGGAAGCGGCCTTCGAGAAGAAATGGGGATTTCACTCGCGCATCATGGTGCGCGATCTCGGCTGGTTCGAGCGGCTGGTGGCGGAAAATCCCTATCCAGAAGTCGCCGGGGAACCGACGAAGCTTCACGCCTATGTGCTGGAGCGCCCGCCGACCGCCGACGAGGTCGCGCGGCTGGCCGAAAAATGCACCGGTCCCGAACGGTTCGAGATCAGGGGCGACGTGCTTTACCTGCACGCACCGGAAGGCCTCGGCAAATCGGTATTTGCCAACCTCATCCCTCGCACGCTGAAAGTGCCCGCCACCGCGCGCAACTGGCGCACGGTGCTGATGCTGCTGGCGATGGCCGGCCGCAATGGCGGAGCGTAGTCGCCTACGCTGCCGAAGCCTTTCTCCAATCGAAGGTCAGCTCTTCGCGGAAAGCGAAGCGTTTGATGTGGTCGGCGACGACCGTCTCCAGGCGCTCCAGCGAGCCGGCTTCGTCGGCGGTCACCGCGATATGCAGCGCTGCCGGGTCGGCATCGAGAACCGTGCGGCCCAGTGAGAGATCGATCGTGCCGTGGCTCGGATCGAACGCGACGGGAAACTTGTGCGCCCAGTGCTTGCAGAGCTGCTGCAGATAGCGGCTCGCATGTTCAGTGACGACAGTGGCATTGCTGGTCGGCATGAATGGATTCTTCCCTAATGTCGCTGGTTACCAGCTTCCAGAGTTCGGCATCGACGCCCAGGGCTCGGCCTTGGCCTTGGCCGGGCCTTTCTGCAAAAGCTCGATCGAGATGCCGTCCGGCGATTTGACGAAGGCCATGTTGCCGTCGCGCGGCGGCCGGTTGATGGTGACGCCCTTGTCCATCAGATGCTGGCAGGTGGCGTAGATGTCGTCGACCTCGTAGGCGAGGTGGCCGAAGTTGCGGCCGCCCTTGTAGTCTTCCGGATCCCAATTGTAGGTGAGCTCGATCAGCGGCGCCTTGTCGGTGATGCCGCTTTGCTCGTCTTCGTCCGCTGCAAGGAAGATCAACGTGTAGCGCCCCTGTTCGTTTTCGTGGCGGCGCACTTCCTTGAGGCCAAGCTTGTTGCAGTAGAAATCGAGCGAGGCATCGATGTCGGCGACACGGACCATGGTGTGGAGGTAGCGCATGTGATTTTCCTCGAAATGTTGCTTTGCGGCGGAACATAGGGGCCACCCGGCCAAAGGGCAATTCCCGATAGCCGCTCCTGCCGGCAAACAACAAATCCGGTATTCCCGCAATGAACCGTGAAAAAACGCAGCTCAGGTCTTGCATACACCGGAAACGGAAGTGTTAATCTAACGTCAAGAATCAGTTGCGGTATTCTTGGAAAAAGGGGGGCGTTGTTATGGGGGAAAAAGCCTCTTTCATGGGGCGGGACGGAACCGGTCACGACGCCTTGCAAAGAGACGAGAGCGGCGACACGGCCGGTCTTGTCGAGATTGCTGGCGCTATCAAATGGTTCGACGTGGCCAAGGGTTACGGTTTCATTCTTCCCGATGACGGCTCTTCCGGCGATATTCTCCTCCATGTGACCTGTCTTCGAAAAGACGGTTTCCAGACCGCCTTGGAAGGTGCGCGCGTCGTCTGCCTGGTCAAGCAAGGTGAGCGCGGATTGCAGGCGTTCCGCGTGCTCTCCATGGATCTCACCACGGCGACCCATCCGGCGGAGATGCAGGAGCAGCGCACCCACGTCTCGGTGACGCCGGAAAGCGGCCTCGAACGGGCGCTGGTGAAATGGTTCAACCGCACCAAGGGGTTCGGTTTCCTGACCCGGGGCGAGGGCACCGAGGACATTTTCGTCCACATGGAGACGCTGCGCCGTTACGGTATTACCGAGCTCAGGCCGGGGCAGGTCGTGCTGGTCCGCTTCGGGCGCGGCGACAAAGGCCTTATGGCTGCCGAAATTCACCCGGATATGGGTACCTTGCCCGTCTCGCATTAGGGTGCGTTGATATTCAGGCCTTACTCAGATCTTTTCGAACGTTTGCGCTGCCCCTCACCTGCCTGCCGGCATCCTCTCCCCGTATAGTGACGGGGAGAGGGGCGCTNCTATACGGGGAGAAGTGCCCGGCAGGGCGATGAGGGGCAGCGCTGAGATCAACAATTGGTGGGTCGCAAGCGCAGGGAACTATATACAGGCTGGAACCACCTGAATTTCAACATACCTAGGACGATGGCCGAGGAGTCTGAATGACTTACAGGAACTGGCTGACAACGGGCGTAGTCTGCGCCGCGATCGCCTTTGTCATCGCCACAGGCGCTTTCTTCCATTCGCAGCAACCGGCTTCGGCAGACAGCCGGGCGATGATCCTTGCCGTCGACCCGCAGCCGCTGGTCGCGGTGACGAAAGGCGGCGAACGCTCTTTCTCCGTCGAAATCGCCGACACCTCGGCCGAGCGCGAGGCTGGCCTGATGTTTCGCGAGGAGATGGCCGACGATCATGGCATGCTGTTCGTGTTCGAGGAGGCTCGGGATGTCAGCTTCTGGATGAAGAACACGCCGATGCCGCTCGACCTGATCTTTGTCGGTCAGGACGGCAGAATCCGGGCGATCAAGCAAGGCGAGCCGCAATCCGAGGCGATGATCTCGCCCGGCGAGCCGGTTCGCTTCGTGCTCGAGCTCAAGGCGGGCACGGCCGCCAGGAGCAGCATCGAGGACGGCGACCTGTTGCGTCACCCGGCAATCGGCACTGCGCACAACTGAACGCGCAGGATCCATCGCAGATGCAGTTTTTCGCCCATGACGGTTTTGACCTTGCCTTCCTCGACCGCCAGCCGGCATCGGGGCAGGGCGATCCGGTGCTCATGATCCATGGCTTTGCCTCGACCCATTACGTCAACTGGGTGTCGCCCGGCTGGTTCAAGGCGCTGAACGATGCCGGCTACCGCGCCATCGCCTTCGACAATCGCGGCCACGGCGCCTCGTCGAAGAGCTATCAGGACGCCGATTATACGCCGGCAAGGATGGCGTCCGACGGGGCAGCGTTGCTGAACCATCTCGGCATCGAACGCGCCCATGTCATGGGCTATTCGATGGGCGCGCGGATTTCCGCGTTCCTGGCGCTTTCCGACCCGGATAAGGTGGCGACGCTGGTCTTCGGCGGTCTCGGCGTCGGCATGGTCGACGGCGTCGGCGACTGGGACCCGATCGCCGCCGCCCTTCTGGCCGACGATCCAGATAGCACCAGCCATCCACGCGGCCGCTCGTTTCGCGCCTTCGCCGACCAGACCCGGAGCGACCGCCGGGCGCTGGCCGCCTGCATTGCCACCTCGCGGGAATTGCTGGCCGAGGCCGACATTGCGCGCATTGCCCAGCCGACGTTGATTGCCGTCGGCACCAAGGACGATATCGGCGGTTCGCCCGACGAACTGGCCGCCTTGATGCCGAACGCCAGGGCTTTCCATATCGAGGGCCGCGACCACATGCTGGCCGTCGGCGACAAGTCCTTCAAGCAGCGGGTGCTGGAGTTTTATGCCGATAATCCGCTGTGAGTACATCGGTGGTTGAGTTGGGGTGACCCAAGGCCGGCATCAAAGGTGCTGCACCCGCAGCAGCGCTCATGCCCCGAGGGTTTCGAGCGAACGCGCCATGTTTTGCCGAGCCTGAGCCTCGAACCGCTGCCGGAACTCCTCGGTGTAGAAGATGTGCGGGCGGGCGAGGAAGCCCTTCAGGACAGCACTGCGGCCGGCACGCCACATCGGCTCTTCCACCCAGCCATATTCGCGGCGAACCGCCTGTTCATAGGCGTCGAACGCATCAGGCGGCGCCCCCAGGATCGCCAGGTCCATGTCGAGGAACAGCGCTGCGTCGCGGGCGGCATTTTCGTCGTCAAACTGCGGTAACTCATGAGTGGCGGTGGCTGATATCATCGTCGTGATGCGGCCAAGGCGCTGCGCATCGGTGCGGCCGGCGAGCTTTTTCTCGGCAAGGACGGCACTCCTCGCCTCGTTGTCCTTGACCCGGCTGTTATAGATGGCGTCGTGGAACCAGATCGCCGCTTCGACCGCCTTGGGATCGTGCAACGATGCCCGATAGTGGCCGGCCAGCGCCAGCATCGCCTCGATATGGCCGAGGTTGTGATAGTGACGACCCTCCGCCTCATAGAGCGTGGAAAGCTCGCGCTTCAGCGGCTCGTCGATCAAGGCTTGGTCTTCCATCGCCGCTTGAATTTCCGTGAACCAAATCCATTTGACAAAGCACTAAGGAAAATTGAGTTCAACCGTGCTATGATCTGGCTTATAGAGCATGTCGCGCAAAAGTGCGCAGCGGTTTTGGTGCCAAGCCGGAGACATTAGGCCGGAGACCATTGATGAACAGCGTTACGATTGCCCGCCCGACCATGGTGAAGCCGATCGACCCGATCTGGCGCTCGATCCGCGACGAAGCGATGGAGGCGGTCAACCGCGATCCGCTGCTGGCGGCGTTCCTCTATTCGACCATCCTCAACCAGGAAAGCCTGGAGGAAGCGGTCATCCATCGGCTGGCCGAGCGGCTCGCCCATCAGGATATCGGTTCCGATCTCATCCGCCAGACATTCAAGGCGATGGCAGCCGACGACAAGGATTGGGCGTCGACGGTGCGTGTCGACATTCAGGCCTACTACGACCGCGATCCGGCCTGCGACCGCTTCATCATGCCGGTGCTCTATTTCAAGGGTTTTCATGCCATCCAGACGCACCGGCTGGCGCATTGGCTGTGGAACCAGGGCCGCCAGGATTTCGCGCTCTACCTGCAGAGCCGGTCGTCCTCGGTGTTCCAGACTGACATCAACCCGGCCGCCCGCATCGGCAAGGGCATCTTCCTCGACCACGCCACCGGCCTCGTCGTCGGCCAGACGGCGGTGATCGAGGACGACGTGTCGATCCTGCACGGCGTGACGCTGGGCGGCACCGGCAAAGCCGGCGGCGACCGCCATCCAAAAATCCGCTACGGCGTGCTGATCGGCGCCGGCGCCAAGATCCTCGGCAACATCGAAGTCGGCCATTGCTCCAAAATCGCGGCAGGCTCGGTGGTGCTGTCGCCGGTGCCGCATAACAAGACGGTTGCCGGCGTGCCGGCCCGCGTCGTCGGCGAGACCGGCTGCGACCGGCCCTCGCGGCAGATGGACCAGCTTTTGCCGTCGCAGTCGATGGACCACGTCGTCAGCTTCGATATTTGAGCGCTCGGGCAGGGGCCCTTTGCAAAGGCGTCTTTCTCCCGTCACTATACGGGGAGAAATGCCCGGCAGGGCAATGAGGGGCAGCGTAAACCTCAAGCGATTGCCCTGTCTCTCTCGCCGGCTTGCCTTTACATCGCCATTGTCGACGTGCCAGAAGCGCGCTCAAACGAGCAAGACCGACGATCGGAGAAGACTTTTGAAGCCGGACGAAATCAGAAAGCTGGACGCCTATTTCAAGCGCGTCTTCCAGAACCCTAAGCTTGAAGTGAAGGCGCGGCCGCGCAAGGATGATTCGGCCGAGGTCTACGTCGGCGACGAATTCCTCGGCATCGTCTTCAAGGACGAGGACGACGGCGACTATAATTTCTCGATGGCGATCCTCGACATCGACCTCGCCTGAGCCGGGAGGCGATCGGTGCCGGCCGACCTTGAGCCAGCTTGCTCGCCGCACCCTCTTCTTCAACGTTGGCGATTGGCGAAAGAAGAACGAATAGCCAATCTCCCCCCTTGAGGGGGAGATGCCCGGTAGGGCAGAGGGGGGTGCTGGGGGGTGCTGTCCCGCCGACGTCGCGCAAATTTCTGCGCTGCTGCGCGATCAAAAGTCACTGAGCAGATTCTCGCACGGTTCGCTTCATCATCATCCTAATGCCCGGCCTTCAGCATACGCGCAGCCTTGGCGGCGATGGCTGCGTCGAGCGCCTGCCAGTCGCCCAGAAATTCCATGGGAAAGCGGTAGGTGAGGCTGAGATTGTCGCCGACCAGAATGTCGCGTTCGCAGGGCGCCAGCGATTGCGCAGCACTTGGGCCGCTCAGGCAGCGGGCCACGAACGGGTCCTTGCCCCGGCGATTGCCGACCGCCAGCACCTCGTTGAAATAGCCCGATTTTTCATTGAAGCCGTAAAGCGTCGTGCCGCCCGGACCGGGCGTGCCGGGCTCGACGATCAGGGCGCTGTAGATCGGCGCGAAGCGGCCGCTCATGTCACGCGACATGACCTGTCGTTCAAACGACAGAAAAATGATGCTCTTGCTGGGTCCAGTGTGGTTGAAATCGTCGCGGGCCGCCTCGCTGTAGCCGTCCATTTCGGGATAACGCAGATAGAGGTCGAGGCGCGAGGCGATGCCGTCGCGCCGCGCCTGGTCGAAGCGGATGACATTGGCCGGCACGGCGATAACGTTGTTGCCGATCACCACCTCGTGGACTGTCGTGTCGTCGGTATATCCGGCCATGGCGATTGAGCGGCCCAACCATTTGCCGCCAAGGCTGATCGTCATCGAAAGCACTGCCAGCGCAGCGAACACGTAGAACACCCGCTTCATCAGCTTGGAATCGACGACGGTGAGTTGCGGACCGTTGGCGGTGGCTGCCTGCTTCATCGCGATCCCCGATTATCGGCAGCCTGTCTCAATGTGTCTGTTCCCTTGGGCTGTCCTTGAGCGACCCATGTGCGTGGCACGGCTCTTGCGGCACGCCTGTCGAAACACGACTGTGCGATTTCATGGTAAATGGAAGGTGAAGATAGGTCCGGTTGGACACACACTCGTTGCTTTTAGTGTTGCCTGACGGCGCTGATCTCTTGCGGTTGCACGGCGACGATCTTTGGCGTTGGCGTCGTGCTGATCGACATTGCATCCCAGGCAGGCACTCACCTAGGGTCGACCGATCTTTCAGCCTGAGACGATTCGGAGGAGAAACATGCCGCTCTATGCGATCGATGGAAAAGCCCCCGGTTTCGAGGACGCCGACAGCAACTGGATCGCGCCCGACGCTACCCTGATCGGCGACATACAGATCGGCCGCAACGCGGGCTTCTGGTTCGGCGTCGTCATCCGCGGCGACGACGAGCCGATCATCATCGGCGCCGATACCAATGTGCAGGAACACACGGTCATGCATACAGATGTCGGTTTTCCCCTGACCATCGGGCAAGGCTGCACGATCGGCCATCGCGCCTTGCTGCATGGCTGCACGATCGGCGACAACAGCCTGATCGGCATGGGCGCCATCGTGCTGAACGGCGCGAAGATCGGCAGGAATTCGCTGGTCGGCGCCGGCGCCCTGGTCACCGAAGGCAAGGAATTCCCCGACTATTCGCTGATCATCGGCTCGCCCGCCCGTTTGGTGCGAACACTGGACGATGCCGCGGTGGCAAGCCTGCGCGCTTCGGCCGCCCACTACGTCGCCAACGGCAAACGTTTCAAGGCGGGGCTGACGAAGACCTGAGGCCAGCCTTGGTCAAATCTTCGGCTATATGGTTCACCGGCATCGTCGCCCAACTCACCGTCCATTGGAGCCGCGCCTGGTCATTGCATCGCGCAGCAACGAAGCGCCGGCTTCAAAGCCGGCATTGTCGGCGTCCTCGAGGGCTGTCGTATAGTCGTCGATGCGGGTTTCGAGCGATGGGTCGGTGCCCGCCGCCAACAGCAGGCGGATGGCATCGACGCTACGGATGGCGACCGCATAGTGAAGCGGCGTCCAGTCGTATACGCCCCGCATGTTCAGGTCTGCGCCCCCATCGATCAGGGTTCGTGCTATTTCCAGTCTGTCAGCCCGGTCGGCGGAGAGTGCCGCAATGATTGCCGGAAAACCGCCGTGGTGGTGATAGTTCGGGTCCGAGCCCGCATCCAGTAAGATCGAGATGAAAGCGGCGGGGCTCCAATAGATCGCATACTCCAGTGGATGCCCAAGGCCGAGTTCAAAGGGCATCTGCTCGTCGAACCAGCCGGGTGAGCCGCCGAGAGCCACACCGAGGGCCTCGAAGTCGCCCGCCTTGAACGCGTCGTCGATGGCCTTGAACAGGCGGTGGCGCTCGCATCGATCTTCCGGGATTTCCAACATCGCAGCGATCCGGAGGTTGAATTGGCCGCCATATTGCTCCCATCCGCCGCTGCCTGAAAGCCCCATGGGCGGGTTGCGATTGGAGAGCAGGTCGATAGCTTTGCGCAGCCGTACGCCGAACTTATCGCATCGACATCAAGTTCGTGATCAGACCTGCCTTGATGTCGAGTGCGGGTCGATGGGCCTCCGGATGACCGATGTCGTTCAGCTGATCGGCCGTCAAGTCGGCTAGTGCCCTGCGTCTTGCGACGGTCCGTCGCCACCCCCTGAAATCGGCGATCATCATTGTTACGCTTTTCAGGCTGGGTCCAAACAGATGTCTTTTCGACGTGCGGGCGGCGCGAGTTTGCGTGTCAGCCATTTTTAGTCTCCCATTTCGAGATTTGCGGATGAGAGCGTGCCACGCGGGTGTTTTCGGGCTGTTCGGCTGTGCGTGAAAAAAACCGAAAAGCCCGACGAGCTGCCGTTAAATCGGTGTTAAAACTATCCTCCGAAATGTATTCCGCCGCGGCGGTCAAAGTCTGGAGACCATCTGTGCGCATCAGGTTGCTGGGCGGCCTCGAGGTTACTTCGCCGGAGCGCCGGCCCGTCCGTTTCGCCACGCGCAAGACTTCGCTTCTTTTTGCTGCCCTGGTGCTGGCGGGCCACCGCGGCCATCGTCGCGAGCAGCTTTCCGAGGCCTTTTGGCCGGGACGAAGCAATGGCCAGGCCCGCAATAGTTTGCGGCAAGCGCTGGTCGACATCCGGCGCTCGTTCCCGACCAGCAAGGATGCCACCCTCTACATCGATGGGGATCAGGAAGCCATCGCGCTGATTGCCGGTCCGGATGACGCGGACATTTCGATCTTCGACCGGAAACTGGAGCAGGGCGGGGCGGCCGATCTCGCCGTCGCCGCCGACCTCTACCGCGGTGGGGTGCTTGCGGGGGAAGCCATTCCTGAGGAACTGGATGAGTGGTTTGGACCCTATCTGGACAGGTATCAGCGCAAGGCCCTGCAGTTGGTCGATCGGCTGAGCCTCGCGCTGCCGATACCCGGCTCAGCGGAAGAGACGGCCTGCGAAGGGCTCGCCGAGAGATTGCTCGCCTCAGATCCTACCGCGGAGGCCGCCCATCGGGCGCTGATCCGGATCCACGCGCATCGCGGCCACGAAAACGCCGCCTTGCGCCAGTTCGAACTTTGTCGGACTGCCCTGAAAAAGCAGCTGGATGCTGAGCCGGAGGCGCAGACAAGCTCGCTGGCGGCTTCTCTGCAGTCCCGGGAACGACCTGGGGATCAGCAGCCGGGGCCAAGCTCTGGCGTCGCGGCGCCGGCACAGGTGCTGGCAGTCCTAACGAGACACGGCGACCAGCCGTCAATTGCGGTGCTGCCGTTTCAGAATCTAAGCGGTGATATCGAGCAGGAATATTTCGCCGACGGAATGGTGGAGGACATCGTCACCGCCCTGGCTCACTTTCGTGCCCTGTTCGTAGTCGCACGGAATTCGAGTTTTACCTACAAGGGACGGTCGATAGACATAAAGCAGGTCGGGCGTGAACTGGGCGTGCGCTATGTGGTCGAGGGAAGTGTGCGGAAAGCGGGTGAGCGCCTGCGCATCACCGGACAACTCCTCGACGCTTCGAGCGGCCTCCACCTGTGGGCTGACCGTTTTGAAGGTACTCTAGCCGAGGTTTTCGATTTTCAGGACCAGATCGCCTCGAGCATCGTCGGCGCGATCACCCCAAAGGTCGAGGAGGCCGAAATTGAGCGCGCCAAGCGCAAGCCGACTGAGGACCTCGACGCCTACGACTATTATCTGCGCGGGTTGGCGTCCCACGACCGAGCGGTCAACACCAAGGAAACCATGGATGACGCTCTGCGGTTCTTCATGAAGGCGATCGGCTGTGACCCGGTGTTCGCTGCCGCCTATGCCCGGGCGGCGCGCTGCTATGCGGCGCGAAAGAGCAACCGCTGGATGATCGATCGCCTAGAAGAGACTGCCGAGGCGACCCGACTGGCAAAGAGAGCGATCGAACTTGGATGGGACGATGCAATTGCCCCTTCGTACGGCGGATACGTGCTCGGCTATGTAGGCGGCGATGTGGAGGAAAGCGCGGCGTGCGTCGAACGCGCGCTTGGCCTGAACCCGAACTTGGCTGCGGCGTGGGGTTACAGCGCCTGGGTTCAAGCGTGCTTAGGTGAGCCGGAGAAAGCCGTCGAGCGCGCCGCGCAGGCAATGCGCCTCAGTCCGTTCGATCCTCGCTTTTTTGTTTGGGAATTTTGCACCGCACTCGCTCACTTTTGTGCCGGGCGCTACAACGATGCTGCTGAGTGGGCGAAAAGGTCTTTGCGCTCGCAACCAAACTACGCGAGTGCGACGCGTGTGGCGACGGCAAGTTACGTCTTGGCCGGTCGGCTTTCGGAAGCCGAGAAGATGATGGCCCGCCTGCGCGAACTCGACCCTACGTTGCGGCTTTCGAATCTCGCTGAGGTGCTGCCGCCGTTTTGTCGACCGGACGATCGCAGCAGATATATCGAAGGACTTCGCAAGGCGGGCCTGCCCGATTAACGCGGTGTCAGCGTGAAGCGAGGCAAACGGCTTCGGCACCAGATGGCCGACGTACTGCCGATGGATGCTAACTATAAGGTGACGGTTGACCGTGGAGGCCTGTGACCTAGCTTAAAGCTTAGCCGGACCGTCCAGAGCCGGAAATGGTGGGATGGCGCGCTACCGTGGGAGAACTCTGGGGACGTTGAGATGCAGAGGTGCAAGTCGGCTTTTCAGAGCCTGTGCGCCCTTGGCGGCCGACAATCGGCGGCCACGGCCTGTCAAGTTTCGTTTCAAACAAAAGTCATCTGCGCCGGCACGCCTATCAACGCGCGACCGCCGCTCCGCCATGCAACAACAATTCGAGCACTGGAGGGACCTCGAAGCAAGTGACAGCTTCGAACGCGACCAAAGGCTTTAGCCAGCACCAAGGCGAGGGGCCAACAACGCTTCACGATCTTAAGATTACACCCAAAACCGCACAGGCACGGCAATGCCAAATCATCTTGCCGAAATTTACGCAAACAGCGCAGATCTCGCCGTCCTGGGCGGGATAGCAGCATTTGCCTCGATGTGCCTCTATCTTGTGCTAAGGCGTATCCTTATCGGGGTGCAACGGCGTCGCCTCAAATCAGATGTGAGCGAACGCGGATCTGACCTCCCCGAGGAGGAGGTGTCTTGGGATTGGGAAATCCCGGTCGACCTTGCAACCGAGCCTGCTTCTTCTTCTCAGATTGCCGTGCCCTCAGACGCGGCAGACCTGGATATTCGGCGTCAGGATGCCAATTGCCTTCGGTTCGGGGTGCGAATCGAGTATTTCGACGTGATCTCCGAAGCTTGCGAGAGCTCGTCTGTCACCCAGACCAACGCTGTCGCTTCCGCGACGAACATAGCGCAATCCGGCCGACTTGCGACATCGATCAGGGAAATCGCTGGCTATGTTCATAGGCAGGTGGCGGCAAATCTTGCCGCCCTAACTAGTCCAGTATTGACGGCTCTGAGCCGTATGCCAACACAACTCGCCCTCGCGGAGAATCCCGACCCCACCACAGCGACGGCCTCACCTCCTCGCATTCGCAGGCCGATCGGTCTTGTGCCCCGCTTTGGCGTCGCAGCAATCTGTCTGGCCGTGCCGCTTAGCTATGCGATGACGAGACAAAACTGGGTCGAAAGCGCCCCCGCCATTTCGCTGGTCCAGGGCAACGTCAATCCGGAGCTTTCGCGATCCTTCGAGCTTCCGGCGAGTGCTGCATTGGATGTGCGTAGGCCAGCCCAGGGAGACGAGCGCACGAGTGTCGAATTGCTCAGCCCGGATCTCACGGCTGCCCGGGCGCAAGTCGGAGCAGCTGGTGCTCAGGCAGCCGCAGCGAAGGAATTGGACGGCCAGGAGCGCCGGGCGGCGGAAGGTGAGCGCGCCAGGAGCGCCGCTCTGCAGCGAGCGCTGCTCGAATCGCGCAAGGAGATCGACGCGCTGAGGACAAGCATGGCAGCCGCCGCCAACGCACGCCAGGAGCAATTGCGCAACGAGCTCGCGGCAGCCCGTACAGCTGACGCATTGCGGCGCCTTGCGGGAGATGCCCGCACGATGCTGAGCGAGGCCACCAACTATGTCTTTACGGAGATGCCCGCTGCTCACCTGGAGCGTCAGCGAGCCGGATGGGTGGCGCGCGATCTATCGCGAGCGCAGGCGCAAATTGAGCGGCTTGAGACCGAGGCCGCCGAGGATCGCGCCAAGGCCAAGGCTTCGCTGGCGCAAGCGAGCGGAATGCTCGATGACGAACGCCGAAAGTCAGACGAACTTCGTGGCGAGCTCTCCAAAGTGAAACTGTCCAATGCTGCGCTCATGGAGCGCGCGGACGCGGCTGAGCAGGAATTGACCGGTGCCGTCACAGCGAGAGAACGAGTGGAGCAGACGGCAGCCGAGACGGAGCGGGCGCTGGCGCGACAACAGGCGGCAGCAGCGTCGACGCGTGAGGAGCTGAAAAAAGCTCGCCTCGAGCGCGACGCGGCTGAACAGGAACGAGCCAGGGCAGTCTCAGCGAGAAAGCGTGCCGAGCAGACTGAAACCGAGACATCGCAGGCTCTGGCAAGAGAACGCGCTGCAGCAGTCTCGACGGGGGAGGAGCTGAAAAAAACTCGCATCGAGCGCGACGCGGCTGAACAGGAACGAGCCAGAGCAGTCGCAGCGAGAGAACGAGTGGAGCAGACTGCAACCGAGACGGCGCATGCTCTGGCACGAGAACGCGCTGCGGCAGTCTCGACCCATGAGGACCTCGATAAAGCTCGCCTCGAGCGCGACGCCGCCCGAGCACTTTTGCTACAGGTCGCCAAGCTGAAGGAGGCTTTGGACAAGCAACGTGACGTCACTGTTTCTCTTTCCCGCGACCTGGCCGCCGCGCGCGCGGACAATGACAGGCTCAGGGCTGAGCGTCGCAGCGCCAAGATTGAGCCGCCGCTGAAGCGGCGCGCTGGCCGCGCAGCCGCCGCTGCCGGCGGGGTGAAGGCTGTCAGCCAGAAGACTGCACGCAGCAAGGCTCGCGACCCGGCGCGGATTGCGGGGGTGCGTTCTCTCACACTTCCCTATCCCCTCAGGCCAAGACAGGCGACATTGGAGTGATTTCCAAAACGACTGCGCGGTCCTCCTGTTGAAGGCCCAAGCTCTTTGAGATCATTGCGACACGTGTGTATTGCGAGAGTAGACTAGGATGAATCGAATCACCCCATTCGAATTCATTCTGCTCTCGTCGGCGAGTAGTTCTGCGCGATACGCTATGTCAGCCCGATCACACTGCCTGTAGCATTCAATTCGCATTTGATCGGCGCCTGCCGCGTCTCCACGTCGCCTTGCCGTCCATAGTCGATGCTGACCTCGACGGGAGCTGAGATCGTATCCGGGCTCAACCGACGTATGGAACCTGCGCTGCTGACGCGCACACTGGTCGCGCCAAACGGGGCGGCGGCCGACTCGATCGCATCACGGCAGGCGCGAACGACTTCATCCGGGACGCCCGGCAGCGCCCTGATTGGACTGACCGTTGCTGGACTGTCGACGTCACCAGGAGGCTGAAGGCTGGACGGAAGGTCGAGCGACCGTCCACTTGCGGACCGGGCGACACTGACGGCAGTGGCGGCCGTGGTTGCCGCAACTGCCGCCGTTGCAGTGGTGCTGGTCCCATCGTCATCCACCGGTGACCTGCTGCTGGAGCCGCTGGGTCCTTTGTGCGCGCCGTCTTTGCGGCCTTCACCGTGATGGCTGGCAGCGCTATTGCCTCCGCCACCCTGGCTGGCAGCGCTATTGCCTCCGCCACCATGGTTGCCACCGCTTTTGCCTCCGCCGCGCTCGCCGCCGGCGGTAGCTCCTGCGCAAGCTACCGCGATCGAGCAAACGAATACGAAATATGCCCAGCTGGATTCAGAGGATTGACGCACGACCACCTCCATAAAGTGCGTCGGTCGAACCGTCTTTCCGCGCCATGCAGTCAGAAAGTCGCAACCGCCGCCGCCCCCAGGCAAACCTCGCGACTAACCGCCCATGGAGGGTAACTAGGGGATCAATCCGGTGTATCAAGGACGCTGTACGCGGTATGTGCGTCGTCCCGGCTACCGGCGGGAGGGGAGGCCACGATCTGACCACGTCGCTGACATTCTGAGGTGCAGCGTTAGAGAACTGCAAGCGTCTCTACAACTAGCCGACTCGCCTTTTGATGAGATGGTCTGCGAGGCCGGCCGCCTCGTCGGCGATTGCCGGTATTGTCCCCCGATTTCCGCGTCGATCCGGAAAACGAGGCCGGCAAATAGAGGCCCGGAAGAATGCCCACATTCGTGTGCACGCCCGCCTCGCTGTCGCAGGAAGTCTGGCTTGGGCTTGGCGCCCAGGCCGGCGAGGCGAGGTTGCGCAAGGTGGTGACCGGCGGTGGCTTCAAGCGCTTCCGTCGCGCCGCCGAGACGCCGTTCAACATGGTGCTGGAGGCTCGCCCCTAATGCGAAACAACGACCTAAAGCGCGTCGCATGAGGCCGCTCAAACGCGACGCGCTTTAGAGTGCGGACGCTATCTGGCGCGGCCGTCGCAAATGCATGTCGCGCAAAAACGCGCGGGGCTTCCGGGACAGCGTGCCGCTTCAAAAAAGTGGAGCCGGCCCGGGGACGGGGCCGGCTCCTAAACCCGGTCGTTGGGGACGGGGAGGTGGGGCTCGACCGGGCTTTTGCGTCGCGTCCTTAGCGGACGCTGGCAACCGCGCCGGAGCGGCCGTCGTTGATCGTTACCCAAGCGCCAGAATTCTGGCTCGATTGGCGCTTCAGATAGGTGTAGTCGGTGTTGGTCCAGGACAGCACCCTGGTTTCGAGATTGTCGAGGATGAACTCTCCGAGGCTGGTGCGCACGGTCAGCACCGCGTGGCCGTCTCCGTTCGGCTGGCGCGCAACCGTCATCAAGAGGTCGCCGGCCGGAACGCCGATGTTCATCAACGCGCGGCGCTTTTCCAGCGCATAGTCCTCGCAGTCGCCGAATTCGCTGTTGGAATAGGACCAGACCTCTTCCTTGCCCCACAGTTCCATATCGGTGCGCGGCGCGATCCTGCTGTTGACCGAATTGTTGATGCTCACGATCTTCGCCCACAGCTTGCGGGTCAGTTCGATCGGCGCCTGCTTCGGCGTCCGCTGATTGCATTCCTGCGGAATTTTCTGGCAGAACTCGTAATGGCCGACCGGCTGTGTGGTGCGGCTGCCGGTGTGCATGAAGGCAGGTCCCGCTGCATACGCTGTTCCCCAGGCGGTAAGCTGCGTCGCCATTGCCAAGAGCAACAGCTTGCCCCTCGTCTTCTTCATCGTCCAGTCTCCCCGTTTGAGGAGACAATGACACGATTGGATTTATTCGACGCAAAGGTCAGAAGTAGACATTAAGTAAAACGTCGCTATAATAAACATAAAATTTGAATCATTTCAGTATAAAATTGTTGATGCGTTTTTCGCGGGGATCACATCGGCGCCGCGCCCTGGCGCGGAATCGGCCGGCCGGCCGCGTCGGCCGGCGCGAGGCAACAAAAAACCGGCCGAAATGGGCCGGTTCGATTGCGGCAAGGTTCGCAGTTGTCAGGTGCCGGATGCGTTGAATTCGGAATCAAGTGTTTCGGGTCGCTGGATGACCGCGAACTCGATGGCGACGCCGTCCTCGAAATGGCGCACCACCTGGCCGCGCATGGTGCCCAGCATGACCTGAATGCCGATTGCCGGCTTGACGTCGATCTCGACCGCGGCGCCCGAAAGCGACAGGTCGATGATGCGGCACTGGTATTGGCGCCCGTCGCCGAGTTGAAGCACGCTGTTCGGATTGCGCGGCGCCACGCGTTCGTGGCGGCGGTCTTCCGGCAGATCGAGCTCGTGCTTGTTGGCAAGCCAGGTCAATTGCGCTGCAAGCTTGTCTTTCTTGCGTTCCGACGCGATGACCGTCATCGCGAAACCGTCCTGCAAGATGCGGGTGACGACGCCTTCGATGCGGCCGATGTGATCGATATAGGCGATGACTTTCTCGCCCGGCATGCCGATGCGCTCGGTGCGAAGCGCTACATTGCCCGGCGACATGTCGGCCACCTGGCAAGGATGTTCGGTGCGATCCTCCAGCATGAAGCGTCCATAGATCTTCACGCGGACGCGCTGAAAGTTGCGCCTTTCAGCTTGGGACGGCGCGGTGTCGACCGCCGCTGACCTCATGACTGCCTACACCCGGTTGGCATTCCGCGCGTTGATGCGAGGAATTTCGTCGGCAAGCTACAGCGAAGTGGGTTAACAAAGGGGAAAGCCTGATACCGCTACTTTAGGATTTTGGATTATTCCCCGCGCCCGCCGTCGAATACGACCAGATGACGGATGCGGCGCGCCTGGCCGAGCGCCGAAATCGCTTGGGACGGATCGAGTTCCGACGGGACAAGCGAGGGAACGTCGATGGCCGGCCGGTTCTTTAGGAATTTCGGTTCCTTCTCCGGATCGACGAGACGGATCGAATCGATCAGGGCGTCGGCGATCGGATCCGCGCCCAGCCAGAAGGGTTTTTCAGCGGCGCTTATCACGCCGAGGCAGCGCGGATTGTCGACGCCGCCGTCGAGCGGCAGGGCGAGCAGCTCGAACTTGCTGGAACGGTCGGTGCGGCTGAAACCTTCATAGGTGATGAGCACGACGGATTTTTGATCGAAGACGCCCTGGATCAGTTTCGAGATAAGCCGCTGGTTCTTCTCGCGCCACAGCGAGGGAAAGGAAAACCCCTTGAGTTCACGGCCATAGACCGCGCAAAGCCTGGTGCCGGCGAGCCGGAATACCGCTTCGCCGCGCGTATCCTTTTCCAGGATGAATGTGTCGGCCAGCAGCGACTTGATATCGGCCGGCTCGACTTCCGAACGCTTCGGGGCAGGGCGCCCGTCACGCAGCCGGTTCCAATAATGGAACAGCGTGATCGATCCGTTCTGGTTCATGTTATGCTGCTCCGCGCAATCTGTCGTCTGATGTCCCATCGGTGAACAGAAGGGCGCCCTCCGAGGACCTACATGCGTTGCGGAGCAGGATGCGTGCCAGCATCGTTAACACTTGTTCACGGGTCGGGGCCGTTAAGGTTAACAAGTGGTTTACGTTGCGCTCCGCCCAGGCCCGTGGCACGTTAAAACCACTCCAGAAGCGGTCGTTTCGCAGCGATCGGCAGCATTTCAGTCAAGAGTTTGGGGGAGCATGGGGGCTCGACCAGCCGTTCAAGGGCAACCTTGGACGGCTTCTTTTTGATTCGCGCCAATTTTGATTCGCGCCGTTTTGATTTGCGTGGGGCGATTCGCCCTTTGTGAATCGGGTGACCGTGATCTACATGCTCGCGAAGTCGAAACCAGCGACTGAGTGCGAGCCATATGAGCGAACCAGCAAGCCCCTCGGAAATCGAACAGGGCGAGGGCGGACCTGTCGGCCGTGAGCCGGAGCCGCGCCGCGAGCCGGTGTTCAACATGCCGCCCGTTGTGCTGGCGGTGATCGGCATCTGCGTCGTCCTCTATCTCATCCAGGAGTACGTGCTTAGCCAAAGCCAGCTGCTGACATTGTTGTACGATGCGGCCTTCATTCCAGTTCTTTATACTGGCCAATATGGCTTCGACTGGTTCCTGTTTTCCCGGCCCTTCACCTATGCCTTCCTGCATGGTGGCTTTGCTCATCTGGCCGTCAACATGGTGTGGCTGGCGGCTTTCGGCTCACCACTGGCGAACCGCTTCGGCGCGCTTCGTTTCAGCCTGTTCTTCGCCGCGACCGGGCTGGCGGCCGTGGTGCTGTTCTGGGCCGTGCATCCGCTCGGCGAGGCGCCGCTGGTCGGCGCATCGGGGGCGATTTCCGGCATGATGGGGGCCGCCGCGCGCTTCGGCTTCCGCACCGACCGCTCGTCCGGCAAAGCCGCCTTCGCCGGCGCGCCGCTGCCGATGGCGGTGGTGTTCCGCTCGCGCGGCGTTGTGACTTTTCTTGCCATCTGGATGGTGATCAATCTCGCCACCGGCCTCGTTGCCTTCGCGCCCGGCATCGACAGCCAGATCGCCTGGGAGGCTCATATTGGCGGTTTTGTCGCCGGCTTCTTCGGCCTGCGGGCTTTCGATCGGCGGCAGCAGGCGGACGAGTTCAGGGCCTGAGCCTCGCCGCACTTGAAAACCAATCGATCGCGGCGCACGATGTCTGGCACTAGGGAAAGTCGGTCAGGGCAGGAACCGGCAAGGTAAACTGAGGAGGACGCCATGACTGTTAAGGCAATTCTCGAGCAGAAGGGCCACGACGTGTTGACGCTCGGGCCGAACGAAAAACTGAGCGAGGCCATTCGCATCCTGGCCGAGCACAGGATCGGTGCGCTGGTCATCACCAATGGTGATCACAAGATCGTCGGCATCCTTTCCGAGCGCGACGTCGTGCGGGTCCTCGCCAGGGAAGGGGCCGCCGCATTGGATATCGCGGTGCGTTCGGCGATGACCCCCAAAGTGAAGATCTGCAATGAGAACCACACCGTCAACGAGGTCATGGAGATCATGACCAGTGGCCGTTTCCGCCATCTGCCGGTGGAAAAGGACGGCCTGCTCGACGGCATCGTGTCGATCGGCGACGTGGTCAAGCGGCGCATCGAGGATGTCGAGCGCGAGGCCGCGGAGATCAGGGCCTATATCGCGACGGCGTGAGATCGCCAGTAAGTTTTGTCGAAGTCGGCGCCGCCCCTCATCGTCCTGCCGGGCACTTCTCCTCGTATAGTGACGGGAGAAGGGGCCGGCCGCAGCCTTGGCGGCTTTTCTTGCTACAATGGAGATTGGCGAAATCGTTGATGCGGGCGCCCCTCTCCCCGTCACTATACGGGGAGAGAATGCCGGCAGGCAGGTGAGGGGCAGCGCAAACGTTTCCAATAACGGTTGCCCCTACCAGCCTGCGGCTTCACGCTTGTCTCCTTTTGCGGTTTGCATTAGCGGATGACTTCACTTTAAACGTCGAATTCACGTGAATTCCGTCACCGATAACGCGCAGGCCGCCATGACCCTCATCGACACCCGCACACCCGACGCCAAGCGCCTGATATCAGGCGCCACCGGCGACTGGGAGATCATCATCGGCCTCGAGGTCCATGCGCAGGTGACCTCGCAGGCAAAACTGTTCTCCGGCGCCTCGACGGCGTTCGGTGCGCCGCCAAACGCCAATGTCAGCCTTGTGGATGCGGCGATGCCGGGCATGCTGCCGGTCATCAACGAGGAATGCGTCAAGCAGGCGATCCGCACCGGCCTCGGGCTGAAGGCCGAGATCAACCACAAATCGGTCTTCGACCGGAAAAACTATTTTTATCCCGATCTGCCGCAGGGCTATCAGATTTCACAGTTCAAGCAGCCGATCGTCGGCGAGGGCAAGGTGATCGTCTCCGTCGGTCCCGACCGGCAGGGCGAGTTCGAGGACATCGAGGTCGGCATCGAGCGCCTGCATCTGGAGCAGGATGCCGGCAAGTCGATGCACGACCAGCATGCGACGATGTCCTATGTCGACCTCAACCGCTCCGGCGTGGCGCTGATGGAGATCGTCTCCAAGCCCGACATGCGATCCGCCGACGAGGCCAAGGCCTATGTCACCAAGCTGCGCACCATCGTGCGATACCTCGGCACTTGCGACGGCAACATGGACGAAGGCTCACTGCGCGCCGATGTCAACGTCTCGGTGCGCCGGCCCGGCGGCGAATTCGGCACGCGCTGCGAGATCAAGAACGTCAACTCGATCCGCTTCATCGGCCAGGCCATCGACTACGAGGCGCGCCGCCAGATCGCCATCCTTGAGGACGGTGGCAAGATCGACCAGGAAACGCGGCTGTTCGATCCCAACAAGGGCGAGACCCGCTCGATGCGTTCCAAGGAAGAAGCGCACGACTACCGCTATTTCCCGGATCCCGACCTGTTGCCGCTGGAATTCGACCAGGCCTATGTCGATGCGCTGGCAAAGGATCTGCCTGAACTGCCCGACGCCAAGAAGGCGCGGCTGATCTCCTCGCTCGGCCTGTCGACCTACGACGCCTCGATCCTGGTGTCGGAAAAGGCGGTCGCCGACTATTTCGAGAAGGTGGCCGCTGGTCGCGACGGCAAGCTTGCCGCCAACTGGGTCATCAACGATCTGCTCGGTGCCTTGAACAGAGCCGGCAAGGGTATTGAAAATGCTCCGGTTTCGCCCGATCAGCTCGGCGCGGTCATTGACCTGATAAAAGAGGGCACCATCTCCGGCAAGATCGCCAAGGATCTGTTCGAGATCGTCTGGAACGAAGGCGGCGATCCGCGCCAACTGGTCGAAAGCCGCGGCATGAAACAGGTCACCGACACCGGCGCCATCGAAAAGGCGGTCGACGAGGTGATATCAGCCAATCCCGACAAGGTCGAGCAGGCGCGCGCCAAGCCGAGCATGGCCGGCTGGTTCGTCGGCCAGGTGATGAAGGCGACTGGCGGCAAGGCCAACCCGCAGGCCGTCAACGACCTCGTCAAGGCCAAGCTCGGGATCGAATAGGATGATGTTCGTTCGCACCGCTGGCGAGCGCGATCTTGCCGCGGTCCGGGCGTTGCTGGTCGAAACGTGGCACGCCACCTACGACGCCATCTATGGCGCTGCCAAAGTCGCTGAGATAACAGATGAATGGCATTCGATCGCCTCGCTCAAGGCGCGGCTGACACGGCCGAACTCCGAATTCCTGGTCGCAGACGATGGCAACCGCATTCGCGGCATGGCGTTCGCCGCAGCCACCACGGATGCGAGGATCGTCATGCTGAACCAGCTCTACGTGCATCCGGCCTGCCAGAGGCAAGGGATCGGCCAGGCGCTGCTGGAAGAGGTCGAGGCCAGCTTTCCCGAGGCGCGGACGCTGCGTGTCGAAGTGGAAGAGGCAAATGCTCCCGCCGTCGCCTTCTATCGCTCGAAAGGGTTTTTGCCAGCCGGGAATACTGCTGACTGTGGCGGTGGCTCAGGGCTGCCGGCGCTGATTTTGGAAAAGGCGATCGAATAGATTTGCCTGGCCTGACAGGTCGCAGTCAGTTGCGTTTTTACGGGGCGGCGCCGGTCGGTTGCGGGCTGAATTGCGGAATCGCGGTCCGCAAAAAACACGCCCGAAGGTAGAAATTCACCAGTGGCTAACGCTGAGGCAAAAAGCATGGTGCGACGCACAAAAATATTGCAATGCACTGCAGATGCCGTAACGTCAGGTTCTAGATGAACGAGACGGCCTTTCTACAAAGGTCGCCCACCGCAAAGGATGGAAACTATGACCAAGACCGCTGATAAAACTGCTGAAAACGTTGAGAATGCAGAAGTCCAGACCGAGGTAACCGATCAGTTCCGTGCTGTCGCCGAAAAGGGCGTCGAGCAATCGAAAGAAGCCTTATCGAAATTGGCGACCGGCGCCGAGGCGACCCAGAAGGCTCTCGAGTCATCCTTCGAAACAGCCAAGACCGCTAGCAATGAGCTGTCGCTGAAGACGATCGCCGCTTTGCGCGCAAATGTTGAGGCCAGCTTTTCTCACCTCGAAGCCCTGGTTACCGTGAAATCGCCCTCCGAGTTCGTCGAACTGCAGACAGACTTCTTGCGCAAGCAGGTGGAAAAGACGGTCGAGCAGAGCAAGGAGCTTCGGGCGGCGGCGACGAAAGCCGCCGAAGACGTATCCAAGCCGATCAAGGATGTCTACGAGAAGGCGATGAAGGATCTCAAGGTCGCCTGATTGGCCTTGATGCCTGATTGGCCCTAAGGCATGTCGCGCAAAAGCACGCCCTCGGGCTTGAACCGAGGGTGCGAAGCGGTTTTGCAATAGCGACATGCATCAAAGCAACAACCTGAAGCGCGTCGCATGAATCCATCCAAACGGCACGCGCTTCAGGCGGAGGGAACTTCCACATTGTCGATCAGCCGGGTCTTGCCCAGCCAGGCGGCGGCGAGCAGGCGACCGTCGCGGTCTGGCCGCCACGGGACGAGCGTCAGGCTCTCGCGCGCCGCGACATAGTCGACTTTGTCGAAGCCGGCCTCGACCAGCGCGCGGCTGGCCTCGGCGGTCGCACTGCCTTCATCCGCGCCTGCCGCGAGTGCCGCCGCCGTTCGGCGCAAGATGGCGTTGAGCTGGCGCGCCACCGCGAGCTCGGTTTCGCCGAGATAGGCGTTGCGTGACGACATGGCGAGCCCGTGCGCGTCGCGTATTGTTGGCGCGCCGATGATGTCCACCGGCAAATCAAGATCGCTGCAGAGCTGCCTGACGACGCAAAGCTGCTGATAATCCTTTTCGCCAAAGACCGCGCAGTCGGGCGACGCCTGCAGGAAGAGCTTTGCCACGACGGTTGCGACGCCGTCGAAGAAGGTCGGCCGGAAATCCGATTCCAGCCCGGCGGCTGGCCCGCCGACCGAGATCCTGGTGGCGAAGCCGGCCGGGTACATCTGCGCCGCACCAGGGGTGAAGGCAAGTTGTGCGCCGGCCTCGGCCAGCCGATCGAGGTCGCGGCCGAGCTGGCGCGGATATTTGTCGAGATCTTCGCTCGGCGCGAACTGGGTCGGGTTGACGAAGATCGAGACGACGCAGCGATCGGCCTTCTCCAGCGCGATCCTGATCAGCGAGACATGGCCGTCATGCAGCGCACCCATGGTCGGCACCATGGCAAGGCTGAGGCCATCGCGACGCCAGTCTCGGATTTGCGCGCGAAGGGCGGCGACGCTGTCGATGACGAGAGGTCCGCTCATGCTTCGCCCCGCTCACGGTTCGCTCTTGTCGGCTGCGGCCAAAAAAACGTGGCTCGGGCCGGGGAATGTCCGGCTGCGCACCTCCGCTGCATAGCTGGCTGCCGCCTGCGATATGACGCTGCGCAGGTCGGCATATTGCTTGACGAATTTCGGCACCCGGTCGACGGTCAGGCCGACCATGTCGTCGATGACCAGGATCTGGCCGTCGCAGTCGCTGCTGGCGCCGATGCCGATGGTTGGAATGGAAATGTGGCGGGTGAGGTCGGCGGCGACGGTCTCGACGGTGCCTTCGATGACCACCGAGAACGCGCCGGCCTTTTCGACCGCTTCGGCGTCGCGATAAAGCGCAGCCACATTCTCGTCGGTCCGGCCCTTGATCCTGTAGCCGCCGTCGCTTTCCACCGATTGCGGCTGCAAGCCGATATGTCCCATGACCGGAATGCCGGCAGCGACAATCGCCGCAATCTGTCGGGCAACCGTGACGCCGCCCTCCAGCTTGACGGCCTGGCAACCGGTTTCGCCGACGACCCGCCGCGCCGAGGCGACGGCTTGGCGCGCCGTCGCCTCATAGCTTCCGGCCGGCATGTCGACCACCACGCAGGCCTTGGCTGACCCTCGCATCACCGCTTGACCGTGGGCGATCATCATCTCCAGCGAGGCGCCCAGCGTGGTCTTGTGGCCATGGAGAACCATGGCCACGCTGTCGCCGACCAGAAGCAGGTCGACATGATCGTCGAGCAGGCGAGCGATGGGGTAGGTATAGGCGGTGAGGCAGACGATCGGCTCGCCGCCCTTGCGTAGGCGAATGGAGCTGGCACTGATCCGCGGATCGGCGCCGGATGCGTCTGGGGCCATCATTCCCTCCCTCAACCGTCAATCAGGCTGGTTCCTGCATGCGGCGCGCTGAGCTTTAGAAAGACCCGGCAGCCTTGGCAAGGCATGCCTCGAAAGGACGCGAAAGGCTTGCCACGGTGCGTCGGTTTTCCGACGGCCATTTGCGTGGCTCGTGCGGCAAAACCCTTGCCTTGGCGATGGCCTGACGCCATAAGCAGGAAACAGGCGCCGCCGCTGTCGCCACCGCGGGGATTTGCCACGGGGATTTTGGATGAAGACTTTCCTTCTGCAGTTTTTCACCTGGTGGAACAGCCAGACGCTGGGCACGCGCTTCCATACCTGGCGGCATGGCAAGAAAGTCGGGCAGGACGAGGCTGGCAACGTCTACTACGAGGGTGGTGTCGATTCGGAAGGCCGTACCCGCCGCTGGGTCATCTATCGCGACTATTCGGAAGCCTCGATGATTCCGCCCGGCTGGCATGGCTGGATGCATCACCGCGTCGATGTCCCGCCGACGAGCGACACCTACAAGCCACGCGACTGGCAGAAGCCGCATCAGCCGAACCTCACCGGAAGTGCCGCGGCCTATCGCCCCAAGGGCTCCATACTCAGCAATCAGCACCGCCCGCAGGTGACCGGCGATTACGACGCCTGGACGCCGGGGTCGTAAGAGACTGTTTCGAAATTCGCTCTGGCGAGTCATATGGTGGTGGTCTCGAGAACCGGCGCGGAGCGGACATTTGGGTCCGTGAGCCCGCGCATGACCCCGAAAATCCGAAAGATTTTCGGAAAGGTTCATGCGCAAAACCAAAAGTGCTACAGCGTCCTTTGCGCGTCCAAAGGACGTCGCCGAGGGCGGATCGATCCTTTATCGCCACAATTGGCGTTTAGCTGCTTGTCGATCTGACAGCAGCGACTAGCCTTGGGCGCGACAGAATCACCCCGGGCGCAAACCACCGGATCCCTGCATGAGCATTTTCAGCCGAATTTCGATGGGCGGACTGACGACGGCCGCCGCTTTTGTCGCTTGCGCCATGGCCGCCGCTCAGACGCTGGAGGCGCCAGTGGACCCGGGGGCGCCGACGGAATTTGAGGCGCCAGTGGACCCGGGGGCGCCGACGGAATTTGAGGCGCCAGTGGACCCGGGGNGGGGCGCCGACGGAATTTGAGGCGCCAGTGGACCCGGGGGCGCCGACGGAATTTGAGGCGCCAGTGGACCCGGGGGCGCCGACGGAATTTGAGGCGCCAGTGGACCCGGATGCGCCAATGGAACCGGATGCGACAGTGGAACCGGATGCGACAGTGGCGCCGGCGGCACCGGCCGCACCACAACGCATCACCAATCCTGTCGCCGAATTCGCCGGCATCGACAAGATCACCGGCCGCATCATCACGTTCGATGTCTATATCGACGAAACGGTGCAGTTCGGCGCTTTGCAGGTGACGCCGCGCATCTGCTATTCGCAGCCGCAAACCGAAGAGCCGAAGACCGATTCTTTCGTCGAGGTCGACGAGATCACGCTGGATCGCAAGATCCGCCGTATCTTCACCGGCTGGATGTTTGCCGAAAGCCCCGGCCTCAACGCCGTCGAGCACGCCGTCTACGACGTCTGGCTGAAGGGCTGCAAGCAGAAGTCGGAAGTGCCGGCACCCGACGCGGCCAAAACCAATTAGCCAAGATCAGTTATAATGCCTGGCGTGCGGGATCGCCTGTTCGCAATCACTTACTGAGCCTTCCGGAACCGCCTTATTCTCCGTGCGTTGGTCATGGCTGGTGTTACGGAGATGTCCGATGATGGCCAACAAGAACGAACTCCTCGATCTCGAAAAAGGGTTCTGGGCCGGCGACGCTGCCTATTTCAAAGCCAATGCCGACACCAAATGCCTGGTGGCTTTCCCACAGATGGCGCAAACGATGAGCAACGCCGATCTGGCCGAAACCGCGACGGGCCTAAATCGCTGGCGTGATCTCGACATCGACCTCAAGGGCATCATCGAGCCGGGCAGCGACATTGTCATGCTGACTTATGAGGCCCATGCCACGCGCGAGAATGGCGAGCCTTATGCGGCGCTGGTCAGCACCGGCGATGTCCATCGCGTCAATGGCTGGAAGATGATGTTCCACGCGCACACGCCTCTTGAGCCTGCCGCAAAAACCTGACCAAAAACCCGACCTTTGGCGCAGATCATGGGAAAAACACCGTCTCGCCCTTCAGCGCGTCGGCCAGCATCTTTTCGTATTTGCCCCTTGGCACGTCGACCGCGCCGAAGCGTTTGAGGTGCTCGGTGGTGAACTGCGTGTCGAGCAAGGCGAAGTGTCGATCCTTCAGGCGTTCGACGAGGTGCACCAGGCAGACCTTCGACGCGTCCGTTTCCCTGGCGAACATGCTTTCGCCGAAGAACACCCGGCCAAGAGACACGCCGTAGAGGCCGCCAACCAGCCGACTCTCGCGCCAGGCTTCGACCGAATGGCAATGGCCCATCCGATGGAGTTCGACATAGGCCTCGCGGATCGGCGCGTTGATCCAGGTCGACCGGCGTTCCTCGCGCCTCTCGGCGCAGCCGTCGATGGTCGCTTCGAAATCAAAATCGAAACGGATATCGAACAGGTTTTTCCGGATCGCCTTCCTCAGGCTTTTGGGCGTGTGAAAACCATCCAGCGGGATGATGCCGCGCGTCTCCGGCCGCACCCAGAACACTTCCGGATCGGTGGCGCTTTCGGCCATCGGAAAGACGCCCGAGGCGTAGGCCTTGAGCAACAGGTCGGTCGGGATGCGATAGCCTGGCGCGTAAGGACGGGTCATCGCATCATTATATTCTATAAGTTCACGTCCTAATCCTCATCGGCCAGATATTTTTCCAGCCAGTGGATGTCATACTCGCCATTGGCGATATCGGCATTGCCGACGAGATCGCGAAACAGCGGCAGCGTCGTCTTGATGCCGTCGACGACGAATTCGTCGAGCGCCCGCCGCAGCCGCATCATGCATTCGACGCGATTGCGGCCGTGCACGATCAGCTTGCCGATCAAACTGTCGTAGTAAGGCGGGATCTTGTAGCCGGAATAGACGCCGGAATCGACGCGGATGCCGAGGCCGCCCGGCGTGTGGAAGTGGGTGATCGTGCCGGGCGAGGGGGTGAAGGTGCGCGGATCCTCGGCATTGATGCGGCATTCGATGGCGTGGCCCTGAAAGCGGATCTCTTCCTGGCGCATGGAAAGCCCGCCGCCCGAGGCGACGCGGATCTGCTCGTGCACGAGGTCGATGCCGGTGATTGCCTCCGTCACCGGATGCTCGACCTGCAGGCGCGTGTTCATCTCGATGAAGTAGAACTCGCCGTTCTCATAGAGGAATTCGATGGTGCCGGCGCCGGAGTAGCCGAGATCGGCGATCGCCCTGGCACAGACGCCGCCGATATGCGCGCGCTCCTCGGCATTGAGCGCCGGCGAGGGCGCCTCTTCCCAGACTTTCTGGTGGCGGCGCTGCAGCGAACAGTCGCGTTCGCCGAAATGCACGCCGCGGCCGGCACCGTCGCCGAACACCTGGACCTCGATGTGGCGCGGCTTTTCGAGATACTTCTCGATGTAGACGGCGTCGTCGCCGAAAGCGGCACCGGCTTCCGAGCGCGCCGTCTGCAGTGCGACCAAAAGATCGGATTCGCTGCGCGCCACCTTCATGCCGCGTCCGCCGCCGCCGGCCGACGCCTTGATGATCACGGGATAGCCGATCTCGGCGGCGATGCGTCTGGCTTCCTTTTCCTCGGTGACCGCCCCGTCGGAGCCGGGCACCACCGGAATGCCGAGGCGCTTTGCGGTGCGCTTGGCCTCGATCTTGTCGCCCATGATGCGGATGTGATCGCCGGACGGGCCGATGAAGGTGATGTTGTGCGCGGCGAGGATATCGGCGAATTTGGCATTCTCCGACAGGAATCCGTAGCCCGGATGCACCGCGTCGGCGCCAGTGATCTCGCACGCCGCGACGATCTGGTGGATGTTGAGATAGCTGTCGCGCGACGGCGGTGGGCCGATGCAGACGCTCTCGTCGGCGAGCCGCACATGCATGGCGTCGGCGTCGGCGGTGGAATGCACCACCACCGTCTGGATGCCGAGCTCCTTGCAGGCGCGCAGCACCCTCAGAGCGATTTCGCCGCGATTGGCGATGAGGATCTTCTGGAACATTTTTCGGCTGTTCCCGGCTCTACTCGATCACGACGAGCGGCATGCCGTATTCGACCGGCTGCGCATCCTCGAACAGTATCGCCGTCACCGTTCCGGCACGCGGCGAGGGTATCTGGTTCATCGTCTTCATCGCCTCGATGATCAGCAGCGTCTGGCCTTCCTTGACCTGTTGGCCGACTTCGATGAACGCCTTGGCGTCGGGCGATGGCGCCAGGTAGGCGGTGCCGACCATCGGCGAGGCCACTGCGTTCTTGGACACGTCGGCTGCTGCCGGGGCGGCTGCGCCAGCCGGCTGCGCGGCCGGCGGCGCATAGGCGGGCTGCGCTGCGGCGACCGCATGGACAGCCGGCGCCTGTCGCGACACGCGCACCTTCAAGTCGCCCAGCTCGACCTCGATCTCGGTGAGGTTGGTGTCGTTCAGTATGCCCGCCAGATCGCGGATAAGCTGCTGGTCTACACCATTCTTCTTTATCGACATTTTCGAGCCTTCTGTTTGTTGGCCGGTCATAGGCGTGCGGCCAGCGCCTGCAGCGCCAGTGTGTAGCCGAGCGGCCCGAACCCGCAGATCACGCCGACGGCGACCGGCGAGACCATGGAGACGTGGCGGAATGATTCCCGCGCATGGATGTTGGAAAGATGAACTTCGGCGACGGGCAATGGCGCGACGGAGCGGATGGCGTCGTGAATGGCGATCGAGGTGTGGCTGTAGGCGCCCGGATTGATGACGATGCCGACAGCCTTGTCGGCGGCTTCCTGTATCCAGTCGACGAGGTCGCCCTCATGGTTCGACTGACGGAAATCGATCTCGAGCCCAAGTGCCGCACCTGCCTGCTTGCAATCGTCGGCGATCGCGGCCAGCGTCTTGCCGCCATAGATGCCCGGCTCGCGTTTGCCGAGCGCGTTGAGGTTGGGACCGTTCAGGACGAAAACCGTTTTCAAAATGCCGACCTTTTCCCGGTGTGGTTTCGAATCCGAAATTCGCAATACCTTGGAGCAGCGCTTTGAACGAATTTCGGCTTCAAAGCCACACTGGCAATTTATACATTTCTGATGTGGTGGATTTAAAGTTCCTGAACACTGACGCCACCAAAGCAGCAGGAACTTCAAATCCACCACATCAGCGCCGGCATCAGTCGGCGCACCGGGCCTCTATAATGGGCTTAGACGCCTGCGAAAAGAGCGCAAGTGGGTTCTTTCGCTGTCCACAACAGGCGGAAAATGGCTTGCGCCGAAAGCCAGCCGCCGATCAGAGTGCGGCCTTGGCCGCTTCGATCTTCTCCGCCAGCACGTCCTGGCCGAGCGCACCGAACACCACCTCGTTGCCGACCACATAGGAAGGCGTTCCGGTGATGGCCAGCTTGTTGGCAAGATCATAGGTCTTGGAGAGGGCCTCGGCGATCGACGGATCCTTCATCTTCTCGCGCAGCGTCGCTTCGTCGGCGCCGAGCGAAAGCGCTACCTTGATGGCCGCCGCTTCGGTGGCGCGTCCCTGGGCGCCGAGCAGCGCGTTGTGGAACTCGCCGTATTTCTCCGGCATCATCAGGTGGAAGGCCATCGAGACGACGCTTGCCTTCTGCGAATCCGGGCCGAGGATCGGGAACTCCTTGAGCACGAAGCGCAGATCCGGATCGGCTGTTGTCAGCGTCTGCATGTCCTCCATGGCGCGTTTGCAGTAGCCGCAATTGTAGTCGTAGAATTCGACGATGGTGACCTTGCCGTTCGGATTGCCGACGACGCCGTCGAAGGCCGAGTTGAAGATCTGGTCCTTGGCATCCTTGATGACGTCGAGACTGGCGACGCGCTGCGCCTCCTTCTGCTTGGCCTCGAGCGCCTCCTGAGCTTCCAGCAGCACTTCCGGGTTCTTCAGCAGATAGTCGCGGATGATGCCTTCGAGTTCAGCCCGGTCGATCTTGGTCTCGGCGGAGGCTGCCTGGGCGATCTGCGCGGCATCGGCCTTTGCCGTCTGCGGACTTCCGGTCACGAACCCGAAACCCAGCATGGCGAGAGCGACCGCCACGCCCGTGGTGCCCAGCAGAATTGCCTTCTTCATCATCCTGATCCTCTTGCCTGGTTTCCGGCCGGGTTGTCCGACCCGATTGGCCCGACTACCCGATTGGTTCGACTACCCGATTGGTCCAACCACTTGTCGCCGCGCACGGCCGGAAGGTTCACTTTTTCTTGCCTGATGGTGCGTAGTTTATGATGTCCTGCGCGCGGATCCAGCCCGGCTCGCCACGCTTCATTTTCATCTGCGCGCGCATTGCGAAGATCTTGGCATCCTTGTAGGCGCCGGAATAGAAATGGCCTTCGGCGGTCGCAAGGTCGGCGGCCGGAATGTTGCCAAGCTCGCCATAGGCCTGCGCAAGATGGCGGTAACCGACGGCGTTTTCTCGGTCGCGCGCGAGACCCTTGTTGATCTGCACCACCGCTTTCTCCAGGGAATCGGGCGTGCCGACTGCCATCAGCGCCTGGCCGTAGGAAACCGGCAGCAGCCCGGATCGCGCTGGGTCGAGGCTGACCGCCTTGGCATAGGCTTCCGCGGCAGCCTTCGGTTTGTTCGCCTTCATCAGGATGTCGCCGCGCAATTCCTGGAAATAGGGGTTCTTCGGCTGTGCCTTGATCAGCGCGTTGGTCTTGGCAAGCGCCCCGGCCAGATTGCCGAAAAGATAGCTCGTCTGCGCGTCGCCATATTGCGAGGCGAGGCTGCCCGGCATCTTGCGCATCAGCCGCGATGCGGCGGCCTGACCTCCCATATAGGCGGCGATCTTGATGCGCATCATGTCGTGCCGCTGCTGCAGCGCCGGCGGATCGACCTTTTCGACGTAGGGGCTTTTTTTGACCAGGACTTCGAGGTTGGCGATGCGTTCGCGCGGCAGCGGATGGCTGATCCGGTAGGGGTCGACCTGCGCCCCCGACAGCGAAAGTGCGCTCTGAAAGCGGCCGAAGGTCTTCAGCATGCCCAGGCCGGACTGGCCGGTGGCATTGAGATAGGTTATCGCCGAGCGGTCGGCGGTCATCTCTTCGGTGCGCTGATAAGCGAGGATACTGCGCTGCGCCATCTCGCCACCGCCAGCGGCAACCCCCATGCCGGCGCCGGCCAGGCCCCGGCTCTTGCTGGTGGCGCCGGCAACGATGGCACCGGCGCCAAGCAGCGTCGCGATGATGGCCATCGTCTTGGCGCGTTCGAGCTGGTTGCGCAATTTTTGCTGGTGGCCGCCGGCGATGTGGCCGGCTTCATGGGCGATGACGCCGATGATCTCGTTGGGCGTCTCCGCCGACATCAGGGCGCCGGTGTTGATGAACAGGCGGGACCCGGCAACGAAGGCGTTGAAACTCTGGTCGTTGACCAGCACGATGTCGACGCCGTCTTCCGGCAGGCCCGCGGCCCTGAAGATCGGCCGCGCATAGGCGCGCACCAGCGCCTCGATCTCGGCATCGCGCACCACCGGCACGTTTTGCGCAAAAGCGCTGACGGTGCTGCTCACAGCGACCGTCGCGGCAAGCGAAAGCGTCGCGAAGGCGCGCGCTGCCCTGGCTATCGTCGATTTGGGTCGGCTCAACATGGCAGGTCCACTGGTAGACGAGCGGGTGAAGGATGAAAAGTCGGCACTGAAACTTTTACTGAACTTGTGATCCTCACATCAATCGGGCATTTGTGCGGCGCGGGACGCCAAAGCTCGGCGCCGGCAGCCGGCAAGCGCCGGCCCGAGGGCCGATCTCAAAGGGCCGACCCAAAGGGCCAACAAGGAAAATGAGGTCAAATGGTTGTATCGCTTTCGCGTCGCGGCGACGTCGAGCCGTTCCACGCCATGGACGTTCTGGCGGAAGCGAATCGGCTGAAGGCCAGGGGCGTGCCGGTCGTTTCCATGGCCGTTGGCCAGCCGTCCGATCCGGCGCCGGCCGGAGTCAGGCAAGCGGCGACGAACGCATTGAAGATGGGGCGCATCGGCTACACCGACGCATTGGGTCTTGCGGGCCTGCGCGAGGCTATCGCCCAGCACTATGCCGACCACTACGGGCTGGCCGTTTCACCCGGCCGGATCGCCGTCACCACCGGATCGTCGGCCGCCTTCAACCTGGCATTTCTGGCGATGTTCGATCCAGGCGACCGTGTCGCCATCACCGCACCCGGTTATCCGGCCTATCGCAACATCATGGCCGCGCTCGGCATCGAGATCGTCGAGATCGAGCTCGACGGTGATGCCTATCTCCACGCCGAACATCTGAAGGCTGCGCATCGCGAAAAGCACCTGAAGGGCGTGTTGTTTGCCAGCCCCGCCAATCCGACCGGGGCGATTATCCCCGCCGACGAGCTGTCGGCGCTGGTGACGACGGCACAAGAGCTCGGCATCGCCGTGATCTCCGACGAGATCTACCACCGGCTGGCTTACGCTGCGCCGGACAGCACAGCACTTGCCTGCGGCCCTGACGTGACGGTGATCAATTCCTTCTCGAAATACTACTGCATGACCGGTTGGCGCATCGGCTGGATGGTGCTGCCGGAACCATTGGTGCGGCCGGTCGAGCGCATCGCCCAGAGTCTCTACATCTCACCGCCGGAACTGTCCCAGATCGCCGCGATCGAGGCGTTCAAGGCAACCGCGGAATTGGAGGCTGTGAAGGCGCGCTACGCGGGCAATCGCGAGCTTTTGATGAAACGCCTGCCCGAACTCGGCTTTACCCTGGCGGCACCGATGGACGGGGCGTTCTACGCCTTCTGCAATGTCACCAGGCACACCAACGACAGCATGGCCTTCGCGCGCAAGATGCTGGCCGAGGCGCATGTGGCGGCGACGCCCGGCCGCGATTTCGATCCGCTTCAAGGCCATCGAGCCATGCGCTTTTCCTACGCCGGCAGCCACGACGAGATGGTCGAGGCGATGATGCGCATCGAGCGCTGGCTGAGATAGCGTGATGCCGGACCTCGAGCAGGCTTTGACCGAGATTGCCGCCGAAATGGCCGAGCGCACGGATCGCGGCGACGTCGCGACCTACATACCGCAGCTCGGCAAGGTCGATCCGAAAAAGTTCGGCATTGCCGCGGTGACCAATGACGGTCGCGTGCTGATGGCGGGCGACGCCGATGAGCCGTTTTCGATCCAGAGCATTTCGAAGGTGTTCACGCTGACACTGGCGCTCGGCAATGTCGGCGACGCGCTGTGGCAGCGTGTCGGGCGCGAGCCTTCGGGCAACCCGTTCAACTCGATCGTCCAGCTCGAGCACGAAAACGGCATTCCGCGCAATCCGTTCATCAATGCCGGCGCCATCGTCATTTCCGACATTCTGCTCGCCGGTCACCAGCCGCGCGAGGCGATCGGCGAGATCCTGCGCTTCATCCAGTTCCTGGCCGACGACGAGACCATCATCATCGACCGCGAGGTCGCGGCTTCGGAACGAGCCACCGGTTTTCGCAACTTGGCGCTCGCCAACTACATGAAGTCCTTCGGCAATCTCAGCCACGCGCCGGATCTGGCGCTGGGCGTCTATTTCCACCATTGCGCCATCGCGATGAGCTGCCGGCAACTGGCTCTGGCCGGCCGCTTCCTCGCCAATGGCGGCAAGAACCCGGCGACTGGCCATTCCGTGGTGTCGGCCGAGCGCGCGCGCCGCATCGGCGCGATGATGCTGACCTGCGGCCACTATGACGGCTCCGGCGATTTCGCCTTCCGCGTCGGCATCCCCGGCAAGAGCGGCGTCGGCGGCGGCATTTTGGCGATCGTCCCGGGCGTGGCCTCGCTCGCCGTCTGGTCGCCCGGCCTCAACGCCAACGGCAATTCCAGGCTGGGGTCGATTGCGCTGGAAAGGCTGGCGAAGATGATGAACTGGTCGGTTTTCGCGCCATAGAGATTTGGGGGCGCCATAGAGNGCGCTGTCGATGGGACAGCGCGGGATTTTTTTGGTCAAAAGATCAGGATAAGCTACCGAAAAGCTTAGAAAAAGCCTTTCCGCTGCCACCAGCCGGCACGCTTCGGCTTCTCCTCGGTCTTTTCCTCTTCGGCAACAGTCGAGGACACGATCGGCTCAACCGGAGCATCGACCGGTACGGGCTTGCGTCGCGATGGGCGGGCCTTCGGTTTTTCGTCGACGGCGGCCACGGCTGTTCCCTCTGAAACAGCTGCGGGAGCCTCGGCAGAAATTTCCGGCTCGGCTACCGGCGTTTCGGCAACGACGTCCGCCGCAGCCTTCTTCGGCTTGGCGGCGCGGCGTGGCTTCTTCGGCTTTTCGGCGCTTGGCATGTCGTCATTGGCCGGAGCAAGGTCCACAGGCTCTTCGACCGGCGTTGCTGCTGCCGGTTCGCCGGAGACGGCCTCCAAGACCTCGGGACGGTCAGCCGACTCGGCAGTGCCTGCATCGACCTCGCCTTCGCCGTCTTCACGGCGATTGCGCTTGCCGCGCCGACGCTTCTTGCCCAGACCTTCATCAGGCTCCCGACCTTCGTCAGGCTCCCGACCTACATCAGGCCCTTGCCCCTCATCCGACGCTTCCACCGCCTCGGTGACGCCGACCTGGTCCTCGTGGTCTGCTTCGGCGCCTTCATCGCTTGCGGCCTCGGAGACGCCATCGGCAGTGGCCGAGATGGACGCACCTTCCACGGGGGCGCCATGCTCGCGGTCGCGATCCTTGCCGCCGCGCCGTCTGCGGCGCTTGCGGCGCTTGCGGTCGCGGCCTTCGCCATCCTCGCTGGGCCTTGGCTGCTGCGGCTGCTGCGCCTGGCGCGGTTGTTCCGCCGGTGCAACGACCTCGTCTTCCTCCTCCTCGATGACGATTTCGTCGGCGGGCTCTTCCGGCTCGACATAGGCGGGCAAGGTCCGCACCTCGACGAAGCCTTCAGGCTTTTCGGCCAGCGCGCCGCGGAAGATCGCATAGTGCTGGGCGCCGACCGTGTCGTCGGCCTCGACGGTGATGGTCAGGCCGAAGCGGTTTTCGAGCTCCACCAGCGTGCCGCGCTTGTGGTTGAGCACATAGAGCGCGGTCGCCGCCGGCGTCCGCACCGTGATGTGGCTGCGCGAATCCTTGAGCAGGAATTCCTCGATCGCCCGCACCACCATCAGCGCGACGGACGAATCGGACCGCACATGGCCGGTGCCGCCGCAATGCGGGCAAGGCTTCATCGTCGATTCCAGCACGCTGGCACGGATGCGCTGGCGCGACATCTCCATCAGGCCGAAATGCGAGATGCGGCCGACCTGGATGCGGGCGCGATCGTTCTTGAGGTGATCCTTCAGCCGCTTCTCGACGGAGCGGTTGTTGCGGTTCTCCTCCATGTCGATGAAGTCGATGACGATCAGGCCGGCGAGATCGCGCAGCCTCAGCTGCCGTGCGACCTCCTCGGCCGCTTCCAGATTGGTGTGAAGCGCTGTGTCCTCGATCGAGTGCTCCTTGGTGGAGCGGCCCGAATTGACGTCGATGGCGACCAGCGCTTCGGTCTGGTTGATGATGATGTAGCCGCCGCTCTTCAGCGTCACCTGCGGCTGCAGCATGCGGTCGAGCTGCGCCTCGATGCCGTTGCGCACGAAGATCGGCGTCGTGTCGCGGAACGGCTGCACGACCTTGGCGTGGCTCGGCATCAGCATGCGCATGAAATCCTTGGCCTCGCGATAGCCCTCTTCGCCGGAGACCAGGATCTCGTCGATGTCCTTGTTGTAGAGGTCGCGCACCGAGCGCTTGATCAGGCTGCCTTCCTCGTAGACGAGGGCAGGGGCCGTCGACTGCAGCGTCAGGTTGCGGACGTTTTCCCAAAGCCGCATCAGATATTCGTAGTCGCGCTTGATCTCGGCCTTGGTGCGGCTTTCGCCGGCCGTGCGCAGGATGACGCCCATGCCCTGCGGCACTTCGAGATCGGCGACGACCTCCTTCAGCCGCTTGCGGTCCTGTGCGTTGGTGATCTTGCGCGAGATGCCGCCGCCGCGCGCCGTGTTCGGCATCAGCACCGAATAGCGGCCGGCAAGCGACAGGTAGGTGGTGAGCGCCGCACCCTTGTTGCCGCGCTCTTCCTTGACGACCTGCACCAGAAGGATCTGCCGGCGCTTGATCACTTCCTGGATCTTGTACTGGCGGCGCACCGGCTTGCGGCGGTTGCGCGCTTCTTCCAGCGCATCCTCGGCGCCGACCGATTCGACCTCATGGTCATCCGAATGCGATGACTGCACCTCTTCCAGCATGCCGCGATCATTGTCGGTGGAGGTGGCTTCGCCGGCCGCCTCAGCCTGCGGCACGGCTTCGGAAATCACATCCGATTCGATGCTGGCGGCGATGGAGTTCGGACCGCCTTCGGAAGGCCCAGTTTCGTCACCGCCAGTTTCGTCACGGCCATGGCCCGTCTCGTCACGGCTCGTCTCATCAGGACTTGCCTCGCTATGACTGGCGACATCCTCGCCATGTTCCGAAGCAGCGGACGGCGTGTCGACTTTTTCTGAGGCATCGACGTTCTGCGCGACCGCATCCTCGCCGTGTTCGCCGCCCTCATTGGAGCCGCTGTCGTTGGACCCGCTGTCATTGGACCCGCTGTCATTGGAATCGCCAGAAGCGTCCGAATCGGCCGCACCTGCATCACGCTTGTGTTCGCCTCGGTCGCGGCTCTTGCCGCCGCGGCGGCGTCCGCGCCGGCCGCGATCGCGGTTCTGGCGATCGTCGCCATCGCCGTCCTCATCGTCCTCGTCTTCAGCCTCCTGCGCTTCCGCGCGCAACAGCGCCTGACGGTCGGCGACCGGAATCTGGTAGTAGTCGGGATGAATTTCACTGAAGGCGAGGAAACCGTGACGGTTGCCGCCGTATTCGACAAAGGCTGCCTGAAGCGAGGGTTCGACGCGGGTTACGCGGGCGAGGTAGATATTTCCTTTGAGCTGCTTCTTGTCCTGGGATTCAAAGTCGAATTCTTCAATACGGTTACCGCGAACGACGACAACTCGTGTTTCCTCCGGGTGGGAGGCGTCTATCAGCATTTTGTTGGGCATTATTTCGTTTCCCCCCGGCAGCCGTCAGCCGCAGCTTGCGAGGCAAAGCCCGCCGCTGTGAGTGTGGATGAACATGGGTGCCGGGCAATTGAATGTCCGCCGGCCGCTGCCTGAGCGCCATGGCGGTGCCGCCCGCAGCCATAATGGCGCGGTTTGCTGCGGACCTTTCCATGATTGCGCTTGAAGCCATCGTAACCAGCAGAACCTTTTTGAACCAAAGCCCGGGAAAACCGGACCAGCTTGTTTGCTCGTACAGAGCCGGCGCGGGACAATCCCGGCCGTTTTCCTCACGCAGGCGCTTCCCCCGCCACGGGCTTACACCTGCGAAATTCGTCGCGATCACCTGTTGCCTTTTCGCCTGACGCGAAAGGAGCCGTCGTTCATCTCACCTGTAGCAGGAAGCTGCGGAGAAGGACGGTTCCAGGATTGCAGTGATCCACCATCGCTTTTATGATTTGGCGGGTTGGAAGGCAACCCCGATTTCCGATGCCGGCAAAATGCAGTTCCGCAACGGAAGCACGGCTTTAAGCGTTGCGTGAAAAGGCTTGGTTAACCTTCTCTGGTTACCAACCGTTAATCGAGTTCGCGGCCTGACCGGCGTTTCGACAAGACGACGACACTCCGACAAGCAAGATTGGCCGACAACAGGATCGGGCGCCTCACGCCAAACCGGAGCGACTGGAAGAGATGGCACTGGCAGTCTTCACGCACATGAGTGGTCGCGCCGGAGGCATTTTTTTCTACGCCGCCCGCTTCCACGCCGCTTGTCTGCTGTTGCTGGTTGTCGCTTGCCTGGCTCTTTCGCCAGTTTCCTTTGCCGCCGACGCGCCGCTGGCAGTGACGAGCTACAAAATGGCCGGTGACGCCACCAAGATGCGCATCGTCATGAATTTCGATCGTGAGCCCGACGTCAAATGGTTCCTGCTGCGCGGCCCCCACCGTCTGGTCGTCGACCTGCCAAGCACGAGATTCGCCATCAAATCCAAGGACGTGAAGGCGCGCGGCCTGGTCAGGAGCGTGCGCTACGGCGATCTCGGCGAGGGGGTGTCGCGGCTGATTCTCACCGGCAAGGGCCCGTTCGCCGTCGACAGGTTCGACGTGCTCAAGAACGATGACGGCAACGGCTACCGCATCGCCATCGACATGTCGGCGGCGTCCGTGCGGGAGTTCGACAGCGCTCTTGCCAATCAGGCGTTGACCACCGGCTCGACGGTCTCCTCCGACAAGGGCGGCAGGGTCGGCACCGGCCCGGTCTCCAATCCAGGCCATCGCTTCACCGTCGTCATCGATCCAGGCCATGGCGGCATCGACGGCGGCGCCGAGGGCATGAACGGCACCGTCGAGAAAAACGTCACGCTCGCTTTCGCCACCGAATTGCGGGACAAACTCGCCGCAGTCGGCAAATACGACGTGTTCTTGACGCGCGAGACGGACCAATTCCTGCGGCTGGACGACCGCGTGCGCATTGCCCGCCAGCACGAGGCCGACCTGCTCATTTCGATCCACGCCGACACCATCAGGGTCAAGGGCCTTCGCGGCGCAACCGTCTACACCGTCTCCGACAAGGCTTCCGATCCCGAAGCGCAGGCGCTCGCCGACCGTGAAAACCTTTCCGACCAATTCGCCGGCATGGAAATCAAGGACGACAACAAGGAAGTAACCGACATCCTGATCGACCTGATTCGCCGCGAGACGCACAGTTTCTCGATGAGTTTTGCCCAAACGCTGGTCGGCCAGCTTTCCACCAGTGTCGGCCTCATCAACAATCCGCAGCGTTCGGCCAGCTTCAAGGTGTTGAAGGCGCCGGATGTTCCCTCCGTGCTGGTCGAACTCGGCTATCTGTCGAATGCCAAGGACGAGGCACAACTGCTCAGCGCCGATTGGCGCAGCAAGGCGGCCCAGAGCATAACCAATGCCATCGCCCTGTTCGCTTCAGCCAAGGCCGGAGCCGGAACCGGAGGCTGAGATGCCAGCCCTCGCCACAACCAGAGGCAGCGTTGCACGACGACAACACTTTGCACTTATATTTTCGCCATTCGAAGCCGAAATTCCAGGCTGCCGCATTTTGCCCACATGGTGGCGACATGGATTTTCGATTACCGGTCGGGATCGTCTCGAAAGCTTGCGCGAAAGGCGGCTTCGTTTAGGCAATTCCCGAACCAAGGACTGGAGCGGGCATGATTCGTCTTATTGGCTATTTCTTCGGCATCGGCACCGCGCTGGCCCTTTTGGTCGCGGCCGGGGTGGCGATCTATACCAGCCATTTGTCGAAGGATTTGCCCGATTACGAGGTCCTGGCCAAGTATGAACCGCCGGTGACGACCCGCATCCATGCGTCCGACGGTGCGCTGATGGCCGAATATGCGCGCGAGCGGCGCCTGTATTTGCCGATCCAGGCGGTGCCGGATCGTGTCAAGGCGGCCTTCCTGTCTGCCGAGGACAAAAACTTCTACAATCACCCCGGCATCGATATGACCGGCCTTGGCCGCGCAGTCATGGTCAATCTGCAGAATGCTGGCTCGGGCAAGCGCCAGGTCGGCGCCTCGACGATCACCCAGCAGGTGGCGAAAAACTTCCTGTTGTCCTCGGACCAGACCTACGAGCGCAAGATCAAGGAGATGATCCTCGCCTTCCGCATCGAGCAGGCCTATTCGAAGGACCGCATCCTCGAGCTCTACCTTAACGAGATTTTCTTCGGGCTTGGCGCCTATGGCGTCGCCGGCGCAGCACTCACCTATTTCGACAAGGCGGTGAATGAACTCACCGTGGCGGAGGCAGCCTATCTGGCGGCTTTGCCGAAAGGCCCCTCCAACTATCACCCATTCAAATATGCCGACCGCGCCATCGAGCGCCGCAACTGGGTGATCGACCAGATGGTCGGCAACGGCTACGTCACGCAAGAGGAAGGCGCCAAGGCCAAGGCCGAGCCGCTCGGCGTCAAGCCACGCCGCTCCGGCACCTATCTGTTCGCCGGCGAATATTTCACCGAGGAGGTGCGTCGCCAGATCAGCGCGCGCTACGGCGAGAATGCGCTCTACGAGGGCGGCCTGTCCGTCCGTACGACGCTCGATCCCAAGATGCAGCTCATCGCCCGCAAAGCCATGCAGAACGGCCTGATGAAGTTCGATACGCTGCGCGGCTATCGCGGGCCGGTGAAGACCATCGACGTATCCGGCGACTGGGGCGTGCCTTTGAGCGAAGTCAAGGGACTGGACGACGTGCCCGAATGGTCGCTCGCCGTCGTGCTCGACAGCTCGGAGAGCGGCCTGTCGATCGGCCTTCGGCCGACCCGGCAGATCTCGGGCGAACTCGTCAAGGGTCGCATCGAAGGCACCGTCAGCCGCGAGGACATGAGTTTCGCCATGCGTCATGTGGTCGGCGGCAAGACCGTCAAGGCCAAATCGCCGGCGGACGTGCTGAAGCCTGGCGACGTCATCTTCGTGCAGAAGAAAGAAGATACGGATGGGGCCTATATCTTGCGCCAGGCCCCCGAAGTGGAGGGCGGCCTGATCGCCATGGATCCGCATACCGGGCGCGTTCTGGCCATGGTCGGCGGGTTCTCCTATTCGCTATCCGAATTCAACCGTACCACGCAGGCCATGCGGCAGCCGGGTTCGTCGTTCAAGCCGATCGTCTATGCGGCCGCTCTCGACAATGGCTATACGCCGGCTTCGGTGATCATGGATGGCCCGATCACCATCAAGAGCGGCAACACGACCTGGACGCCGAAAAACTACGATGGAAGGACTGCGGGCCCGGCGACCTTGCGGTCCGGCATCGAGAGGTCGCGCAATCTAATGACTGTGCGCCTGGCCAACGACATGGGCATGAAGCTGGTCGCCGAATATGCCGAGCGCTTCGGCGTCTATGATCGACTGGCGCCGTATCTGCCGATGGCGCTGGGGTCGGGCGAGACGACCGTGATGCGCATGGTATCGGCTTATTCGATCATGGCCAACGGCGGCAAGTCGATCAAGCCGACGCTGATCGACCGGATCCAGGACCGCTACGGCAAGACGGTCTACAGGCAGGACGAACGCGGCTGCAAAAATTGCAATGCGGCTGAATGGCAGAACCAGCCTGAGCCGGAACTGGTCGACAATTCCGAGCAGGTGCTCGATCCGATGACCGCCTATCAGATCACTTCGATGATGGAGGGCGTCGTCGAGCGCGGTACCGGCGCTACCGTTGCCGAACTCGGCCGCCACATCGCCGGCAAGACTGGAACGACAAACGATGAGAAGGATACCTGGTTCATCGGCTATACGCCCAACCTCGTTGTCGGCCTTTATATGGGCTATGATCAGCCCAAAGGTCTTGGCAAGGGCGCGACCGGCGGCGGCCTTGCTGCGCCGATCTTCAAGGACTTCATGCGCGTGGCGCTGGATGGCACGCCCAATGTCGATTTCCAGGTTCCCGAAGGCATGAAGCTGATCGCCATCAATCGCAAAACCGGCATGCGGGCCAACCCGGACGACGCCGGCGCCTTTATCGAAGCCTTCAAGCCGGGCACCGGCCCCGCCGACAGCTATTGGGTGATCGGCATGGGTGAGGACGGCTCCAACGCCTCCGGCGGCGCGCTGTCGCCACAGGCCAACCAAGCCATCCAGTCCGGCGGCGGCGGGCTCTACTGACATAGGATAGGGTATTTGGGCCGGCTTTCGAGCCGGCCCATTTCGCTTTACAGGCGGCGGTGCCGTCCCTATGTATCGCGCCAACCCAAGCTCTGCTTAAGCGACAGGGCACCATCTCAGCACAGGACAGAACGGCCAGCCATGCGCGCGGAAACGCAGAATATTGTCGACGAAATCAGGCAGGCGATAACCCTGCTGAGGAGGCATCTTTGACTGGGATCAAGCCATAAAGCGGCTTGAATACCTGAATGTGCGTGCCGAGGATTCGAGCCTCTGGAACGAACCGCTGGAGGCGCAGAAGCTGATGCGTGAGCGCCAGGGCCTCGAGGAAGGCATCGCCGCAGTCAAAGGCCTCACCCAGGCGCTGGAAGACAATATCGGCTTGATCGAGCTTGGCGAGGAAGAGGGCGATGAGGGCGTCGTCGCCGAGGCGGAAGCGGCGATCCGCTCGATGCGCGGCGAAGCAAAGGCCCGCCAGATCGAGACGCTGCTTTCGGGCGAGGCCGACGCCAACGACAGCTATCTCGAAATCCATGCCGGGGCCGGCGGCACCGAAAGCCAGGACTGGGCCTCGATGCTCCTGCGCATGTACACGCGTTGGGCCGAGCGGCGCCGCTTCAAGGTCGAGGTGCTGGAGGTGCATGACGGCGAAGAAGCCGGCATCAAGTCCGCCACGCTGCTGATCAAGGGCCACAACGCCTATGGTTGGCTGAAGACGGAATCCGGCGTTCACCGTCTCGTGCGTATTTCCCCCTATGACAGCAATGCGCGCCGTCACACCTCCTTCGCCAGCGTCTGGGTCTATCCCGTGATCGACGATACGATCGACATCGACGTTTCCGAATCGGATGTCCGCATCGACACCTATCGTTCGTCCGGATCGGGCGGCCAGCACGTCAACACCACCGATTCAGCGGTCCGCATCACCCATCTCGCCACCGGCATCGCGGTCGCCTGCCAGGCTGAGCGCTCCCAGCACAAGAACAAGGCGAAGGCCTGGGAGATGCTGCGTTCGCGGCTCTACGAGGAGGAACTGAAGAAGCGCGAGGCGGTGGCCAACGCCACCGAAGCGTCGAAGAGCGATATCGGCTGGGGCCATCAGATACGCTCCTACGTTCTGCAGCCTTATCAACTGGTGAAGGATCTGCGCACCGGCGTCGAGAGCACAAGCCCGTCGAGCGTGCTGGACGGCGACCTCGACGATTTCATGGAGGCCTCGCTGTCGCAGCGCATCGAGGGCGGCGCCGGCGAAGTGGTGGCCGACATCGACTGAAGCTCCTACGCCCCAAGCAGCAGGAACATCACGCTAGAGTAACAGGCTCTTCACTGTAATTGAGCGGGTGCTTTATGGCTTTGTTTTTTCATCGAATTTTCGACAATTACTTCTACCTCCGGGTTCATTGTTGCAGGCCTGCCGTCGCCTGGCCCGGAACCACTGCGAGTTCAATCTCGTTATCCGCGCGATCCCACTGCCGGGGTTGATGAAGTCACTCTCGTCAGCCCCGGCAGGCTGGTTCCGGCTGCAGATGTCGGTGCTCGATTGCACAGCAATTTCTTGCGCCAGCAAAGGAATCAGGCCAGCATCCGAACGTTGGGGGAAAAAGCATTTATGGCCGGACGCGGCGTATCTGCGACCTGACGAGCCGGCCACTGGGAAGATACGTTCCAAGAACGGGCAAGCGAAACGCTTGATAACTCGGTGATAGGAATTGCGCCCATGCCTGCTTCCACAACCCGACTGGCCTCTGCCGTCAAGACGGCGCGCCGCCTCCTGAATTCGATCATTGCGGTGGTGGTTCTGACGGCCGCCACCATTGTATTTGCAGCGCCGGCTTTGGCGCACGACGCCACGCCGACTGCAGCGAAGCCGCAAGGCTGGAGTTACCCATTCTCCTGTTGTTCCGGCTACGATTGTCGCGCGGTCTCGCAGACGTCGATCAGCGAGCGTCCGGAGGGCTATGTCATCAAGGGAACAGGCGAGGTCGTGGGCTACAGCGATGCACGGATCAAGAATTCGCCCGACGGCGAATATCACTGGTGTTCGGTCGCCGGCGCCAATGACGGAAAGACCATCTGCCTGTTCGTGCCACCGTCGTCGTTTTGATGCATGTCGCCCAAAAGCTTGCTCCGAGGGCCATGGCCTGACCCGAGGCTGCGCAGCGGTTTTGGGATACGACATGCATCAACAAGAGTGAAGCGCGCCACGCGTCCGACGCAGGTAAGCCGAGTCTGCTGACAGACGGTTGTCAATGGCGCCTCTTTATGTTGCCTTACCGCGCTGGCGCGAAGCAATCGCGAGGGAGGCGTCATGACCATAAAGGCAAGCTGCCACTGCAGGGCGACGACGTTCGAGGTTTCGGAAGCGCCGCTAACCGTGACGCAATGCACCTGCTCCTTCTGCTCGAAACGCGGCTCGTTGTGGGCCTATTACGTCCCGTCGCAATTCAAGCTCACCAGCCCGCTCAAGAATGTCTCTTTCTATCAATGGGGCTCGCAAACGGTAAAACATGGTTTCTGCGCCACCTGCGGCTGCGGCACCTTCACCGAAACGCCGGACTGGTCGACCGGCAAGCCGGATTTCGACAATCCGAAAATCAGCGTGAATTCTCGCCTGTTCGACGATTTCGACCTCGATCAGGTCGTCGTCATCGACGGCAAGAATCTCTGGTAGCCGACAGTCTCTGCCAGCCGATCGGAATTGCGCAAATAGCGGCGGTTGAATTGACCGGGAAAAGCCGTGGCCAGCCGCTTTTCCCCTTCCATTTTTCGCCGCATTTCATGTTACAAGCATAGAGCGACGTGCGTGCACTTGGACGCACAAGGGATGCGGCGCCCCACTGGTGGGACCGCGGACTGGAGAGGGACTACCTGATGAAAAAGACTGTGCTCGTCGCAGTGGCGACGGCTGTGCTCGTGAGTGCCTGCACCACCACCGATCCGTATACCGGACAACAGAAAGTTTCCAACACTGCGGCCGGCGCCGGCATCGGCGCGCTGGCGGGTGCGGGGCTCGGCCTGCTCGCCGGCGGCAACGATCGCCGCAATGCGCTGATCGGCGCTGGCGTCGGCGCTCTCGCTGGCGGCGCCATCGGCGCCACGATGGACCAGAACGAGGCCGAACTGCGCCGGCAGCTTCAGGGTTCCGGCGTCAGCGTCACCCGCAGCGGCGACCAGATCATCCTCAACATGCCGTCCGACATCACCTTCAACGTCGACCAGGACGCGGTGAAGCCCGGCTTCTATCAAGTGCTGAATTCGGTCGCGCTTGTGCTGAACAAGTTCCGCCAGACCACCGTCGACGTGTTCGGCCACACCGACTCGACCGGTGGCGACGAACACAATTTCGACCTGTCGCAGCGCCGCGCGCTGGCGGTCGCCAATTATCTGTCCGGGCAGGGCGTCGATACCCGCCGCTTCGCCGTCACCGGCTTCGGCAAGACGCGTCCGATCGCCTCCAACGCGTCGGCCGCCGGCCGCGCCCAGAACCGCCGCGTCGAGATCCAGCTCTCACCGCTCACCTGAGCAAGACACGCAAGAAGACGGCTTTGCACATGAAAACGGCCCCGCAAGGGGCCGTTTTTGCTGGTCTTTGAGAATTTCTGCTGTGATCAGCCCAATTTCTGCTGTGATCAGCCCTTGGCGACGATGCGCATGAACGCGGGCATGTCGTCACCGAATCCGACGGTCCCATCGTTGTCTTCCTGGCGATGGCGGGCCGGGCGATTGCCGTCGCGCTGCGGCCTGGTGTCGCCACGTTCCGGCGCGCGCTGTTCGTTGCGATGGCGATCGGGCGAAGCCTTGCGATCGGGGGAAGATTGGCGTTCGGGTGAAGCTTGGCGTTCGGGTGAAGTGTGGCGCTCGGTGTTTTCCGAGCGGATCGCTTCCTTGCGCGCGCGCCGCTCACCGGCATCGGCGACCGGGGGCTCGGCTGCCACCGGCTGTTCCTCGCGCGCCGCATCCGGTGCTGCAGCTTCCCTTTGCTTGGCGTGGCGTTCGCGTGGCCTGCGTTCGCCCCTCTCCTTGCCATCGTCCTTGCGGCCGGCGCGGCGCGGCGCGCCGCGGCCACGGCGGGGAGCATCGTCGTCCCCGCTCTCGCTGGCGACGACTGTCGACAGATCGCCGTCATGCCACTCGATCTTGTTGCCGATCAGCCGTTCGATCGCCTCGATGTATTTGGTGTCGGACTTGGTGGCGATGGTGAAGGATTTGCCCGAGCGGCCGGCGCGGCCGGTGCGGCCGATGCGATGGACATAGTCCTCGGCATGGATCGGCACGTCGTAATTGAAGACGTGGCTGACGTCGGGGATGTCGAGGCCGCGCGCCGCGACGTCCGACGCAACGAGGTAGCGCAGTTTGCCGTCACGGAAATTGGCCAGCATCTGCATGCGCGCGCGCTGGTCCATGTCGCCATGCAGCGCGCCGGCGTCAAAATCATGTTTCAGCAGCGAGCGGAAAAGCTCCGAGACCTCGATCTTGCGGTTGCAGAAGATGATGGCGTTCTTCAGTTCCGCATCCTCGGCCTTTATCAGATTGCGCAGCGTCTCGCGCTTGTCCCAGGGTTTCGAGCCGGATTTCACCAGCCGCTGGATGATGTTGGTCGCGGCGGACGCCGCCTTCGAAACCTCGACGCGCACCGGCGCGTGCAGGAATTTCTCGGTGAGCTTGGTGATCTCAGGCGGCATCGTCGCCGAGAAGAACAGCGTCTGCCGCGTGAACGGGATCATCTCGCAGATGCGCTCGATGTCGGGAATGAAGCCCATGTCGAGCATGCGGTCGGCCTCATCGATGACCAGGATCTCGACGCCGTTGAGCAGAAGCTTTCCGCGCTCGCGATGATCGAGCAGGCGGCCTGGGGTCGCGATCAGCACGTCGGCGCCGCGCTCCAGCTTCTTGTCCTGCTCGTCGAAGGATACGCCGCCGATCAGCAGCGCGATGTTGAGCTTGTGGTTCTTGCCGTATCTGATGAAGTTCTCTTCAACCTGCGCGGCAAGCTCGCGCGTTGGCTCAAGTATCAGCGTGCGTGGCATGCGCGCGCGCGCCCGGCCTTTTTCGAGGCGGGTCAGCATCGGCAGCACGAACGAGGCCGTCTTGCCGGTGCCGGTCTGGGCGATGCCCAAAATATCCTTGCCGAGCAAGGCGTGCGGAATGGCGCCGGCCTGGATCGGTGTCGGTTCGGTGTAACCGGCGTCGGTGACTGCGGAAAGGACCTTCGGCGACAGGCCGAGGTCTGCGAAGGTCAACACGTCTTGAGCGATCTGGGTGTCTGAGGACAAGTTTGGCTGTCTTTGGCTGGTTCGGGGGCGCAACGCAAGCGGTCGCGGCAAGCGCCGCGCGCCTGCAAGATTGGCATTGCAGGTAGGCGCAAGCCCACGATTTGTCAACACAAACAGGCGGGGGACGGCACGATTGTGAAGTCGTAACCTTAATCGCGATACTTAATCGATCTGCTGTCGCTGCGCCGGCTCAATAGCGGAACTGTTCGGCGAGAATGCGCTCGTTCCACGAGTGGCTCGGATCGAACAGCAGCGTCGCTGTTACCGTAGGCGATTCCTGCACCGTAACCGAGGTTACGGCCTTCACCTCGGTGTGGTCGGCGGCGGCGTTCACCGGCCGCTTTTCCGCCTCCAGAATGTCGAAACGAACGGTCGACTTGTTGGAGAGCAGCGCGCCGCGCCAGCGGCGCGGGCGGAACGGACTGACCGGGGTCAGCGCCAGCAGCGGCGCGTCGAGCGGCAGGATCGGTCCGTGCGCGGACAGGTTGTAGGCGGTCGAGCCGGCCGGCGTCGCGACCATCACACCGTCGCAGTTCAATTCCTCCAGCCGCACTTGCCCGTCCACGGTGATACGGATCTTGGCCGTCTGGTAGGACTGGCGCCACAGCGCAACCTCATTGATCGCCAACGCCGAGATCGTTTCGCCCTCAGCCGTGACCGCTTGCATCTCCAGCGGACGGATGGTTTCGGCAACCGCCGCGGCGATGCGCCCGGTCAAACCGCTGGCGCGGTATTCGTTCATCAGGAAGCCGATGGTGCCACGGTTCATGCCGTAGACCTTTTTTCCGGTGCTCATCGTGTCGCGCAAGGTCTGCAACAGGAAGCCGTCGCCGCCCAGCGCCACGACGATCTCTGCATCCTCGATGGGTGCCTGGCCATAGCGCGCCGAAAGGCTCTCCAGCGCCGCCTTGGCGTCGGCGGTGTCGGACGAGACGAAAGCGAAGCGGCTGGCGGCTTTGTTCATGGCTCCCCAATGGCGAGTGTTGATGGCGACCGGTCGGTGGCGACCGGTTTGCTTGGGCCGCGCCAGCGCCGGGTTAGCATGGGCTGGCAGATCTGCAAAGCGAGACATCTGGCGCCGCTTGATACAGCGCCGGGAGGAGCCGCCGGCCTGCTGCTCGCGCATCGTGTCGAGTGACAAGCGAATGTGATGGTTAAGACGGGAATTAAACTCTCGTAAAGCCGGATCGACCATGTTAGCCGGCAGTGGATGGGCGGCGTGGGGGCCAGCTAGTCGGACCGATTTATTGCCGGTAACACGCCTGATTGTCATCGTCCTGATGCTGGGAAGTTTCGCGCTTGCCTTTGCCCAACTGGTGCGCCAGTCGGAACAGACGAGTTTGAGACCCCAACCCACGGCTTCACGCTGCGGCGATGCCGCCGGCACGCCGTGCCCGCAACGGGCGTTGTGACTTCGCCAAGCACTTTCTCGCGATAGGAGGCCGGTGCTTAGCGCGCCTGCAGCAGATGGCAGCCGGCCTGCCGCTTTTGTGCGAGATACTCGTCGATAAGCTGGCGGTAGCGCACCTTGCCAAAGCTCGGGAAGTGCCCGCCATGCACGACCGTAACATCGAGCTCGCGCATCCGCAGCAGCGTCTCGACATAGTCGTCGACAGCGGAATGATAGACATCGTCGATCAGCGGGCCGTCATAGACGATGTCGCCGGAAAGCAGGATGCCGGTCTTCCTCTCGTAGAGCGCGATGCCACCGGGTGAATGGCCCGGCGTGTGGATCACATCGAAGGCACGGTCGCCGAGATCGACGAAATCGCCTTCTCCAAGCAAACGATCGGCCGGCGCCGGCTGGATCCGGTAGCGCGTGGCATCCCAGCCCTGCGGCATTGCGTCGAACATGGCGTCGGTCGCGTAGCGGTTGGCGACCGTCCATTCATTGCGCGGATCAGCGAGGATTTCTGCTTCGGCCGCATGCACGCAGCGGTCCGGGAATTCGTGATGGCAGCCGATATGATCGAAATGCGTGTGGCTGGCCACGCAAACGAGTTTTCGCTCCGTCACCAGCGGGACGTGGCGCCGCAGGCTGAAATGGCCGAGGCCGGTGTCGAACAGAAGATCGCGATCGCGGCCGCGCACATGCCAGATGTTGCAGCGGAAGAACGGCTTGATCCACGGCTCGTGGATCAGCGTTACGCCATCGCCCATACGGATGGCTTCATACCAATTCGCAGCGTCGATGATCGGAAGCGTGCCCATGGCTCAGTCCGCCAGAAGGATGACATCGCCAGCGTCGCACGAAACCGCAGAGATGTCGCCCGGCTGGACGGCCGCAGCAGCGGGAACCCTGGCGATGAAGTGCAGCGCCGGGTCTTTCTCGGAGACAGCAAGCACGCGCTTGAAGCTGCCTTGAAACACCACGTCGCTCACCTTGGCCGTGCCGAGCCTTACCGCGCCGCCGGCCGCACCGAGGACAAGGTGCTCCGGACGGACGGCGAGGGCGACAGAAGCGCCAGCAGGCACTGCACCGGGCAGCGAAAGCGGTCCGACCTGCGTCGCGACAGTGATTGTTCCGTGCTTCGCCGCCGTCACCGTTCCCGATATCAGCGTGCTCTCACCCATGAAGGTTGCGGAAAAGCGCGTCGCCGGCCGCGCATAGACGCGCTCCGGCGGACCTTCGTCCTCGATGCGCCCGTCATTCATCACCACGCAATGGTCGGCAAGGGCCATCGCCTCTTCCTGGTCGTGGGTGACATGGATGAAGGCGGTGCCGACGCGTTTCTGGATCGCTTTCAACTCGTCCTGCATCTGCCGGCGCAATTTTAGGTCGAGCGCGCCGAGCGGTTCGTCGAGCAGCAGCACCGCAGGCTCGACGACAAGGGCGCGGGCCAGCGCGACGCGCTGCCGCTGGCCGCCGGAAAGCTGGTGCGGCTTCTTGTCGAAGGCGGTGGCCAGCCCGACCAGCGCCAGCGCGTCGCGCGCCCGGGCGGTCCGTGTCGTGGCATCGACGCCTTGCATGCGCAGGCCGAAGCCGACATTGCTGCCGACGCTCATGTGCGGAAACAGCGCATAGTCCTGGAACACCGTCGTCGTCGGCCGCTTCGCCGGCGGTACGGCGGTGCAGTCCTCGCCGCGGATCAGCACCTTGCCTTGGCTCGGCGTGACGAAGCCGCCGAGAATGGACAAAAGCGTCGTCTTGCCGGAGCCCGACGGGCCGAGCAGGACGGTGTAGCTGCCCGGCTCGATTTGCAGCGACACATTCCTCAGCACGGTGTGCTGGCCGAAGCGATGCGAGACAGCGCGGACATCGACCAGTGGCTCGGTCATGCCGGCTTCCTCCGCAACAGCATCAGTTCAAAAAACACCACCAGCACGATGGAGACGGCGAAGACCAGCGAGCCGACGGCGTTGGTCTTGGGATTGAGGCCGGAGCGCAGCAGGTTCCAGATCTCGACCGGCAGCGTCGTGTCGAAGCGCGTCAGCAGGAACGAGATCACGAACTCGTCCCAGGAGAAGGTCATCGACAGGAAGAAACCGGCAAAGATCGCCGGTGCCATGACAGGAACGGTGATCAGCAGCAGCACCTTCCATTCGGGCGCGCCGAGGTCGCGCGCGGCACGCTCGATGTTGATCTGGTGGTCGCCCATCTGGCTGTAGATGATGGCAAAGCACAGCGGCAGGTTGATCACCACATGGCCGATGCCGGCGGCAAGCAGCGATTTCGATATGCCGGCCCAGTTGAACAGCACCAGCAGCCCCATGCCGATGATCAGATAGCTCACGGTCAGCGGCAGCGTGATCAGCCCGCGCAGCAGGGCCGAGCCCGGCAGGGCGAAACGCGCAAAACCCCAGGCAGAGAGGAAACCGAGCGTGACGGCAGCGGCCGAGGAGAGCGCCGCGACCAGAAGCGAATTGACCAGCGCCGAGGTCAGCCGCGTGTCGGCGAGCACGGCGTCGTACCAGCGCAGCGACGGCCCGGTGAAGGGCGGGATCGGAAACGACGTCGCCTGCAGCGAAAACAGCACCAGCACGACCACCGGCAGGAAGATGAAGCCATAGATGGCGACGGCGTAGAACCAGGAGACGATGCGGACAAGGGCGCGCACGGTCAGGACCGCTCGATCTTGAGCCAGCGGGCGCAGGCGAGATAGGCAATGGTGACGACCGCCATCAGGATGATCGACAGCGCCGAGGCGAGCGGAAAATCGCCGCGCCGGCCGATCTGCATCATCACCAGCTGCGGCATCAAAAGCTCGTTGTTGCCGCCGAGGATCTGCGGCGTGATGTAGTCGCCGATGCACAGCACGAAGGTGAGGAAGGCGCCGACCATGATGCCGGGCAAGGTCAGCGGCAGGACGACATGCAGGAACGTGCGCACCGGCCCGGCGCCGAGATCGGCGGCTGCCTTGCGGTAGCTCGGGCTGAGCTGCTTCAGATTGGCGAAGATCGTCAGCGTCAAAAGCATGACGAAGAAATGCACGAAGCCGATGACCGTGGCCAGCCGTGTGTTGGCGAGCTGCAGCGGCTCGCTGAACAGGCCGGAGCCGGTCAGCGCGCGGTTGATAACGCCGTTCTGCGCCAGCACCAGCAGCCAGGAATAGGAGCGCACGACATAGGAGGTCCAGAACGGCAGCACCGCCAGCATCAGCGCCAGCCGCTGCCAGCGTTCCGGCACCTGTTCGGCCAGGATCCAGGCGAAGGGGTAGGCGAGCAGCACCGAAATCACTGTGACGATCGCTGTGACCTGCAGCGAGTTCACCATCGCCTGCCAATAGGCCGGATCGGTGAAGAACTGGCTGTAGTTGGCGAGCGTAAAGCCGCCACCGTCATGCGCCGTCAGGCTGGAAAACCCCATGGCGACGAACGGCAGCACGAAGAACAGCAGCGTCCAGCCGAGCGCCGGCGTGACCAGCGCCCAGGGCAGGGCGCGGCCCGCCCGGGGCAGGGCACGGCCCGCCCGGGGCAGGGCACGCCCGCTGTCCGTGGCAAAGTTCACGACCGGCGACCGGTCACTGCGCCTGCAGCATTTCGGTCCAGACGTCCTGCATCTTCTTGTCGAGATCGGCATCCGGCGCCGGGTAGGGCTGGGCGCGGGCGAGGAAATCCGGCTGCTCGTCGAAGCGCAGGATCTTCTTCTGCTCATCGGTCAGAGCCGCCTTGGTATTCGCCGGCATGCCCCAATAGCAGGCAGAGGTGGCAAGCCGCGCCTGGCCTTCAGGGCTCATGATGTACTGGATGAATTTTAGCGCCGTGTCCTTGTTTTTGGAATCCTTGAACATGGCCAGCGACTGCGACCACAGCACAGCACCTTCTCTGGGAATCGAGAAGTCGAGGGCAGGGTTCTCCTTGGCCAGCCCNCAGCGACTGCGACCACAGCACAGCACCTTCTCTGGGAATCGAGAAGTCGAGGGCAGGGTTCTCCTTGGCCAGCCCGGCCGTCACCCATTCGCCGCCGCCGACCAGAATGTCGACCTCGCCGGTCGCCAGCGCGGTCTGGCTGGCGGTCACTTCGCCGACCAGCTTGGCATTGGCCTTCATCTTGAGCAGCTCTTGCTTGATGGCCGGAAGGTCGGCTTCGGTGAGCTCGGCGGTCTTCTTGCCGATCGCCAGCGCCGCCATGCCGATGACCGGCAGGTAATAGTCGTAGATGGCGATCTTGCCCTTGTATTTGTCGCCGGTCAGCGCGGCCAGCGACTGCATGTCGGCCGGATCGACCTTGGTTTTGTTGTAGCCGATGGTGTTGTAGCCGAACTTTTCGGTGATGCCGTAGCGCTTGCCGTCGACCACGGTGGAGCTGTCCATCTTCACCTGGGGAAAGAGGTCGGCCAGCGGCAGCTTGTCTTCCGGCAGCGGTTCGAACAGGCCCTTTTCGACGCCGCGCGGTATGTCGATGCTGTCGATCACCATCACGTCCCAGTCGCCGGGCTGCGACTGCTCGACAATCGCCATGCCGGCGCCGGTGCCTTCGAATTCCTTGACATTGACCTTGACGCCATTGGCCTCTTCGAAGGGCTGCAGCAGCGCCGGGTCGGCGTGATCGCACCAGATCAAGGCGTTGAGATCGGCAGCCTGGGCGAGGCTGCCCGTCGCCAGCAGCAGCGCTGTCGCTGCACACGCGGCGTGAAGGTGGCTCTTCAGAACCGAAAGCGGCTTCTTGGTCGTTGGATTCGGGGTGTTTGGATTGATGGTCATCGAGTGTTCTCCCTTGCCTTTCTGGCTTCTGGCAAAAAATTGAACCAATTCTAAAATTGAGTCAATTCTGTTTTTATGGCAGATAGCCGACATGAGCGGATTGCGGGCAAGGCAAAAGGCGGATCGGCATCGCCGCATCATCGAGGCGGCGGCGGAACTTTTCCGCGACACCGGCTATGAAGGCGCCAAGATCGAGACGATCGCGGCGCAGGCGCAAGTCTCGGTCGGCACGATTTATAACTATTACCAGAACAAGGGCGACATCCTCGGCGCCATCGTCTCGATGGAGGTCAACGAGGTGCTCAATGCCGGGCAGGGCGTCGTCGCCAACCCGCCGGCCAATGTCGGCGATGCGCTCGACACGCTGCTTGGCATCTATATCGAGCATTCGCTGCATTATCTCAGCAAGGAGATGTGGCGGCAGGCGATGGCGATCTCGACGCAACTGCCCGACAGCCCGTTCGGCCAGGCCTATACCGCGCTCGACCGGGCGCTGACCGAGCAGATCCGCGCGCTGATCGCCCGGCTGCAGGCGATCGGCCTGGTGCGCCGGGATATCGATGGACACGCCTTGGGCGAACTGGTGTTCAACAACATGAACATGATGTTCATCGAGTTCGTCAAGCGCGACGAGGCGAGGATTGCCGAACTGCGCGCCGCGATACGAAGGCAGAACCGGATTCTGGTGGCGGCGATCGCGGTTTGAGGGGCTCCCGATGGGATTTCTGGTGGCCCGGACGCCGCTAAGCCGCAATCGCGCCGGTTCAATTTCGCTGGTGGGAGCACTTCCGCTGTTGACTACATCGGCGGTGTTCTACCGAGCATGCCGGGGTGGCCGCGCACGTGGAAACGGCACGACGGTCAGTGGCGCCTTACGGAATTCCGCGATGGCTATTTCTTCAATCAGCAAGTCGAGTGCCTCGCTGACGCGCTGGCTGGTTTCGTCCATGCCGCAGAGCCGGTTTTGGGCACACTCCAAGAGCTCGCGCGCTGCAGCGAAGTCGCTTCGCATGACACCACCCGTTGTTTAGCCCACCGCCCGGACATTGTCGGCGCGCTAAATTGAGCGATTGCTAATATACACAGGGGCATTTTAATCGAATGGCATCAAATGGCCGGGAGCAGGAGATGCCGGCCGGTCCGCATCGCTCTGCTGCATCCCGTGGTTCTGATGCCCCGGACCGGAGGCATGGGCGCTTTGCTTTGCGAAACGCGGGGGATTAGTCCTGATACGATCTTGGACGGCTTAGAAATTCTCTGGCGGCAGCGATCTGGCGTCGATGCTCGCGAAGGAAGGTCAGGCTGAAACAGATCGAAAAGGCCAATCCCGCAAGGGCTATCGTTGCCTGCGAGGTCGGATCGGGATCGGTAATCATCAGAAAGCGGAAGCCGAACCCGAACGCGAGGGCAGCAAGACCACCATACATGCCGCCGATAAACGGTGCGATCGTGCGTTTCTGCTCCAACGGCGACTCCTATGGTTTCCACAAGGGGAATACCTGTGGTTCCTGCTACGGGATACCTCTGCTCCACAAGGGGACTACCTGTGGTCCGCTAGCGAATATATCCGTTGAAGCTGATGGGCTATGGCCGCGGCCTGTGGAAATCGGGGATGAGCAGGTTTCGACCGACCCTGGCACGTAATCACAAGAAGCCGGTTTCTTGCTGGTGCCCCCGGACGGCGTCTGTTTTCAATAGCGATAGATGTAAGCCGGCCTCCTGAAGCCGCGCTTGCACTTCACCTCTTCCTTGTATTCATCGCCCTCCCACTTGCGCTCAATCTTGCAATTGCCGCGCCGAAATTCTTTTTTGTAGCTGTAGCGTTCGCGCTTCCGCTCATAATCATCTTCGTCTTGGTAGCGGCCCTGCCATTTGCCATGACCGCTCTCGTCCTTCCACGGATCGGCAGCGGCCATGCTGATGCATCCGGCCATTGCAATGCCGGCCATGAGGGTGACGAGCACCTTCATAAGCGATCCTCCTTTTGCTGGTCTCCGCAACTGATTGAAACTCCGTCGAACGGCTTTCTGTTGCGTGGGCCGCTTTGCAGAGTGTGGACGGCCCTCAACATCAAGCCCGGAAGCGCATCCCGCCGGGCCTGATATCCGATGTCACAATCAGCCGCCGTTAGCAGGTGCTGCCGGAGCAGGTGCTGCCGGAGCGGGTGCTGCCGGAGCAGGTGCGGCCGGCTCTGCCGGAGCGGGCGCGGCTGGGGCAGGTGCGCTCGGCTCTGCCGGAGCGGACGCGGCTGGCGCTTCGACGTTGGGCGCTTCGACCGTAGGCGCTTCAACCTTTACGTCGACGTCCTTTCCGGTGCCCCCGCCGTTGATGTTGATAACGCCGGTGAACAACAGCAGGATCACGATTGCGATAATTGCGAGAACCACGGCGACAGCGGTGCCGGCGCCATTTCCGCCTGAGTTAACAACGGTGGGACCGTCAGCCATGACTATCTCCTATTCTCAATTATCACTGGTCGGCAACGGGACCGGCGGGCACTTAGTTCCGGCGCCGGGCTATGGTCCATGACGCAGTAAGACTGAAGTCTGTGCGTTAAAGACAGAGGGCTGAGGCTGGCAACCAAGATCTTGGCAAAGGATTGGTATTTGGCCGCCGAGCAAAGTCCCTTCATCGGTGGTTCCGGGTGGCCCCGCTGTATACTCATCGGCGGGCACCCGATGTGGCACCCTAACGGCGGAATTAACTGTGACCCTTATCCAGAGCCAACAGAATGCCGATGCGGTCGCAAGCCGACCCGCCAATGACAATCAAACTCCTGACCCAACAGACTTCTCGGCGGTTGATCTTGTTTCATCGAGCGACGACGACGTCGTTGCAATCGTCAGGCGAACAGAGCGCCTGGCCCTTGCCGTAATTATAGTAATGGCGATCTTCCTGATCTTTGCACCGGTATTCTTCATTGCCATGATGTATGGGATCTAGAGGTCCCGATTAGCCCTTGCCCCCCTCGCGCAGCGCGGCAAAATCCGAAAGGCCAGCCTCATTCAAGACGACTGGCTTTGGTGCCCCCGGACGGAATCGAACCGCCGACCTTCGGTTTACAAAACCGCTGCTCTACCAGCTGAGCTACAAGGGCACGGCGCTCCGGTTAGCATATTTGGTGCGCCAGTAAAGACAAAACTCGGTTTTGAGCGCGCCGGAGCTGCCGGCGGGCATCCTGAAAACGGCCAATTGGCTTCCTATATCGTTCGAAGGTGCAATCGCATGGGCGAGGGTGTCGCATGATCAGACTTGTCGTCATTGCCCTGATCGTCGTCGTGGCCTGGTTTCTCCTGGTGAAGCTCATCAAGGTTTTGAAGAGCGCCAATGTCGACTGGACCGGCGTCACCACCATCATCGGCTTCATCGCGCTTGCCTTCTGGCTGCGCCACATCACCGGCATGGGCTGAGGCCTCCTGCCGCCGGACTGCCGACCGGTCTTCGCCGGTCGTAATTGCGCGCCTGGCACAAACCCAGTTCATAATAATCGAAAAGCGTCGAACCGTTTTCCTTGCGGTTAAGAGGACGGTTGTAGAGGCTCTGTCGACCGGCGCTCCTCGCCGGTACGCGCCGCAAGCTCAGTTCAGACCGCAGCTTTGCACTTTCGAAAAAATCCAAAAAACCGTCGAACCTTTTTCCTTGCTGCCACGACAGATGGTCAAGAGGCGGATGGATCGCCTCTCACAACGCAGCAAGGAGATCGTCATGTTCAAGCGCACCATCGTTTCCGGCCTCATCGCCACCACTGTCGCCGCCGCCATGCTGGCCGGGACCGTTCAGCCTTCGGCCGCCCATCACAAGCACCATCACAACAAGCACCTTGGCATCGGCATCGCCGCCGGCGTCGGTGGCTTCCTGCTCGGCACCGCGCTCGCCCAGCCGCGCACCGTCTACATCCAGGAAAATGGCGGCTCATGGCACGTCCGGCGCTGCCTTAACCGCTATCAGAGCTACGATCCGTACTCCGACACCTATGTCGGCTACGACGGCTATCGTCACCGCTGCCGGCTTTGAGAGGACCGTTCAGGCAACCGGAAGAAGGGGCACCCCACGGCCCCTTTTTCTTTGTCTGGAGGGTTGCCCGCTCGCGCTTATGGCGTCAGGCCTTAGCCGTCCTGCCGCCGATCATCTTCGTTACCGCCGCCGCCGCATCGCGCACCAGCGGGCCGATCTCGGCCAGCCGCTCCGGCGTGACCCGCACCGTCGGTCCCGAAACAGACACGCCGCCGATCGGCTCGCCGAACTCGTTGAAGATGGCGGCGGCAACGCAGCGCATGCCGGGGTGCCGTTCCTCGTCGTCGACCGACCAGCCGCGCAGCTTGATCGTCACCAGATCACGGGCCAGCGCCGAGATGTCGGAAAGCGTCTTTTCGGTGAAGCGCTCCAGCCCGGTCCGGCGCAGGACGGCGCCGACGCGCTGCGGCTCGAGATGCGCCAGCACCGCCTTGCCGATGCCCGATGCATGGAAGGAGCTGCGCGTGCCCGGCCGGAAGAAGGCGCGGATCGCCTGATGCGTCTCGACCTGACTGACGAAGACGACGCAGTCGTCCTCGGCGACGCCGAGATTGGCGGTCTCGCCGGTCTTCTCCATCAATTCCTGCATGACGATGCGGGCGCGGTCGACCAGCTTGCGGCGGCGCAGGAACGCCGCGCCCATGCGATAGGTCTCGACGCCGATCGACCACAGCTGGTCGCTGCTGTCGAACTCGACCATGCCGTGGTTTTCCAGCGTCGTCAGCATGCGGTAGGCGGTGGAGGCGGGGAGGCCGCTCTGCGCGGCAATCTCGCTCAGCGACAGGCCGCTGCCTTCGGCGACGATGGCCAGGATGCGCAGCGCCCGGTCGAGCGACTGCACCGAAGCGGTGTCGGACGGACCGTGGAAGGCGCGCGGCCGTCCGCGCTGGCGTTTTTCGGCGGTCTCCATAGTGGCATTCTTGCCGATTTCGCCAAATGCGCAATGAAAAAGTTTTTCACTGATTTGCATGCGAATTTTGTGGAAAACGGAAAATCTAATGAAATCAGTAGATAGTCCAGGTTTCTTAGAAATGAAAAAATATTCTGAAAAAATTGAAAAATAATAGGCGCGCTGGCATTCTCGGCCATCAACAATTCCGTGGAGGCTGACATGGCCAGGATGCGCGCAGTCGACGCAGCGGTTCTCGTTCTGGAAAAAGAAGGCGTCTCCTGCGCCTTTGGCGTGCCGGGTGCTGCCATCAACCCGTTCTATTCGGCGCTGAAGGCGAGGGGTACGATCCGCCATATCCTGGCCCGCCATGTCGAGGCGGCCTCGCACATGGCCGAAGGTTATACCCGCGCCAAATCAGGCAATATCGGCCTGTGCATCGGCACTTCGGGTCCGGCCGGCACCGACATGATCACCGGCCTCTATTCGGCCGCGGCCGATTCCATCCCGATCCTCTGCATCACCGGCCAAGCGCCGCGGGCGCGTCTCAGCAAGGAGGATTTCCAGGCCGTCGACATCGCCGCCATCGCAGCACCCGTCGCCAAATGGGCAGTCACCGTGATGGAACCCTATCTGGTGCCGATGGCGCTGCAGAAGGCGTTCCACTTGATGCGCTCGTCGCGGCCGGGGCCGGTTCTCATCGACCTGCCGGTCGACGTGCAACTGGCCGAGATCGAGTTCGACATCGACGCCTATGAGCCGCTGGTGCCGTTCAAACCGGCAATGTCGCGCGGCCAGGCCGAGAAAGCGCTGAAAATGCTCAACGCGGCGGAAAAGCCTGTCATCGTCGCCGGCGGCGGCATCATCAATGCCGATGCCTCGGATCTGCTGATCGAGTTCGCCGAAGTCACCGGCGTGCCGGTGATCCCGACGCTGATGGGCTGGGGAGCGATCCCCGACGACCACCGGCTGATGGCGGGCATGTGCGGGCTGCAGACTTCGCATCGTTACGGCAACGCGACGATGCTCGAGGCCGATTTCGTCTTCGGCATCGGCAACCGCTGGGCCAACCGCCACACCGGCTCCGTCGACGTCTACACCAGGGGCAAGAAATTCATCCATGTCGACATCGAGCCGTCGCAGATCGGCCGTGTCTTCGCGCCGGACCTCGGTGTCGTCTCGGATGCCGGTGCGGCGCTCAAAATGCTGCTCGACGTCGCCACCGAGTGGAAAACGGCTGGGAAACTAAGCGACTGGTCCGGCTGGGCCAGGGAATGCAAGGACCGCAAGAAGACGATGAAGCGCAAGACGCATTTCGACCAGGTGCCGCTGAAGCCGCAGCGCGTCTACGAGGAGATGAACAAGGCATTCGGCCGCGACACCACCTATGTCACCACGATTGGCCTTTCGCAGATCGCCGGCGCGCAGTTCCTGCACGTCTACAAGCCGCGCAACTGGATCAATTGCGGCCAGGCCGGCCCGCTCGGCTGGACGCTGCCGGCAGCACTCGGCGTTCGCGCCGCCGATCCGCAGCGCAACATCGTGGCGCTGTCCGGCGACTATGATTTCCAGTTCATGATCGAGGAACTGGCGGCCGGCGCGCAGCACAAATTGCCCTATATCCATGTCGTCGTGAACAATGCCTATCTCGGCCTCATCCGCCAGGCGCAGCGCGGCTTTTCGATGGATTTCGAGGTCAGCCTCGCCTTCGAGAACGTCAACCGGAAGGACGATCCCGAGGCCGGCTACGGCGTCGACCATGTTGCTGTCGCCGAGGCCATGGGCTGCAAGGCGGTCCGGGTGCGCAGGCCGGAGGAATTCGCCGGCGCCTTCAAGCAGGCGCAGCGCCTGATGAAGGAGCACCAGGTTCCCGTCGTGCTCGAATTCATCTTGGAGCGCGTCACCAATGTTTCGATGGGCACTGAAATCGACAAGATCACCGAATTCGAGGACCTTGCCGAACATCATGAAGACGCGCCGACCGCGATTGTCATGCTGGACTGAACGGAGAAAAAGAATGCCACGGTTTTCGGCCAATCTTTCGATGCTCTTTGGCGAGCACGGTTTCCTCGACCGCTTCGAAGCCGCCGCCCGCGCCGGTTTTGGGGGTGTCGAGTATATCGGCCCTTATGACCATGCGCCCGATGTCGTTGCGGCGAGGCTGAAGAAAAACGGCCTGACGCAAGTGCTGTTCAACCTGCCGGCCGGCGACTGGGCAAAGGGCGAGCGCGGCATTGCGGTGTTGCCGGATCGTGTTCCCGAGTTCCGGCAAGGCGTCGCCAGGGCGATAACCTACGCGCAGGCGCTGGGCTGCGAACAGGTCAACTGCCTCGCCGGCATCGCGCCGCAAGGCGTCGAGCGTTCGGTGCTGGAAGACGTCTTCGCCGAGAACCTGGCTTTCGCGGCCGAGAAGCTGGAACAGGCCGGCATCAGGCTGTTGATCGAGCCGATCAACACGCGCGACATTCCCAGCTTCTTCCTCAACTATTCGGACCAGGCCCTGGCGCTGATCGAGCGCGTCGGCTCAAAAAACCTGTTCCTGCAATATGACATCTATCACATGCAGATCATGGAGGGGGATCTCGCCCGCACCATCGAGACAAACCTCGACCGCATTGCGCACATCCAGCTTGCGGACAATCCCGGCCGTCATGAGCCGGGGACGGGCGAGATCAATTTTCCTTTTCTGTACAGCCACATCGACCGCATCGGCTATACCGGCTGGATCGGGGCGGAATACCAGCCGAAGGGCGGGACGGAAGCCGGGCTGGGCTGGTTCCGGGAGTTTGCAGGGCAGGGGAACGCTGCGGCGTAGCGGTTTGAACTCGCGTTCCGTCGCGCCCCCCTCTGGCCTGCCGGCCATCTCCCCCACGGGTGGGGAGATTGGACGTCACCGCCGCTTTCGCCAATTTTCGAGGTTGGAAAAGTAAAAGCCGGCGCCGGAACTGCCGATCTCCCCACCTGTGGGGGAGATGGCCGGCAGGCCAGAGGGGGGCGCGACGGAACGCGGCCTTAACAAGGAAAATACCAGGGAGAAACATCAATGGACACCATCGGTTTCATCGGCATCGGCATCATGGGCGCGCCAATGGCGGGGCATCTGCTCGACGCCGGCTACACCCTCGTCGCCAGCGACCATCGCTCGAAACCGCCGGCCGATCTCGTCGCCAAGGGTCTAAAAACCGTCTCCGGCCATCACGCCGTGGCACGTGCCGCCGACATCGTCATCACCATGGTTCCCGACACGCCTGAGGTGGCCGACGTGCTGTTCGGCGACAACGGCGTCGCCTCGGGCCTGACAGGGGGCAAGCTGGTCATCGACATGAGCTCGATCTCGCCGATCAAAACGAAGGAATTCGCCAGGAAGATCGATGACCTCGGCTGCGACTATCTCGATGCGCCGGTGTCGGGCGGCGAGGTCGGCGCCAAGGCCGCGTCGCTGACCATCATGGTCGGCGGCGAGGAAAAGGCCTTCGAGCGCGCCAGGCCGGTGTTCGAAAAAATGGGCAAGAACATCACGCTGGTCGGACCGAACGGCGTCGGCCAGACCACCAAGGTCGCCAACCAGATCGTCGTCGCGTTGACCATTGAAGCGGTCGCGGAAGCCCTTGTTTTTGCATCGAAAGCCGGCGCCGATCCGGCCAAGGTGAGACAAGCGCTGATGGGCGGGTTGGCGGCCTCGCGCATTCTCGAAGTGCATGGCGAGCGCATGATCAAGCGCAGCTTCGCGCCGGGCTTTCGCATCGAACTGCACCAGAAGGACCTTAATCTCGCGCTGGAAGGGGCAAAGGCGCTTGGCGTGGCGCTGCCCAACACCTCGACGACGCAGCAATTGTTCAACGCCTGCGCGGCCAATGGCGGCGCCAAGGAGGATCATTCGGCGCTGGTCAAGGCGCTGGAGCGAATGGCGGGGCACGAGTTAGGGGAGTAGGGGAGTAGGGGAGTAGGGGAGTAGGGGAGTAGGGGAGTAGGGGAGTAGGGGAATAGGGGAATAGGGGAGTAGGGGAATAGGGGAATAGGGGAATAGGGGGTTAGGGGAATAGGGCAGTAAGGCAGTAAGGCAGTAGGGATAGCGCTTGCAGCGAGCCGCAACCCGCCTTTCTTGCTGCCTTATTCTTACTCCCTTATTCCCCTACTCCCCTAACCCAAAAACTTCCTCGCCGCATAAAGGCTCACCGCGGCGGCATTCGACACGTTCAGCGAGCGGATGGCGCCGGGCATGTCGAGCCGGGCCAGCGTCGTCACCGTCTCGCGGGTCTTCTGGCGCAGGCCCTTGCCCTCGGCGCCCAGTACCAGCGCGATCTTTTCTCCCGAAAAGCTCTTTTCGAGTTCCGCCGGTCCGTCCGAATCGAGGCCGATGGTCTGGAAGCCGGCCTCCTGCAACTGGCCGAGCGCGTCGGCGAGGTTCTTCACCTCGATCTGATCGATATGCTCCAGCGCGCCGGAGGCCGACTTTGCCAGCACGCCGGATTCATGCGGGCTGTGGCGCGCCGTGGTGATCAGCGCGCCGGCGCCGAAGGCGACCGCCGAGCGCAGGATCGCGCCGACATTATGCGGATCGGTAACCTGGTCGAGGACCAGCACCAGCGTGGTATCGCCGAGCGCATCGAGGCGCTTGGGTTTTAGCGGCTCGGCTTCGATCAGCACGCCCTGATGGACGGCGTCGGAGCCGGTGACCTTGTCGATGTCTTTCGGCTCGACCATCTCTGTCTCAAAGGGCAGGGCGGCGAGGTCGGCGATAGCCAGCCGCTCGGCGGCGTTGCGCGTCACCAGCATCTTCTTGATCCGCCGGCGCGGATTGTCGAGTGCTGCTCGCACCGTGTGCAGGCCGTACAGCCGCACCAGCCCATCCGCGGCGGTCTCTCCTGGTGGTACCGGCTGGCGCGGCCTGAACGCCGGCGCGCCGCCGCTCTTCTCGTCGCGATGCGCGCGGCGCAGCTTGGCGTAGTGGGTGTCTTTTGGGGTCTTGGGCTTGTTATCATTGCTCATGGCCGGTTCTATAGCCGTGTCGTCTGTCTAAGGATACAGCTGCAAAACCCTGCTCGTCGGGTCGTCAACAAATTCAGCGCGTTTTGCCGGGATGTTGCGGTTGACAGTTTTGGGCGCTGCCGCCATAAGGCGCTTCGCGACGGGCTGCTCCTGCGGCCGCGACGCGTCGATGCCTCGTTGCATGGCTCCGGCGGCAGACTGGAGAGGTGCCCGAGTGGTTAAAGGGGACGGACTGTAAATCCGTTGGCTATGCCTACGTTGGTTCAAATCCAACCCTCTCCACCACTGCCGGCCCGGAAGCCCTGAAACGCAAAGCCTCGGACCGAAAAGTGCATAGCGGTTTTCGGGTGAAATGCGCGGGTATAGCTCAGTGGTAGAGCAGCAGCCTTCCAAGCTGAATATGCGGGTTCGATTCCCGCTACCCGCTCCAAGCATGCTGTTGAAGTCATTATCGAAAATAAAATAGCTTCCTTGAAAATGCGCCGTGTCACTGTCTGTGGCGGTTCTGCAGTGCCCGAGCGGCAATGCCGTCAGCCGCATCGCCAGGTCTTCAGTCGGCGCCTTCGGTGACATGATCTTCATATTGAGGCAGGTCGTCGGTGATCGTGGACCACTTCGCCTTGGAGCCGACAAAGATGTGGTGCGTCGGACGGATGGCCGGCTCGTCGACGAGGGTCCCCATGGCGACGTGGACGAAGGCGCCGTCGCGGACGACCGAGTAGAGCAATGAGCCGCAGGTCTTGCAGTGCACGTTGTGGCCGGTCTCATCGCCAAAGATCAGGAGGTTGTCCTCGCCCTTGGTCAGGCTCAGTCTCTCACGCTCGATGCCGGCAAACGGCTTGAAGGCCGAACCGGTGGTGCGCCGGCAGTCCGAGCAGTGGCAGTTGGCGGCGTAGATGAACTCGTCGGCCACCGCGTATTGCACGGCGCCGCACAGGCATTTTCCGGCAAGCATGCGGTTGCCGACGTTCTCCTGGCTTGTCACAGGTTTCTCCATTTTTTGCGGGCAGCGGCCAAGTTGAAAATTGTGATGTAACCGTTTGGTCACCACTGCCCAAATTATGCGACGACGGTCGGTCGGCGCCGCCGCTCGTCGAGCGACACGATGGTCAGCCCGCTGGCCACCACCAGCAGGATACCGCCGATCGCCAGCGCGTTCGGCAATTGCTGGAACACCACCAGGCCGGAAATGACCGCCCAGACGGTGAAGCAGTAGTAGAAGGGCGCCACGACGCCGGTTGGCCCGGCGCGATAGGCCATGAAGATGAAGAAATGGCCGAAGATCAAGAACAATCCGGCCCCGGCCATCAGCAGCAAATGATGCGTCTCGGGCGTCACCCAACGCTCTGACATCAGATGCGCGACGCCTGATCCGACCAGCACCACCACCACCGCGGAAATTGCGACGATCATGCCAGGCTCGTCGGCGGCGACCCGGCGCCCGGCGAGATCGCGCGCGGCGGCGAACGCCGCATTGCCGAGCGCCAGCAAGGCGTAGACCGAGATTCCCTGCATCGTCGGCTGCGCCACCATCACCGCGCCGATGAAGCCGAGCCCGATCAGCGCCATGCGCAAGCCGCCGATCCGTTCGCCGAACAGGACAGAGGAGCCAATCAGCATGAGCAGCGGCGTGATCTGTCCCAGGGCGGTCGAATCGGCGATCTGCATGTTGGCGAGCGCCACCACGTAGCAAAGGATTGCCGCCAGCTCGAGCAGGTTTCTTTGCAACACTCTCCTGTCGAGGATCAGCGGTATCTGCCTGGCGTAGCCCAGCGCAAACAGCAACGGAATGCCCCACAGCGTTGCCGCCGTCCCGCGCAAAAACAGCACTTCATAGGGCGGCAGCCCAACCGTCGCGAGCTTCAACATGGTGTCGTTGGCGACATAGGACCCGGTCGACAGGATCATGAACAGCGGGCCGCGGATGGCGATCGGAATGAAATGCATCGGATCAGGAAATCAGACAGGCGTCACACCGGCAATGGGCCAGATCCGGCAGTACATCCGGCAAGGCGTACAGGCGGAAGCGGCAATATCTGTCCGCCGAATGCCCATACCCGCGGAACCTATCTTCGGCCATTCCATTTCTTCTTGTTCGTTCCTATATCCGCGCCACATCCCCGAAAACCGGATCATGGGTTCAGACCGGGTGAGAAAGCCCGGCCACAAGACACTTGTGTTTTTCGGCCGCAGTCGCTAATCGCCCCGCATTCGACTGAACTGAAGGTCCCGGCCGTCCAAGGAAAGAGACTATGGCAAAAGGTAAATTCGAGCGTACAAAGCCTCATGTGAACATCGGCACGATTGGCCATGTCGATCATGGCAAGNATGGCAAAAGGTAAATTCGAGCGTACAAAGCCTCATGTGAACATCGGCACGATTGGCCATGTCGATCATGGCAAGACGTCGCTGACGGCGGCGATCACCAAGTATTTTGGCGAATACAAGCGCTACGACCAGATCGATGCGGCGCCCGAGGAGAAGGCGCGCGGCATCACCATCTCGACGGCGCATGTCGAATACGAGACGGCCAACCGCCACTACGCCCATGTCGACTGCCCCGGCCACGCCGACTATGTCAAGAACATGATCACCGGTGCTGCGCAGATGGACGGCGCGATCCTGGTCGTGTCGGCCGCCGACGGCCCGATGCCGCAGACCCGTGAGCACATCCTGCTGGCCCGCCAGGTCGGCGTGCCGTCGATCGTGGTGTTCTTGAACAAGGTCGACCAGGTCGACGACGCCGAGCTGCTCGAGCTGGTCGAGCTGGAGGTGCGCGAGCTGTTGACCAAGAACGAGTTCCCCGGCGACGACATTCCGATCGTCAAGGGTTCGGCGCTTGCGGCTTTGGAAGATTCCGACAAGAAGATCGGCGAGGATTCGATCCGCGAATTGATGGCTGCGGTCGACGACTACATCCCGACGCCGGTTCGCCCGCTCGACAAGCCGTTCCTGATGCCGATCGAGGACGTGTNCGTCGGCATCCGTCCGACCACCAAGACGACCTGCACCGGCGTCGAGATGTTCCGCAAGCTGCTCGACCAGGGCCAGGCCGGCGACAACATCGGCGCGCTGCTGCGCGGTGTCGACCGTGAAGGTGTCGAGCGCGGCCAGGTTCTGGCCAAGCCGGGCACGGTCAAGCCGCACAAGAAGTTCGTCGCCGAAGCCTACATCCTGACCAAGGACGAGGGCGGCCGTCACACGCCGTTCTTCACCAACTACCGGCCGCAGTTCTACTTCCGCACGACCGACGTGACCGGCATCGTGTCGCTGCCGGAAGGCACCGAGATGGTGATGCCGGGCGACAACATCACCGTCGATGTCGAGCTGATCGTGCCGATCGCCATGGAAGAGAAGCTGCGCTTCGCCATCCGTGAAGGCGGCCGCACCGTCGGTGCCGGCATCGTCGTCACCATCAAAGAGTAGTGGGCGCCGGCGTTGGCCGGTCAGATCGAATGCAAAAAGGGCGGTCCTCGGGCTGCCCTTTTTGCTTATTTGCGTACACACGACTTGCCTTTTTAGGTATAGCCGGCGCCTGCGGCGTCGTCGCAAAACCCTATTGCAAGCCTTCAAAGCTGAACTAGTATAGATTGCATTGCGGGGGGCTTCCCGAATGGTTTCGTGGCACCGTCTGAATGGCCAGGCACGGTGGATGGTGATCTGCCTGGCGTCGTTCCTGGTCATGGGACACGCTGCCTTCGCGGCGAACACCAAAAAATCCGCGCCGGATTTTGGTCCGACGATGCGGTTTGTCGTCGTCCGCAGCAGCGCGCCTGGTTGCGAACCGACCTGCCCGGAATGGATATCGGCTGAAGGCTCGATAGTGGCCGGCACGCCGGCCCTGTTCAAACGCACGCTCAAGGCACTCGGTGGCCGAAAACTGCCCGTTGTCGTGGATTCTCCCGGCGGCAACGTCGAAGCGGCGCTGGCGCTTGGCCGGCTGCTGCGCAAGAACAAGCTCAATATCGCGGTCGGCAAAACCCGGTTCACCGGTTGCCAGCCCGATGCCAAGGACTGCAAGGAAAACGACGGCAAGGGCGCTCGCTATTTCGGCAATGCCTATGCCGACGGCGCCATCTGCAATTCCGCCTGTCCGCTGATGTTTGCCGGCGGCATCAGGCGCGTCGTCGGGCAATGGGCCTTTCTCGGCGTCCATCAGATCACCACGACTTACATCAAGACGAAATTGCAGTACCGGACTACCTATCGCGTGGTCGGAGGCAAGAAGAAGATCCTCAGCAAGAAGATCGTCGGCCGCAAGAACGCCGGCAGCTACAAGACCTACGAGATGAGCAAGTCGGTGGAGAAAAGACTGGCTGACTATCTGAACGAAATGGGCGTCGGCCAAGCCGTGCTCGAGACGATGAAGAACACCCCGGCCAGCACCATCCAGCAGCTGGCCCCCTACGAAATGCTGCAGGCGAAGCTGGTGACCAGCCTGGATGCCGTCGACCTGCTGACCGCGACAACCCTGTGCAACACCGATCCGGTGGCCGCGAACTGCAGGGAAATACCGGCGCCGGCCGGCGATGTGGTGGCGTACGCCAAGCCCGCTCCCGCCGCGCCGCTCGAACCTGAAACCGGGCAGCAGGCCGATGTTGGCGATATGCGCTTCGTCCTGGTTCGCGGCAGAAGTTTTCTCTGCGATCCCAATTGTCCCGAATGGATCTCGGCGGAAGGCACGATCAGCGCTCAAACGCCGGAACGGCTGCGCCAACTGCTGGACACGATCGGTGACCGGCGACTTCCCGTGGTGATCAACTCGCCGGGAGGCGACGTGCTTGGCGCTCTGGCCGCCGGAAGGTTGATCCGAGAACGCAAGCTCGACGTGGCGGTTGCGCGGACGGACTTCATTGGATGCGAGCCGGACAAGGCGGATTGCACCGCCGAGGATGGCGTCCATGTCGGGCTGACGATCGATGCGAGCGGCGCGTGTGGCGCGGCCTGTCCGATCATGCTTGCCGGCGGTGTCAGACGCCTTGTCGGTCCTCGCGCGCAGTTGACCGTGCACCCGATCGGGTTGGAGCAGCGGGTCAAAACCTATCTCAGGGATATGGCGGTCGGATCCGGTCTGCTGGTGGCGATGCGGTCGGTGCNGGTCGGTGCCGGCCTCGCGCCATCGGCAGCTCGAACCCGAGATGATGCTGAAAATCGGGCTGACGACCGGGCTTGGTTCGGCCGATGAATTTACCGGCCCGACCATCTGCAAGTCGCAGCCAATGCCGGAGAATTGCCGCGTCGTGTCGACGTTCGAGGTTCAGGCTGAGGCGGCCGTCAAGCTGTAAGGCGCAGTCACACCCCAGCCGAGCGCGATAAGGCGAGGCGGGGCAGTCCTTCCTGAATGCGCCACAATCCGCCGCGACGTTCGACCGATTCGGCAATGAACAAGGTTTGACGATGCTGATCGCTCATCTTCCGGCTGGCTACATACTCGGTAGTTTCGCACGAAACCGTTGGCCCGGCAGATCGGGGATCATGGCGGCGGCAATGCTCGGCAGCGTCGTCCCGGACCTCGACATGGTCTATTTCCATTTCGTCGATGGCGGACGAACCCATCACCACGCCTACGTCACGCACTGGCCGCTCTTCTGGGCAGCGGTTGGCCTTGTGGCACTGTCGGTCGCGAAATGGCGGAATCCGCGATATCTGGCCCCGGTCGGCGCCTTCTTTGCCGCCGCAATGATACACATGATCCTGGACAGCGTGGCGTCGCCTATCATGTGGCTGATGCCGTTCGACCGGCGCGCGCTCGAACTCGTCACGGTTCCGGCGATGTATCGCAACTGGGTCATGAGCTTCATGTTGCATTGGACTTTTGCCCTCGAACTTCTGATATGCGCCTGGGCGCTGGCCCTCGGATTTCGACGATTGCAGCCCGGCGCGGCCACGCCTGAAAACTCGACTTGAGTTCTTGTCCGCTTTATGAAATAGCAGCGCGCGATACGGGCATAGCTCAGTTGGTAGAGCGGCGGTCTCCAAAACCGCAGGTCGTAGGTTCGAGCCCTGCTGCCCGTGCCATTTTTCGAAATGGCCAATTCATGAAAAAATTTCTCGTCTTCCGCGCATCGACCTTTTGAAAATCGCGCGGTGGCTTGCCATATAGGCTGTCTTGAGGCATAAGAGCGCCATAGCCGGGACGGGACGACTGGATGGTTCCGAGGCGGCGTTTGGCATAAAGCGGACACTTGCCACTTGCGTGGATCAAGAATCGGTTTTATGTAGACGAAACAGACACGCGACGCGTGGAGCTGGGAAGCCGGCTTTACGCGTCCGATTTGCATGGGCGAAATGATTGCGCTGATTCGGCGCGAACACAGGCTCAGGCGGCACATCCCGGCCAGCGGGATCATCCAGGAGATCCGGTCAACGGGTCTTGCAGACAGAGCGGCACATGGCTTCGAAAACCACAAATCCATTCGTCTTTCTCCAGCAGGTTCGCGCGGAGACCGCCAAGGTGACTTGGCCGTCGCGTCGCGAAACGATGATCTCGACGGTGATGGTTCTGGCGTTCGCTGTGATCGCGATGATCTTTTTCTTTACTGCCGATCAGCTCATGGGCCTCGCGGTCGAGCAGATTCTGGGCATTGGACGCTGAGTCCGGCGATTACGGAGAAGCCTTGAAATGACTGCGCGGTGGTACATCGTCCACGCCTATTCGAACTTTGAAAAAAAGGTCGCTGAGGACATCGAGAACAAGGCCAAGCAGAAAGGCCTGTCCGCTGACATCGAGCAGATCGTGGTGCCTACCGAGAAGGTCGTCGAGATACGCCGCGGCCGCAAGGTCGATGCCGAGCGCAAGTTCTTCCCGGGCTACGTGCTGCTGAAGGCCAACCTGACCGACGCAGTGTTCTCGCTCGTGAAGAATACGCCGAAGGTCACCGGCTTCCTGGGTGATTCGAAGCCGGTGCCGATCACCGAGGCCGAGGCCCAGCGCATCCTGAACCAGGTGCAGGAAGGCGTCGAGCGGCCGAAGCCGTCGGTCACTTTCGAGATCGGCGAGGCGATCCGCGTCTCGGACGGTCCGTTCGCCTCGTTCAACGGTTTCGTCCAGGAAGTGGACGAGGAGCGGGCGCGGCTCAAGGTGGAGGTTTCGATCTTCGGGCGCGCCGTGCCGGTCGATCTCGAATTCGGACAGGTCGAAAAGGGCTGATCCGAAATCCTTGTCGCCAATTCGGCGGTGAGGGAGGCGGCGTGGAAATCGCCGCCAAAACGGGTGGGAGGCGAATGCGGCTTTAGCCCGCTGCAGGAACCGCACCACCAGACTGCAACCGCCGGTGTTGCCCAGATTTTGGGCCGGCATGAGATAAAGGCAGGAAGAGATGGCTAAGAAAATTGCAGGCCAGCTCAAGCTCCAGGTTTCCGCGGGCTCGGCGACGCCGTCGCCCCCGATCGGACCGGCGCTTGGTCAGCGCGGCATCAACATCATGGAGTTCTGCAAGGCGTTCAACGCGCAGACCCAGGAAATGGAAAAGGGATCGCCGGTTCCGGTCGTGATCACCTACTACCAGGACAAGTCGTTCACCTTCGTCATGAAGACGCCGCCGGTGAGCTACTTCCTGAAGAAGGCCGCAAACCTGAAGTCGGGCTCGAAGGAGCCGGGCAAGGTCAAGGCCGGCACGATCGGCCGCGACAAGGTGCGCGCCATCGCCGAGCAGAAGATGAAGGATCTGAACGCGACCGATATCGAGGGGGCCATGCGCATGGTCGAGGGCTCCGCCCGCTCGATGGGTCTGGAAGTGGTGGGCTGAGATCATGGCAAAGATTGCAAAGCGTGTATCGAAGACCCGCGAAGGCATCGACCCCAACAAGGCCTATGCCTTGGGTGATGCGCTGAAGCTGCTCAAGGACCGGTCCTCGGTGAAGTTCGACGAGACCGTTGAAATCGCGATGAACCTGGGTGTCGACCCGCGCCATGCCGACCAGATGGTCCGTGGCGTGGTCAACCTGCCGAACGGCACCGGCCGTACCGTCCGCGTCGCGGTTTTCGCGCGTGGCGACAAGGCCGAGGAAGCCAAGGCGGCCGGCGCCGATATCGTTGGCGCCGAGGATCTAGTCGACATCGTCCAGAAGGGCACGATCGACTTCGATCGCTGCATCGCTACGCCGGACATGATGCCGCTGGTCGGCCGTCTCGGCAAGGTGCTCGGCCCGCGTGGCATGATGCCGAACCCGAAGGTCGGCACTGTCACCACCGACGTTACCGCCGCCGTCAAGGCGTCGAAGGGTGGCGCGGTCGAGTTCCGCGTCGAGAAGGCCGGCATCGTTCATGGCGGCGTCGGCAAGATCTCGTTCGACGTCAAGGCGCTGGAAGAGAATGTTCGCGCCTTCGCTGACGCGGTAACCAAGGCGAAGCCGCCTGGTGCCAAGGGCAACTACGTCAAGAAGGTGTCGGTCACCTCGACGATGGGACCTGGCCTCAAGCTCGACGTCTCGACGCTGGCAGCGTCCTGATACGAACCATTTGGATCTGCCGCTAAAAGGGCTGATCCGCAAACAGAATTCCGGGCCTCCGATTTATCTCGGCGGCCCGGTACCGGAAGTCGGAAGGCTTCCGGACATCCTGTCCGAGATTGCGGGCGGCCCCAGGCCTTGGTTCAAGGGGGGCCTTAATTCATGTGGGCCTGCATGAGACGGGTGAAGACCGGACAACGGAGCGATTGCTCCAATGAAAGGTTCGAACCGTGTTTGCCTTTTGTCTGCGCACCATTCGGCTTGCCGGCTGGTGTGGCGAAAGGGGGCAGGATCCTCGAGCGTCGTTCGGGAGATCCGTTACTGGATGGCCCGGCCGGCAAAAGGCAACCCGACACCTGTCCTCGTAATGGGAATGTTCCCGTTAACAGGATTGGGGTCAACTGGAGATAGGCAGTGGACAGAGCGGAAAAACGCGAACTCGTCACGGGCCTGAATGAAGCGTTTTCGGGCGCTGGTTCAGTCGTCGTGGCCCACTACGCCGGTATTACCGTCGCGCAAATGAACGACCTTCGGTCGAAAATGCGTGTCGCCGGTGGCACCGTCAAAGTCGCGAAGAACCGTCTCGCCAAAATCGCTCTTCAGGGCACGGACTCCGCATCGATCATCGACCTGTTCAAGGGACAGACGCTGATCGCCTATTCGGAGGATCCGATTGCGGCGCCGAAGGTCGCGTCCGATTTCGCCAAGGGAAATGACAAGCTCGTCATTCTCGGCGGCGCAATGGGCACCACCTCGCTCAACGCCGACGGTGTGAAGGCACTCGCCACACTTCCGTCGCTCGATGAGCTGCGCGCCAGGCTGGTTGGCATGATCGCCACGCCGGCAACCCGGATCGCCCAGATCGTCAATGCGCCTGCGGCTTCGGTCGCGCGCGTCATCGGCGCTTACGCCCGGAAGGACGAGGCGGCATGAGGCCGTTCCTCGCTATCACAAACACACGTTCGAACCTTATGAAGGAATATTGCAATGGCTGATCTGGCAAAGATCGTAGACGACCTTTCGAAGCTGACCGTCCTGGAGGCGGCCGAGCTGTCGAAGCTTCTGGAAGAAAAGTGGGGCGTTTCCGCTGCTGCTCCGGTGGCGGTTGCTGCCGCCGGCGGTGCTGCGGCTGCTGCTGCTCCGGTCGAGGAAAAGACGGAATTCGACGTCGTCCTCACCGAGGCGGGCGCTCAGAAGATCAACGTCATCAAGGAAGTTCGCGCCATCACCGGTCTTGGCCTCAAGGAAGCCAAGGACCTGGTCGAGGCGGCTCCGAAGCCGGTCAAGGAAGCTGTTTCCAAGGCCGACGCGGACAAGTTCAAGGCCCAGCTGGAAGCAGCCGGCGCCAAGGTCGAACTGAAGTAAGCGTTTGATATCGGCGGGCGGCTTCGCGCCGTCCGCCGCTCCCTTGGCGCGAAGGGAGGCTGCGTAACGCGAAGAGTACGAAAACCTCTTTCCTGAGGGCCGTAAGCCGGCCTTCAGGAAACGGGTTTTCTCCCGTTTTGGCCGGCCACCGACAGGTGGCGGGTGAACAAATAAAGGCCGCCGCCGAAGGTGGCCGAGAATGCAAGGCGAGCCGCGGCGAGGCTCGCCCCGAGAATCGAGCTAAGGAGCGACGATGGCCCAGACACAAACTTTCAATGGCCGCAGACGCGTACGCAAATTCTTCGGAAAGATTCCGGAAGTTGCGGAGATGCCGAACCTGATCGAGGTTCAGAAGGCATCCTATGACCAGTTCCTGATGGTCGAGGAGCCCAAGGGCGGGCGTCCTGACGAGGGACTGCAGGCGGTTTTCAAATCGGTGTTCCCGATTTCCGACTTTTCCGGCTCCTCGATGCTGGAATTCGTCAAGTACGAGTTCGAAGCACCGAAATTCGACGTTGACGAATGCCGTCAGCGCGACCTGACCTATGCCGCGCCGCTCAAGGTGACGCTGCGCCTCATCGTGTTCGATATCGACGAGGATACCGGCGCCAAGTCGATCAAGGACATCAAGGAGCAGGACGTCTACATGGGCGACATGCCGCTCATGACCTTGAACGGCACCTTCATCGTCAATGGCACCGAGCGCGTCATCGTCTCGCAGATGCACCGTTCGCCGGGCGTCTTCTTCGACCATGACAAGGGCAAGTCGCACTCGTCGGGCAAGCTGCTGTTTGCCGCGCGCGTCATTCCCTATCGCGGTTCGTGGCTCGACATCGAGTTCGATTCGAAGGACGTCGTGCACGCCCGCATCGACCGCCGCCGCAAGATCCCGGTGACGTCGCTGCTGATGGCGCTCGGCATGGACGCCGAGGAGATCCTGTCGACCTTCTACAACAAGATCACCTACAAGCGCGCCGGCGACCACTGGCGCATCCCGTTCAACGTCGAGCGTTTCCGCGGCCTCAAGGCTGTCGGCGACCTGATCGATGCAGACACCAACGAGGTCGTCGTCGAGGCCGGCAAGAAGATCACCGCACGCCAGGCCCGTCAGCTCGGCGAAAAGGGTCTCAAGGCGATCAAGGCGACCGACGAGGATCTGCTCGGCAACTACCTTGCCGAGGACATCGTCAACTATGCGACCGGCGAGATTTTCCTCGAAGCCGGCGACGAGATCGACGAAAAGACGCTAAAAGTGCTTCTCGCCGCCGGCGACGACGAGATCAAGGTTCTCGACATCGACCACGTCAATGTCGGCGCCTATATCCGCAACACGCTCAACGTCGACAAGAACGAGAGCCGCCAGGACGCGCTGTTCGACATCTACCGGGTCATGCGCCCCGGCGAGCCACCGACGCTGGAAACCGCCGAAGCCATGTTCAACTCGCTGTTCTTCGACAGCGAGCGCTATGACCTGTCGGCCGTCGGCCGCGTCAAGATGAACATGCGCCTCGAGCTCAAGGCCGAGGACACCGTGCGCGTGCTGCGCAAGGACGACATCCTGGCCGTGGTCAAGACGCTGGTCGAACTGCGCGACGGCAAGGGCGAGATCGACGACATCGACAATCTCGGCAATCGCCGCGTGCGCTCGGTCGGCGAGCTGATGGAGAACCAGTACCGCGTCGGCCTCTTGCGCATGGAGCGCGCGATCAAGGAACGCATGTCCTCGATCGAGATCGATACGGTGATGCCGCAGGACCTGATCAACGCCAAGCCGGCGGCTGCCGCCGTGCGCGAGTTCTTCGGTTCCTCGCAGCTGTCGCAGTTCATGGATCAGACCAACCCGCTGTCGGAGATCACCCACAAGCGCCGTCTCTCGGCGCTTGGACCCGGTGGTCTGACCCGCGAGCGCGCCGGCTTCGAGGTGCGCGACGTGCATCCGACGCATTACGGCCGCATCTGCCCGATCGAGACGCCGGAAGGCCCGAACATCGGTCTGATCAACTCGCTGGCCACATTTGCGCGCGTCAACAAGTATGGCTTCATCGAGAGCCCGTACCGCAAGATCGTCAACGGCAAGCTGACCAATGAGGTCGTCTATCTCTCCGCGATGGAAGAGGCCAAGCACCACGTCGCGCAGGCCAATGCCGAGCTCGACAAGAATGGTGGTTTCGTCGACGAATTCGTCATTTGCCGCAATGCCGGCGAAGTGATGATGGCGCCGCGCGAAAACGTCGATCTGATGGACGTGTCGCCCAAGCAGATGGTATCGGTGGCCGCGGCCCTGATCCCGTTCCTCGAGAACGACGACGCCAACCGTGCGCTGATGGGCTCGAACATGCAGCGTCAGGCCGTGCCGCTGGTGCGCGCCGAAGCGCCGTTCGTCGGCACCGGCATGGAGCCGATCGTCGCCCGTGACTCCGGCGCCGCCATCGGCGCCCGCCGCGGCGGCATCGTCGACCAGGTCGACGCGACGCGTATCGTCATCCGCGCCACGGAAGATCTCGATCCCGGCAAGTCGGGCGTCGACATCTACCGGCTGATGAAGTTCCAGCGTTCGAACCAGAACACCTGCATCAACCAGCGTCCGCTGGTGCGCATGGGCGACCTGGTCAACAAGGGTGACATCATCGCCGACGGTCCGTCGACCGAGCTCGGCGATCTGGCGCTCGGCCGCAACGTGCTGGTCGCGTTCATGCCGTGGAACGGCTACAACTACGAGGACTCGATCCTCTTGTCCGAGCGCATCGTCGCCGATGACGTCTTCACCTCGATCCACATCGAGGAGTTCGAGGTCATGGCGCGCGATACCAAGCTCGGGCCGGAGGAAATCACCCGCGACATCCCCAACGTCTCGGAAGAAGCGCTGAAGAACCTCGACGAGGCCGGCATCGTCTATATCGGTGCGGAAGTGCAGCCGGGCGACATCCTGGTTGGCAAGATCACGCCGAAGGGTGAAAGCCCGATGACGCCGGAAGAAAAGCTTCTGCGCGCCATTTTTGGCGAAAAGGCATCGGACGTGCGTGACACCTCCATGCGCATGCCGCCCGGAACCTTCGGCACCGTCGTCGAAGTGCGCGTCTTCAACCGCCACGGCGTGGAGAAGGACGAGCGCGCCATGGCGATCGAACGCGAGGAGATCGAACGCCTCGCCAAGGACCGCGACGACGAGCAGGCGATCCTCGACCGCAACGTCTATTCGCGCCTGTCCGACGTTCTCGTCGGCAAGGATGCGATTGCCGGGCCGAAGGGTTTCAAGAAAGGCTCGAAGCTGTCGAAGGATACGCTCGACGAGTATCCGCGTTCGCAGTGGTGGCAGTTTGCGGTGGAGAACGAAAAGCTCCAGAGCGAACTGGAAGCCCTGCGTGGCCAGTACGACGATTCCAAGAAGGCGCTCGAACAGCGTTTCATGGACAAGGTCGAGAAGGTGCAGCGCGGCGACGAGATGCCTCCCGGCGTCATGAAGATGGTCAAGGTCTTCGTGGCCGTGAAGCGCAAGATGCAGCCCGGCGACAAGATGGCCGGCCGGCACGGCAACAAGGGTGTCGTGTCGCGGATCGTTCCGGTCGAGGACATGCCGTTCCTCGAGGACGGCACGCATGCCGATATCGTGCTCAACCCGCTGGGTGTGCCGAGCCGCATGAATGTCGGCCAGATCCTGGAGACGCATCTGGGCTGGGCTTGCGCCGGAATGGGCAGGAAGATCGGCGAGCTGATCGACGCGTACAAGACAGGCGGCGACATCAAGCCGCTGCGCAAGACGCTCGAGAGCTTCATGCCGGCCAACGACCGCAACGAGCCGGTCCGCGACTATGACGACGAGAGCGTCGTTCGCCTCAGCGAGCAGATGCGCCGCGGCGTCTCTATCGCGACACCGGTGTTCGACGGCGCGCACGAGGCCGACATCAACATCATGCTGGAGCAGGCGGGCCTGCACACCAGCGGTCAGTCGCAGCTCTATGACGGACGCACCGGCGAGCCGTTCGATCGCAAAGTGACGATGGGCTACATATATATGCTCAAGCTTCACCATCTTGTGGACGACAAGATCCACGCGCGTTCGATCGGGCCGTACTCGCTCGTTACCCAGCAGCCGCTGGGCGGCAAGGCGCAGTTCGGTGGCCAGCGCTTCGGCGAGATGGAGGTCTGGGCGCTCGAAGCGTACGGCGCCGCCTACACGCTGCAGGAGATGCTGACGGTGAAGTCGGACGACGTCGCCGGCCGCACCAAGGTCTATGAGGCGATCGTCAGAGGCGACGACACCTTCGAGGCCGGCATCCCCGAGAGCTTCAATGTTCTCGTCAAGGAAATGCGTTCTCTGGGCCTCAATGTCGAGCTGGAGAACACCAAGCTCGACGACAACCCGATCCGGCTGCCCGACGCGGCCGAATAAGCAAGACGTCCGGTCGCGGATCCCCGCGACCGGACNCGATCCGGCTGCCCGACGCGGCCGAATAAGCAAGACGTCCGGTCGCGGATCCCCGCGACCGGACGCCGAGCATGATCCCGAAAAGTGGTTACCGGTTTTCGGCCAAGATCATGCTCAAACAAAAGTTTTCTCGGCCGATGGCCGATCAAGTCGGCGGGCGTTTGGCCCGCGCTAGATGCAAGGGGTTTTCGATGCCCCCGAAAAGGAGAACGGCATGAACCAAGAGGTCATGAATCTCTTCAATCCCCAGGCGCCTGCACAGGTGTTCGATTCCATCCGGATTTCGCTCGCCAGCCCTGAGAAGATTCTGTCCTGGTCGTTCGGCGAGATCAAGAAGCCGGAGACCATCAACTACCGCACCTTCAAGCCGGAGCGCGACGGCCTGTTCTGCGCGCGCATTTTCGGCCCGATCAAGGACTACGAATGCCTGTGCGGCAAGTACAAGCGCATGAAGTACAAGGGCGTCATCTGCGAGAAGTGCGGCGTCGAAGTCACGCTGTCGCGCGTCCGTCGCGAGCGCATGGGCCATATCGAGCTGGCCGCGCCGGTCGCCCATATCTGGTTCCTGAAGTCGCTGCCGTCGCGTATCGGCACGCTGCTCGATATGACGCTGAAGGACATCGAGCGCGTTCTCTACTTCGAGAATTACATCGTCACTGAGCCCGGCCTCACCGCGCTGAAGGAGCACCAGCTGCTCAGCGAGGAAGAGTACATGATGGCCGTCGACGAATATGGCGAAGATTCGTTCACCGCCATGATCGGCGCCGAGGCCATCCACGACCTTCTGGCCGGCATGGACCTGGAGAAGATCGCCGGCGACCTGCGTTCGGAGCTGGCTTCGACCACGTCCGAGCTCAAGCAGAAGAAGTATTTGAAGCGGCTCAAGGTCGTCGAGAACTTCATGGAGTCCGGCAACCGTCCGGAATGGATGATCATGAAGGTGGTCCCGGTGATCCCGCCGGACCTGCGCCCGCTGGTTCCCCTGGACGGCGGCCGCTTCGCCACGTCCGATCTCAACGATCTCTATCGCCGCGTCATCAACCGCAACAACCGCCTAAAGCGGCTGATCGAGCTGCGCGCGCCCGGCATCATCGTGCGCAATGAAAAGCGCATGCTGCAGGAAGCCGTCGACGCGCTGTTCGACAACGGCCGTCGCGGCCGCGTCATCACCGGCGCCAACAAGCGTCCGCTGAAGTCGCTGTCCGACATGCTGAAGGGCAAGCAGGGCCGGTTCCGCCAGAACCTGCTCGGCAAGCGCGTCGACTATTCCGGCCGCTCGGTCATCGTGACCGGTCCGGAGCTCAAGCTGCACCAGTGCGGCCTGCCGAAGAAGATGGCGCTCGAACTGTTCAAGCCCTTCATCTATGCCCGTCTCGACGCCAAGGGTTATTCCTCGACCGTCAAGCAGGCGAAGAAGCTGGTCGAGAAGGAGCGTCCGGAGGTCTGGGATATCCTCGACGAGGTCATCCGCGAGCATCCGGTGCTCTTGAACCGTGCGCCGACGCTGCACCGTCTCGGCATCCAGGCGTTCGAGCCGATCCTGATCGAAGGCAAGGCGATCCAGCTTCACCCGCTGGTCTGCACGGCCTTCAACGCCGACTTCGACGGCGACCAGATGGCGGTTCACGTGCCGCTGTCGCTGGAAGCACAGCTTGAAGCCCGCGTGCTGATGATGTCGACCAACAACATCCTGCACCCGGCTTCCGGCGCGCCGATCATCGTGCCGTCGCAGGACATGGTTCTGGGTCTCTACTATCTCTCGATCGTCAACCAGAACGAGCCGGGCGAGGGCATGGTGTTTGCCGATATGGGCGAACTCCAGCACGCGCTCGAGACCAAGGCGGTGACGCTGCACTCCAAGATCAAGGGCCGCTTCCGCACGGTCGATGCCGACGGCAAGGTCGTGTCGAAAATCTACGACACCACGCCCGGCCGCATGATCATCGGCGAGCTTCTGCCGAAGAACGCCAACGTGCCGTACGAGACCGCCAACCAGGAGATGACCAAGAAGAACATCTCCAAGATGATCGACACCGTCTACCGCCATTGCGGTCAGAAGGAGACGGTCATTTTCTGCGATCGGATCATGGCCCTCGGCTTCAGCCACGCCTGCCGCGCCGGCATTTCGTTCGGCAAGGACGACATGCTGATCCCGGATGCCAAGATCAAGCTGGTTTCCGACACCGAGGCCTTGGCCAAGGAATACGAGCAGCAGTACAATGACGGCCTGATCACCCAGGGCGAGAAGTACAACAAGGTCGTCGACGCCTGGGCCAAGTGCTCGGAAAAGGTCGCCGACGAGATGATGGCCCGCATCAAGGCGGTCGAGTTCGAGGACAATGGTCGTCAAAAGCCGATGAACTCGATCTACATGATGTCGCACTCCGGTGCGCGCGGCTCGCCCACCCAGATGCGTCAGCTTGCCGGTATGCGCGGCCTGATGGCCAAGCCGAGCGGTGAAATCATCGAGACGCCGATCATCTCGAACTTCAAGGAAGGCCTGACCGTGCTCGAGTATTTCAACTCGACCCACGGCGCCCGCAAGGGTCTGGCCGACACCGCCTTGAAGACGGCGAACTCGGGTTACCTCACCCGTCGTCTGGTCGACGTGGCGCAGGACTGCATCGTCAACTCCGTCGACTGCGGCACCGACAAGGGCCTCACCATGCAGCCGATCGTCGATGCCGGCCAGGTCGTCGCTTCCGTCGGCCAGCGGGTTCTCGGCCGCACGGCGCTCGACGACATCACGCATCCGGTCACCGGTGAGGTTCTGGTCAAGGCCGGAACGCTGATGGACGAACGCGACGTCGAGCAGATCGAAAAGGCCGGCGTCCAGTCGGTCCGCATCCGCTCGGCGCTGACTTGCGACGTCAGGGTCGGTGTCTGCGCGGTCTGCTACGGACGCGATCTGGCCCGCGGCACCCCGGTCAACCAGGGCGAGGCCGTCGGCGTCATCGCGGCGCAGTCGATCGGCGAGCCGGGCACCCAGCTCACCATGCGTACCTTCCACATGGGCGGTACGGCGCAGGTGGTGGACTCGTCGTTCCTTGAAGCCTCGTATGAGGGCAAGGTCGAGATCCGCAACCGCAACGTGGTGCGCAACTCCGACGGCCAGCAGATGGTCATGGGCCGCAACATGGCCGTGCTGATCCTCGACGAGGCCGGCAAGGAGCGCGCCACGCACCGCCTCACCTATGGTTCGCGCATCTTCGTGGACGATGGCGACAAGGTGAAGCGCGGCCAGCGCATCGCCGAGTGGGATCCCTATACCCGCCCGGTCCTCACCGAAATCGAGGGCAAGGTGGCGTTCGAGGATCTGGTCGACGGCATTTCCGTCCAGGAAACGGCCGACGAATCGACCGGCATCACCAAGCGCGAGGTCATCGACTGGCGTTCGACGCCGCGCGGCAACGACCTCAAGCCGGCGATCGTAGTCCAGGACGCCAAGGGCAAGGTCGGCAAACTGTCGAAGGGCGGCGACGCTCGCTTCCTGCTCTCGGTCGAGGCCATTCTTTCGGTCGAGCCGGGTGCACAGGTTCGCCCCGGCGACGTGCTGGCGCGTATCCCGATGGAAAGCGCCAAGACCAAGGACATCACCGGCGGTCTGCCGCGTGTTGCCGAACTGTTCGAGGCACGCCGTCCGAAGGATCACGCCATCATCGCCGAGATCGATGGCACGATCCGCTTCGGCCGCGACTACAAGAACAAGCGTCGCATCATCATCGAGCCACATGACTCGACGCTTGAGCCGGTCGAATACCTGATCCCGAAGGGCAAGCCGTTCCATCTCCAGGACGGCGACGTCATCGAGAAGGGCGACTACATCCTCGACGGCAATCCGGCGCCGCACGACATCCTTGCGATCAAGGGCGTGGAGGCGCTTGCGTCCTACCTCGTCAACGAGATCCAGGAGGTCTACCGTCTGCAGGGCGTGTCGATCAACGACAAGCACATCGAGGTGATCGTTCGCCAGATGCTGCAGAAGGTCGAGATCACCGCGCAGGGCGACTCGACCTACATTCCGGGCGACCACGTCGACGTGATCGAGCTGGAAGAGGTCAACGAGCGCCTGGTCGAGGACGGCAAGAAGCCGGCCGAAGGCCAGCCGGTGCTGTTGGGCATCACCAAGGCCTCGCTGCAGACGCCGTCCTTCATCTCGGCCGCCTCCTTCCAGGAGACGACCCGGGTGCTGACCGAAGCGGCGGTTGCCGGCAAAACCGACATGCTGCAGGGGCTGAAGGAAAACGTCATCGTCGGCCGTCTGATCCCGGCCGGCACCGGCGGCACGATGAGCCAGATCCGGCGCATCGCCACCTCGCGCGACGAACTGATCATCGACGAGCGCCGCAAGGCGTCGGGCGTCGAGGTCGCCGATCCGATGCTGACCGACATGGCTTCCGCCGCGCAGTAAGCGCGGCGGGTAAAGATCTCAGGCAACTAGGCCGTCGGGGCAACCCGGCGGCTTTTTTGTGAGTTGAGGTTGGCGACGGACTGGAGGAGGCGTCGTCGAGTGTTGCGACTTGTTTCGATCGTTCCGGCGCCCCTCATTGCCCTGCCGGGCATTTCTCCCCGTAAACGGGGAGAAAGAAGCTGGCTGGAGGGACGCTGGAGTACGGCGAAATCTTTGATGACGGCGTCCTTCTCCCCGTTCACGGGGAGAAGATGGCGGCAGCCAGATGAGGGGCGGCGCGACGCTTGCAAGATGGTCAGGGCCGGAGCGAAGGCCACTCCTTGCAGCGCCGCGGCGTCAATCGAAAAACGCTTCCACCACATTGCGCTTGCCGAGCATAAAAGCGTCGGCGACATGCTGCAACGGAGCGAGATCGACGTCGGAAACGCCGGCGCGCACAATCTCGGCGAAACGCCTGTAGAGCATCGGATACTCCGCTTCCGGCTCGTCGTGAACGACGCGGCCGTCGACCGCGAGTTTTGCGCCGCCGCCAGACAGCACCATCGCGCCCTTGTCGGTCTCGGCCAGGATGTCCCAGCTTTGCGGGCCGGTCTGGCGCCAGTCGAGTTCCATCGCCACCGGCAAGCCGTTCGAGGTGCGGAAGGCAATATGGGCGGCGATCGGGGCGGCGCGGTTTTCGGGAAAATCGAGGATCGCCGAGCTGATGAACATCGCCGGCAATATGTGGGTCGCGATCGACAGCGCGTTGATGCCGGGATCGAAGACGCCGAAGCCGCCCGGCGCCCAGATCCAGTCCTGGTTCGGGTGCCAGCGGCGCACGTCCTCCTTCCAGTTGATGGCGGCCGACCTGATCTGGGTCGAGCCTAAAAATGCGCGCGCCGCTTCAACCGCCGGCGCATAGCGCGAATGCCAACTGGCAAACAGCGAGACGCCGTTTGCCGCCGCCAGTGCTTTCAGGTCTTCGACCTCGCTGACGGTGGCGCCGGGTGGCTTTTCCAGAAAAACATGCTTTTTTGCTTCGAGCGCTGTCCGCGCGGCGTCGTAGCGGAACTGCGGCGGCATGCAGAGCGATACGGCCTCGAGTTCGGGCACGGCGTCGAGCATCGTCTCGATATCAGGAAAATTCGCGATGCCGTCCACCTTGCCGTGCCGGCTGGCGGCGGCGACGAGGCGGTAGTCGCGGTCTTTGGCCAGGGCCGGAAGGTGCTGGTCGCGAACGATCTTTCCCACGCCGACGATGCCGAGCTTGATGGGACCGCTATTCAGGGACATGGGGACTCCGCAGGTTGATATTGCGCTTGGTTCTTACCAGAGAACCGATACCGGGCAAGCAGTGCCAGACCGCGACGGCCCCAAACCGCGACGGCCAGGGACATGGCTGGTCACAGCGGCACGTCGAAGGTGACGATCGACACTTCGCCTTCGAGCGCGCCCTGATAGGCCGACAAATGCGGCTCTTCGTCGGGCACGCCGTCGAGGTCGCCGATCTGGTCGAGCTCCGCCTCGGCGTAGCCTTCGGCCGCGAGTGATTCGAGCGCCCGGCGCACCGCCGAATCGTCGTCGGGCGCGACCAGCATGAGGTGGACGCCTTCCGGCTTGCCGCCCTTTCTTTTCCACGCCCGGCCGGTGATGATGGTGACCGGGCGCTCATCATTGTCGTTCACGGGCCGATTCCTCCGGGCGAGGGGATTTGCGCTGTTCATGTCGCTTTTTCGCATGAAGCGTGGCTATGCAACAGCCGACGGCCGGTCACTTTCTTCCTTGCTCTTGCAAAATGGCGAAAGAAAATTACATGCGCTTTTCGCATGGCTGCCAAGCCTCGGTTTCAGCGTAATATTTGGTGCTCCGGGGTTGACGGGCAACAGGCTTGCGAGTAGAAGCCGCCCAGTCAGAACCGATGTGAGGCTCTCCCTTCCGAAGCGACACGCTTTGGAGTTTGCCTCAAACAGGGTTCGTTTTACGAGCGAAAAGACATTTCCGGCGTGCATGAAGCGGTTTCCGCTTCCTCTGCCATTTGTTCGGGTAAGACCGCGAGGCGCGGTTTGTGGCCCGACTTTGCGTATGGAAATGACGCTTTGAGCGGCCCTGACCGGGCGAGACACGGAATTGAGAGACAAGAGGGTTTAATGCCTACCGTCAACCAGCTGATCCGCAAGCCGCGCATTGCGCCGGTGAAGCGCAACAAGGTCCCGGCCATGCAGCAGAACCCGCAGAAGCGGGGCGTCTGCACGCGCGTCTACACAACGACGCCGAAGAAGCCGAACTCGGCGCTGCGCAAGGTGGCCAAGATCCGCCTGACCAATGGTTTTGAAGTGATCGGCTACATCCCCGGCGAAGGCCACAACCTTCAGGAGCACTCGGTGGTGATGATCCGCGGCGGCCGCGTCAAGGATCTTCCGGGCGTCCGCTACCATATCATCCGCGGCGTGCTCGACACGCAGGGTGTGAAGAACCGCAAGCAGCGCCGTTCGAAGTACGGCGCCAAGCGTCCGAAGTGACCGAAGCGTAGCCAAGGTCATCCCGGACGGCGCCAGGCGACGATCCGGGATCCAGGCCACCACGCAGAATTGAGGCAGAGAAAAAATGTCCCGTCGTCACAGTGCAGAAAAGCGTGAGATCAATCCGGACCCGAAGTTCGGCGATCTGATCGTCACCAAGTTCATGAACGCCGTCATGTATGACGGCAAGAAGTCGGTTGCCGAGACCATCGTCTACGGCGCGCTCGACCAGGTCCAGTCCAAGACCAAGCAGGAGCCGGTCACGGTCTTCCATCAGGCGCTCGACAATGTCGCGCCGCATGTGGAAGTGCGTTCGCGCCGCGTCGGCGGCGCCACCTATCAGGTTCCGGTCGACGTGCGCCCCGAGCGCCGTCAGGCGCTGGCCATCCGCTGGCTGATCGCCGCCGCCCGCAACCGCAACGAGACCACGATGGTCGACCGCCTCTCCGGCGAGCTGATGGACGCGGCCAACAACCGCGGCACCGCCGTCAAGAAGCGTGAAGACACCCACAAGATGGCAGAAGCCAACCGCGCCTTCGCGCACTACCGCTGGTAAAGCGCGAACGAGACTGAAGAGGCACCTCCCATGGCCCGCGAATATAAAATCGAAGACTACCGCAATTTCGGTATCATGGCGCATATCGACGCCGGCAAGACGACGACCACCGAGCGCGTCCTCTACTACACGGGCAAGTCGCACAAGATCGGCGAAGTCCATGACGGCGCTGCCACCATGGATTGGATGGAGCAGGAGCAGGAGCGCGGCATCACCATCACGTCCGCCGCGACCACGACCTTCTGGAAGGCTCGTGACGGCAAGATGCACCGCTTCAACATCATCGACACTCCCGGCCATGTCGACTTCACCATCGAGGTCGAGCGTTCGCTGCGCGTGCTCGACGGCGCCATTGCGCTGCTCGACGCCAACGCCGGTGTCGAGCCGCAGACGGAGACCGTCTGGCGCCAGGCCGACAAGTACCGCGTGCCGCGCATGATCTTCTGCAACAAGATGGACAAGATCGGCGCGGATTTTTATCGCTCGGTCGAAATGATCGGCTCGCGCCTCGGTGCGCAGGCTGTCGTCATGCAGCTGCCGATCGGCGCTGAGACCGAGTTCAAGGGTGTCGTCGATCTCGTCGAGATGAACGCGCTGGTCTGGCGCGACGAGACGCTGGGCGCCGCCTGGGACGTCGTCGAGATCCCCGACGACCTCAAGGCTCGCGCCGAAGAATATCGCGAGAAGATGATCGAGGCCGCCGTCGAAATGGACGAGACGGCGCTCGAGAATTACCTCGAAGGCAAGATGCCCAGCAATGACGAGATCCGCGCTCTGATCCGCAAGGGCACCATCGCGGTGAAGTTCTACCCGATGTTCTGCGGCTCGGCCTTCAAGAACAAGGGCGTGCAGCCGCTGCTCGACGCAGTCGTCGAATATCTGCCGTCGCCGGCCGACGTTCCGGCCATCAAGGGCGTCGACGCCAAGACCGACGCCGAGATCGAGCGTCACGCCGACGACAGCGAGCCGCTGTCGATGCTCGCCTTCAAGATCATGAACGACCCGTTCGTCGGCTCGCTCACCTTTGCCCGCATCTATTCGGGCAAGCTCACCAAGGGCATTTCGGTCGACAATACGGTGAAGGGCAAGAAGGAGCGCATCGGCCGCATGCTGCAGATGCATGCGAATTCGCGCGCTGACGTCGAAGAGGCCTTCGCCGGCGACATCGTCGCCTTGGCCGGCCTCAAGGACACGACGACTGGCGACACGCTCTGCGATCCGCTGCATCCGGTCATCCTCGAGCGCATGGAGTTCCCCGATCCGGTCATCCAGATCGCCATCGAGCCGAAGACCAAGAACGACCAGGAGAAGATGGGTCTTGCGCTGCATCGCCTGGCCGCCGAGGACCCGTCCTTCCGCGTCAAGACCGACGAGGAAAGCGGCCAGACGATCATCTCCGGCATGGGCGAACTGCACCTCGACATCATCGTCGACCGCATGCGTCGCGAGTTCAAGGTCGAGGCCAATGTCGGTGCGCCGCAGGTGGCCTATCGCGAGACGATCACCCGCAGGCACGAGCAGGACTACACCCACAAGAAGCAGACCGGCGGCACCGGCCAGTTCGCCCGTGTCAAGATCCTCTTCGAGCCGAATCCGGAAAGCAGCGAATTCCTGTTCGAATCCAAGATCGTCGGCGGCGCCGTGCCGAAGGAATACATCCCCGGTGTCGAAAAGGGCATCAACAGCGTCATGACCTCCGGCCCGTTCGCCGGCTTCCCGATGATCGGCGTCAAGGCGACGCTGATCGACGGCGCCTACCATGATGTCGACTCCTCGGTGCTCGCCTTCGAAATCGCCGGCCGTGCCTGCTTCCGTGAAGCGGCGCCCAAGCTTGGCGTGCAGCTGCTTGAGCCGATCATGAAGGTCGAAGTGGTGACGCCGGAAGATTATGTCGGCAGCGTCATCGGTGATCTGAACGGCCGTCGCGGCCAGATTCAGGGCCAGGAATCGCGTGGCGTGGCGGTTGTTGTCAACGCCATGGTGCCGCTCGCCAACATGTTCAAATACGTCGACAATTTGCGCTCGATGAGCCAGGGCCGCGCGGCCTACACGATGCAGTTCGATCACTACGAGCCGGTCCCCACCGCGGTCGCTCAGGAAGTCCAGAAGAAATACGCGTAACCCCAACGGGTTGCAGCGCTAACTTAATTCAAAGCCCGCACGGGCGAGCAGGAATGGAGAGATCACATGGCAAAAGGTAAATTCGAGCGTACAAAGCCTCATGTGAACATCGGCACGATTGGCCATGTCGATCATGGCAAG